>NZ_JBSGAI010000036.1:0-113766 GCF_053600695.1 Amycolatopsis sp. NPDC005003 | reverse complement strand
TTCAGGTCTTTCGTCACAGTTCGATCTTGGACACCCTCCTCCCACACGCGCACAGCGGCCTCCTTCACGTGATCTTCACGGAATCAACCATCTAGAAGACCGGCAACAGGACGCCGTGCTCGGACTCCGGGCGCGGGCCGAAGATGCGGCGGTCGGACTCCGCGATCGCGACGTCGTTGATGCTCGCCTCCCGCCGCCGCATCAGGCCTTCGTCGCTGAACTCCCAGAGCTCGTTGCCGTAGCTGCGGAACCACTGGCCCTCGGCGTTGTGGGACTCGTACTGGAACCGGACGCCGATGCGGTTGCCGCGGAAGCCCCACAGTTCCTTGCGCAGCGCGTAGCCGAGTTCGCGCTCCCACTTCGCGGTGAGGAACCTGACGATCTCTGCGCGCCCGACGACGTACTGGTCGCGATTGCGCCAGACCGAGTCCTCGGTGTACGCGAGGGAGACGCGCTCCGGGTCGCGGGTGTTCCACGCGTCTTCGGCGGCCTGGACCTTCTGGCGCGCGGTGTCCTCGTCGAACGGCGGGAACGGCGGGCGTGGAGTCATGACAGCTCCTTTCCGATCGCGGAGAACGTGCGTTCTCCACGGCTCCCGCTAGACTAGAGAACGATCATTCTCAGCGCCAGGGCAGGTGACATGGATTCCACGGAGGCGACCGACCGGCTGCTGGAGGCCGCCGAGGACCTCTTCTACGCCCACGGCGTGCAAGCGGTCGGGATGGACGCCGTCCGCGAGCGCTCCGGCGTCTCGCTCAAGCGGCTCTACCAGTGCTTCCCGGCGAAGAACGACCTGGTCGAGGCGTACCTGCTTCGCCGCGACGAACGCTGGCGGGGCTCGTTGCGCGATTTCGTCCACGCCCGCGGCGACGACCCCCTGGCCGTGTTCGCCTGGCTGAAGAACTGGTTCGCCGAGCCCGGGTTCCGCGGCTGCGCGTTCGTGAACTCCTTCGGCGAGTTCGGGGAGCCCACCTCGGGCATCGCCGCCGCGATCCGCAAGCACAAGGACGAGGTCCGCGCCTACCTGCGCGGCCTCGTCCCCGACCGGAGTCTCGCCGACCAGCTGTTCTCACTCATGGAAGGCGCGACCGTGCTCGCCGCCATCACCGGCGACCCGCGCGAAGCGGAGACGGCCGGCGAGGCGGCGAAGGTCCTGCTGGCCGCTCAGGGGTAGAGCGTCAGGCCCGGATCGAGCGCGATCTCCGCCAGCTGGGTGAGGTCCAGCGGCGGCGCCGGCATGTCCGGCGGGTCACCCAGCTTCGCGTCCCGGGCGGTGTTCTGCGCCTCGACGATGATGCCGGTGCCGTCGAGCTTGGCGACGTTCACCCGGTTGGCCGTGCCGCCGCCCGTGATGGTCAATGTTTCCTCGACGATCGTCTCGCCGTGCGGTCCGGTCCGGCGCCGGCACGAGCCCTGCGTGTCCACGGGCGCCGGGCCGCACTCGGTCGCCGGGCTGGCGTTGCCGCCGAGCCGGGAGACGACGGCCCAGACGTTCCCCTTGTGCGCGTGTTCCGCCGTCGAGGCCGCGGCCGTGAAGTAGTCCTCGCCCCCGCTGCAGGTGCTGTCTCTTTCCACCTGTGCGGAAAAGACGTGGTAGAAGGACAGCGGCCCGTGCTGGGTGCCCTTCGGATACTCCCCCAGCGAGTGCACGCCCAGCGTGGTGCCCGCGGCGACGCGCTGCTGGACCGCGGCCGTCAGCACCGTGGTCAGCCGGTCCGCCACCACGCTCACCTGCTCCTTCAGCGGAGGCGTGGTCGGCCGAGGGGCGAGGCGGCACGCGCCGGACGACGAGGGCGGCGGCGCCCCTCCCGGCTGCACGGGGCTCGGCCCCGGATCACCCGGGGCGAGGACGAGCACCGCGCCGGCGGCCACCGCCGCGACGCCCGCGCCCGCGGCGGCCCACGGGTTCGCCACGCGGCGCACCCGCGCGCGGCGGCGCTCACGCTCCAGCACCGCGTCGACGTCCACTGTGGACGGCGGGACGACGCCGATCGCCGCGTCGAACTGCTCCCTGCTCATTTTCCCTCCATCAATTCCGGCTCGCGGCGACGAGCGCGCGCAGCGAGTCGAGCCCGCGCGCGGTCTGGCTCTTCACGGTTCCGGGCGAACATTCGAGGATCTCGGCCGTCTCCTCGATCGAAAGGTCGCAGTAGTAGCGCAGCACCACCGCGGCCCGGCGCCGCGGCGGCAGCGCGTCGAGCAGCTCCAGCAGGCCGAGCCGTTCGACGACGTCGTCGGCGGGCAGCACCGGCGGCTCCGGCAGCGTCTCCGCCGGCTCCTCCCGCCGCCACGCCCTGGCCTTCTCGTCCAGCCACGTGCGCACCAGGATCCGGCGCACGTAGGCGTCGAGGTACGCCACCCGGCTGGCCCGCGGCCAGTGCCGGTACAGCTTGCCGATCGTGATCGACACCAGATCGTCGGCGAGGTGCCAGTCCCGGCACAGGAGGTAGGCCGTGCGGCGCATGACCTCCATCCGGGTCGTGACGTAGTCGCGGTACCCCGCCTCTTCCGACCGTTTCACCAGTTCCTCCTCGTTGCCCCCACACCTGTCGAACGGGGTGCGCGGACGCGGGGGTTGCCCGGGGTCCCGGAAATCCCGGGCAACCCGCCGCCGCGCGGGGCCCGTTCCACGAACCGGGGGACCCGACAGTGAGGAACCATTCCATGAGGAAACCGATCACCGCGGTCGTCGCGGTGACCTTGGCCGCGGGCGTGCTCACCGCACCCGCCGCGGCGGCCGCCCCGGCGGACGGGCGCGCGGACGGGCAGGCAGGGACGCCGGTCCGGATCACGCTGGTCACCGGCGACCAGGTGCTGGTCGGCGGCACGGACGTGCGGGTGCTGCCCGCCCGCCGGGACCGCCCGGTGCCGTTCCGGCAGTACACCCGCCGCGGCGACAGCTACGTCGTGCCCGGCGACGCCGCCGCGCTGGTCCGCGCCGGGCGGCTCGACGAGCAGCTGTTCAACGTCACCGGCCTGCTGCGTCAGGGTTACGACGACGCCCGCACGCCGCACGTGCCGCTGCTGGTCCGGCAGGCGGGCCCCGCCGTCGCCGCCCGGACCGGCGTGGCCGCGCGGCCGGCCGCGCTCGGCTACACCACCCTCGACGAGCCCAAGTCCGGCGCCGCGGCGTTCTGGAACCGGCTCACCACCGAACCCGCCACGCTCACGGCCGGCTCCGCGAAGGTGTGGCTGAACGCGAAGGTGCAGGCGAGTCTCGACCAGAGCGTGCCGCAGATCGGCGCGCCCACGGCGTGGCAGGCGGGCCTCACCGGCCGCGGCGTGACCGTCGCGGTGCTCGACACCGGCATCGCTACCGCCCACCCGGACTTCGCCGGCCGTGTCGGCCCGAGCAAGGACTTCACCGGCAAGGGCAGCATCGAGGACGACCAAGGGCACGGCACGCACGTGGCCTCGACGATCGCCGGCTCCGGCGCGGCGTCGGGCGGGAAGTACCGGGGCGTGGCGCCCGATGCCACCCTGGCCGTCGGCAAGGTCCTCGACGGCTCCGGCCACGGCACCTTCGACGCCGTCCTGGCCGGCATGCAGTGGGCGGTGACCGAGGCGCACGCCCGCGTGGTGAACATGAGCCTGGGCGGCGGGCCGTCGGACGGGACCGATCCGGTGTCCGAAGCCGTGAACACCCTGACCCGCGACCACGGCACGCTGTTCGTCGTCGCCGCGGGCAACTCCGGCCAGGACGAATCCGTCGGGAGCCCGGCGGCGGCCGACGCCGCGCTCGCCGTGGCCAGTGTGTCCAAGAAGGACGTCCTGAGCGCCTTCTCCAGCCGTGGTCCCCGGCCCGACGATGGCGCGGCCAAGCCGGACGTCGCGGCCCCGGGCGAGTCGATCACCGCGGCACGCCCGGCCGGGATCCCGCCCGTGGGCGAACCCGTCGGCGACGGCTACCAGACGCTGGACGGCACGTCGATGGCGACGCCGCACGTCGCGGGCTCGGCGGCGATCCTCGCCCAGCAGCACGCCGACTGGCCGGCCGAGCGGCTCAAGGCCGCCCTGACCAGCAGCGCCACGCCCGTCGACGCCGGACCGGCGGCGGTCGGCACCGGCCGCGTCGACGTCGCCCGCGCGACGACCACGGCGGTCACCGCCACCGGGGCAGCGTCGGCGTACCTGCCATGGCCCAACCACGGAACGACCAAGAAGGCCACGGTCACCTGGTACAACGCCGCCACCACGCCGGTCACGCTGGCGCTCTCCACCGACCTCGGCGGCCTGGTCACTTTTCCGCCGAACGTCACGGTGCCCGCGGGCGGCAGCACCCCGGTGGAGCTCACCTTCGCCGCCCAGGACGGCGCGCCCGGCACCCGCGCCGGCATCCTCACCGCGCGCGGTGACGGCGTCAGCACCCGGACCGCGCTCTCGGTCCGGCAGGAAGGGGAGATGTACGACCTGGCCATCGGCCTGCTCGACCGCGACGGCAAGCCGTGGGCGCCGACCGGCTACCCGCCGGTGTCGATCGTCGACCTCACCACCGGCTCGGTGACCCTCGGCGAGGCCGGCACCTACCGGCTGCCGCGCGGCCGGTACGCCGTGCACAGCGTGATCGAGACGCCGCGGCCGGGGCGGGAGCCGTCGTACAGCTTCATCAGCCTGCCGGAGCTGGCGCTCGACCACGACGTGACGCAGACCTTCGACGCGCGTGACGGCAAACCGATGTCGATCGAGCCGGACAACCCCGCGGCGCGCGGCGGCACGTACAGTGCCCAGCGGCTCAGCCGGATCGACGCCTGCTCCTGCACCTTCTCGGACGGTGCGGACCTCGACCCGCGCTTCCACGAAGCCTTCGCCGCGACCGTGCCGGGGACCTCGTCGGCCGCCTTCGCCTTCAGCCAGCAGCGCCGGGCCACCGAACCGGACCTCGAGCTGACCGCGGACGACGGCAAGCCGTTCGCGGTCCGGGGCACGTGGCTGGAGTCGGCCGCGCCGGCCGGCAGCAGCACGCTGCCGGTGGTGTCCGGTGGGGCCGGCACGCCGGCGGACCTGGCCGGGATCGACGCCCACGGCAAGCTCGTGGTCATCCAGCTGCCGCCGGACACGTCGATCGGCGAGGCCTACCAGCGGCTCGCGAACGTCGAGCACGCCGGGGCGAAGCTCGGCCTGGTCTCCGTGTCGGGCGACGCGGCCGCGGCCACGGTGCTCGGCGGCGGTGTTCCGGCGCTGACCATGCCGACGATCTGGAGCGGGGTGTCGGTCACCGGGCGGCGGCTGGCGGAGCTGGCGAAGACGGGCGACGCTTCGGCGACGGTGGTCAGCCGTCCGTCGCCGAATTTCCGCTACGAGCTCGGCGACGGCGTCGAGCGGGCAGTGACGGCCGCCCGCGTGCAGCGGCCGGAGACGCGCGACCTCGCCGAGGTGCGCACCGCCTACCACGACAACGTCCCCTCGACCATCCGTTACGTCGCCGGGCGCGAGTTCTTCGGCCGGATGGTCGGCTACGGCTACACCGAACCCGTCGCCGACCAGCAGGAACGCACCGAGTACTACTCCCCCGGCCGGTGGGAGACGATGTGGACCGCCAGTCACTTCGGGGAGCTGACGGAACAGCTCGACCTCGCCGCGGGCCGCAAGTACCGGCTCGCGTGGAACAAGGCCGTGGCCGGGCCGTCGTTGCGCGGGCTGACCGTGACCCACTCCGGCGAGCAGCCGCGGCCGTGGGCCTGGCGCAAGGACGGCGTCTTCGACATGTGGCTGCCGCTGTTCGGCGACGCCGCCGGGCGGCCGCGCACGCCGGAGCCGCTTGTCGGGGACACCGGTTCGGTGAGCCTCGCCAAGGACGGCGTGGCGATTCCGGTGCCCCCGGGCGAGCCGGGCATGGCCCGGATCCCGGTGCCGGACGCCGACGGCGCCTACCGGCTCTCCGCGGACGTCCACCGGCACGCCGACTGGTGGCCGCTGTGGACGGACGTGTCGGCGGAGTGGGGCTTCCGCTCGTCGGCGGCCGCGGACGGCAAGGCGCTGCCGCTGCTCACCGCGCGGTTCGACCCGGCGGTCGACCTCCGCAACCGCGCACCGGGCGGCCGGGTCTTCACGTTCCCGGCGTTCGTCGAGCGGCAAGGCGGCGGGGCCGGCAGCAAGCTCGCCGTCGAGACGTCCACGGACGACGGACGCACCTGGCAGCCCGCGATCACCCTGCGGACCGGGGACTACTGGACCGTCGCGGTCCGGAATCCGGCGAGCGGTTTCGTCTCGTTGCGGGCGAAGGCGTCGGACGACGAGGGGAACACCGTCCAGCAGACGGTGATCCGGGCGTACGCGATCTCCTGACCGGAAATGAACCGGTCCGGTGACGGGGAGCCGCCGTCACCGGACCGGTCCGGACCCACACCATCCCAACAGTGTGGAATCCGCCCGCCCCTCGTCAGGTAGGGGCGGGCGGGGCCCCTGCTACCGGGCGTCCGTGAGGTACCGCGCGTAGGCACCCGTGGTGAGGAAGCTCGGCAGCTTCTCGCCCAGCGCGGTTTCGGTGAAGATCTCGTACGCGTCGTCGAGGCGGTTGCCCGCACCCAGCTCGGCGCGCACCGACGCGAGTTCGTCGTTCAGGAACTCGACGGCCAGCTCGCGGGTCAGCGCCGTGCCGTCCTCGAGCTTCGTGCCGTTGCGGATCCACTGCCAGACCTGGCAGCGCGCGATCTCCGCCGTGGCCGCGTCCTCCATCAGGTTGTGGATCGCCGCGGCGCCGGTGCCGCGCAGCCACGCGTCGACGTACCGCAGCGCGACGTTGATGTTCGCGCGCACGCCGGCTTCGGTGACCTCGCCACCGGCACTGGCCACGTCGAGCAGGTCCTCGGCGGTGACGTGGACGTCCTCGCGCAGCTTGCCGAGCTGGTTCGGCCAGCCGCCGAGCACGCTGTCGAAGACCTCGCGGCAGACCGGGACCAGGCCGGGGTGGGCGACCCAGGAGCCGTCGAAACCGTCGCCGGCCTCGCGTTCCTTGTCCGCGTGGACCTTCTCGATCGCGGTCGCGTTGATCTCCGGGTCCTTGCTCGGGATGAACGCGGCCATGCCGCCGATGGCGTGCGTGCCGCGCCGGTGGCAGGTGCGCACGAGCAGCTCGGTGTAGGCCCGCATGAACGGCACGGTCATGGTGACCTGCGCGCGGTCCGGCAGGACGAAGTCGGCGCCGTGCGCGGCGAAGTTCTTGATCAGGCTGAAGATGTAGTCCCAGCGCCCGGCGTTCAGGCCCGCCGCGTGCTCGCGCAGCTCGTAGAGGATCTCGTCCATCTCGAACGCGGCGGTGATCGTCTCGATCAGCACGGTCGCGCGGATCGTGCCGCGCGGGATGCCGAGTTCGCGCTGGGCCAGCAGGAAGACGTCGTTCCAGAGGCGCGCTTCGAGGTGGTTCTCCAGCTTCGGCAGGTAGAAGTACGGGCCGACGCCGCGGGCGAGCAGCTGGCGCGCGTTGTGGAAGAAGTACAGGCCGAAGTCGACCAGGCTGGCCGACACCGGACGGCCGTCGATGCGGATGTGCTTCTCCACCAGGTGCCAGCCGCGGGGGCGCGCGACGATCGTCGCGGGCTCGTCGCCGATGGTGTAGCGCTTGCCCGCCTCGGTCGTGAAGTCGATGTTGCGACGGATCGCGTCGTAGAGGTTGATCTGGCCGTCGATGACGTTGTGCCACGTCGGCGACGTCGCGTCCTCGAAGTCCGCCAGCCAGACCTTGGCGCCGGAGTTCAGCGCGTTGACCGTCATCTTGCGGTCGGTCGGGCCGGTGATCTCGACGCGGCGGTCCTCCAGACCGGGCGCGGTCGGGGCGACGTGCCACGACTCGTCGTCGCGGATCCGGCGGGTCTCGGGCAGGAAGCCGAGCGGCTTCTCGCCGGACTGCAGTTCCTCGCGCCGCGTGCGGCGGGCGTCGAGCAGCTCGCGCCGGCGACCGGCGAACGTGTTGTCCAGCTTGGCCAGGAAGTCGAGCGCCGCCGGGGTCAGGATCTCCGCGAACCGGCCCTCGACCGGGCCGGTGACCTCGATGCGGTAGTTCAGCCGATCAACCATGGGGTGCCTCCGCGAGCTGTGGGCAGGGAAGGGAAGAAGGGGAAGGTCGCGGCCTGACGACGGTGGGGGTTACCGCCGTCGGGCCGCGGCCGGGATCAGTGGAACTGGGCTTCTTCGGTGGAGCCCTTGAGCGCGGTGGTCGAGCTCTCCGGGTTCAGCGCCGTCGCGACGTTGTCGAAGTAGCCGGTGCCGACCTCGCGCTGGTGCTTGGTCGCGGTGTAGCCGCGGCTCTCCGAAGCGAACTCTCGCTCCTGCAGGTCGACGTAGGCGGTCATGCCCTCGCGGGCGTAGCCGTGCGCCAGGTCGAACATCGAGTAGTTCAGCGCGTGGAAGCCGGCCAGCGTGATGAACTGGAACTTGTAGCCCATGTGGCCGAGCTCGCGCTGGAACTTCGCGATCGTCGCGTCGTCCAGGTGCTTCTTCCAGTTGAACGACGGCGAGCAGTTGTAGGCCAGCATCTGGTCCGGGAACTTCGCCTTGATCGCCTCGGCGTACTTCCGCGCCACCTCGAGGTCCGGCTCCGAGGTCTCCATCCAGAGCAGGTCGGCGTACTGGGCGTAGGCCAGGCCGCGCTCGATGCACGGCTCGATGCCGTTGCGGACCTCGTAGAAGCCCTCGGCAGTGCGGCCGCCGGTGAGGAACTGCTGGTCGCGCTCGTCGACGTCGCTGGTCAGCAGCGTCGCGGCCTGGGCGTCGGTACGGGCGACGACCAGGGTCGGCACGTTCAGCACGTCGGAGGCCAGACGCGCGGCGTTCAGCGTGCGCTCGTGCTGCTTGGTCGGGATGAGGACCTTGCCGCCGAGGTGACCACACTTCTTCTCGGACGCGAGCTGGTCTTCCCAGTGCACGCCCGCGGCGCCGGCGGCGATCATGCCCTTCATCAGCTCGAACGCGTTCAGCGGGCCGCCGAAGCCGGCCTCGGCGTCGGCGACGATCGGGGCGTACCAGTCGATGTCGGTGTTGCCCTCGGCCCAGTTGATCTGGTCCGCGCGGCCCAGCGCGTTGTTGATGCGGCGGACCACGGCCGGCACCGAGTTGGCCGGGTAGAGGCTCTGGTCCGGGTAGGTCTGGCCGGACAGGTTGGCGTCGGCCGCGACCTGCCAGCCGGACAGGTAGATCGCCTGCAGGCCCGCGCGGACCTGCTGGACGGCCTGGTTGCCGGTGAGCGCGCCCAGCGCGTGGACGTAGTCCTCGGTGTGCAGCAGGTCCCACAGCTTCTCGGCGCCGCGGCGGGCCAGGGTGTGCTCCTCGACGACGCTGCCGCGCAGCTTGATCACGTCTTCGGCCGAGTAGGAGCGCTGCACGCCCGCCCAGCGGGGGTCGTTCGCCCACTGCGCGGCCAGCTCCGCGGCCGCCTGCTTGGCCTGTTCCGTCATCGGATCTCCCGGTGTTGCGAAGTTTGCGATTGCTCGCCTTGCTTGGCCTGACCCTGACACGCCAGCGAAAACGAGGTCCAGTTGTCCAATTTGCCAATTTGTGCGAAGGGTCCGTACGCTCCTTGCAAAGGTTGCGAATCCGCTGGTTCGCAAGTGATCGAAAATCCGCGTTCTTGACCGTTCACGTAACCGTTCAGGACCGGAAACCTTCCGGAAAGGAGGGCACGAATGGAGAAGACTTTCGCCGGCGCGCGGCTGCGGCACCTCCGCGAAAGCCGCTCGATGAGCCAGGCCGATCTCGCTCGTGTGCTGGAGATCTCACCGAGCTACCTCAACCAGATCGAGCACAACTCCCGCCCGCTGACCGTGCCGGTCCTGCTGCGGATCACGCAGGCGTTCGGCGTCGACACCGAGTTCTTCGCCAACAACGACACGTCCCGCCTGGTCGCCGACGTCAAGGAAGCCCTGCTGGACGAGGTTCTCGGCGTCGACGTCACGACCAGCGAGCTCAACGACCTGGCCACGAACCTCCCGGCGATCGCGCAGGCGCTGGTCAAGCTGCACCGCAGCTACCGCAACGCCGTCGAGAGCACCGCCGCCCTGACCACGGAAAACGGCCTGGGCCTGCACGGCAGCGCCGCCGCGCCGCTGCCGCACGAGGAGGTCCGCGACTTCTTCTACGAGCGCGAGAACTATGTCGCCGAGCTGGACGAACGGGCCGAGAAGATGGCCGCGGACATCCCGCTGCAGCGCGGGCAGGTGCTGGGCGCGCTGAAGGAACGCCTCTCCCAGCGCTACGGCGTCGAAGTGACCAGCGAGGGCATCGACGAAGGCGCCGGTCAGCAGCACCGCTACGAGCCGGTGACGCGGGTGCTGCGGCTGGCGCCCAGCCTGCGGGTCGGGCAGCAGGCGTTCCGGATGGCTTCGCAGATCGCGCTGCTCGAGTACGACGACCTGATCACCGAGCTGGCCGACTCGTGGGCGTTCTCCGGCCCGGCCGCCCGGTCGCTGGCCCGGGTCGGCCTGGCGAACTACTTCGCCGGGGCGCTGATCCTCCCCTACGGGCCGTTCCTGGCCGCGGCCGAGCGGTTCCGCTACGACATCGAGCGGCTCTGCGACCACTACGGCGTCGGCTTCGAGACGGTCTGCCACCGGCTCTCGACCTTGCAACGTCCGAAGCAGCGCGGGGTGCCGTTCTCCTTCGTGCGGGTGGACCGGGCCGGGAACATGTCGAAGCGGCAGTCGGCGGCCGGGTTCCACTTCTCGCGGGTCGGCGGGGCGTGTCCGCTCTGGAACATCTACGAGGCCTTCACCCAGCCGGGCAAGATCCTCACCCAGATCGCCACCCTGCCCGACGGCAAGAGCTACTTCTGGATCGCGCGCACGGTGTCGCGCAACATCGGCGGCTACGGCAGCCCGGGCAAGACGTTCACGGTCGGGCTGGGGTGCGAACTGCGCCACGCCGGGCGGCTCGTCTATTCGACCGGCCTCGACCTGGACGAGCCCGCCGCCGCGACGCCCATCGGGATGGGGTGCAAAGTCTGCGAACGGCCGGCGTGCACGCAGCGCGCCTTCCCGACGATCGGCAAGCAGCTCACCGTGGACGAGAACACCAGCACCTTCGTCCCTTATCCGGCGGTGCCCAAGGGCTGAGCACCCGGTAACGGCGTACCGCGGACCGGCGACGTCCTCGTCGGGGGGTCGCCATGGCCGAACGGGTCCGGACGGGCTGCAGCAACTGCAAGCGGTGCACCAACTCGGCGGTCGCCGAGTTCGGGCGCCGGCAGGGCAAGCTCTGGGCGAACGTCGCGACGGCGGGCGGCGTCGCGGTCGTGCAGGCCTTCACCCCGAACTGCCGGGCGTGCGGGCACAAGCTCAGCCTCCACGACCGCGGGGGCGAGAGCCGCGGCAACGCCTACCCCGCGCCGGTGAGCGCCCAGCCGTCCGCTCCCCAGGGGCCGCCGCCCGGCTGGTACACCCACCCCGCCGCCCCCGGCGTCCTGCGGTGGTGGGACGGGACCCGCTGGACCGAGCACACGCAGGCGCCGCCGCGCTGATCACCCGATCACGTGCGTGGTCCACTTCGCCTCGTCCGGGCCGAGCACGGTGATCCGGCTCAGGAGCTCCTTCGCGGTGATGCCGCCGATCTTCGGCTGGTTGAACGAGACGCAGGCCTTCAGCCCGTTCTTCGTCACGCACTGCGGTTCGCCGAGGCCGTCGGGCACGCCGCCGGGCGGCGAGACGTTGATCGTCACCAGCGCGCCGTCCGACGTGTACTGCAGCACCAGGTGCCACGGGACGCCGTCCCGGTCGCCGCGGCGCCGCAGGTAGGCGTCGCCGAGGCGGAACGTGTCCGGCAGGCTGGTGATGTGCAGCGGCAGCGGCACCGCCCGGGTGCCGAACTTGACGTCGCCGGCGACCCGCATCAGCACCTGCTGCAGGTCCGGGACCGCGAGGTAGTACGCGTTCAGCCGGGCCCACCGGCCGTCCGGGGCCTGCCACTGCAGGTAGGCGTTCCGGTGGTTCAGCGGGTCGTCCGGGTCGGTCGTGAGCCAGTAGCCGTCGCGGTCGCCGATCCGGACCGGGATCCGGGTCGGCTGTCCGCCCAGGTCGCGCGGGAGGGGCGGATCCTGGTCGTAAACCGCCAACCAGATCATCGGCGCCAGCTCGCCCTGGCCGACGGCCAGCACGGTGTCGCCGTGCTCGCCGACGGCGTACTCGATGCCCTTGATCTGCTCGGGCACCCAGCCGAAGCTCGCCTTCGCCACCATCGGGTTGTCGGTGGGCACCGGCGTGACGGACCTGGGCGCGGGCGCCGTGGCCACCGGCGGGGTCGCCGGTGGCGGGACCGGCCGGAACAGCGACACCGCCGTCACGCCGCCGGCCGTCACGACCGCGGCACAGCCGAGGACCAGCGCCGTGGTCCGGACCCGCCGACGGCGTCCGCCGAGCCGGCGCGCGCGGTCGAGGTCGATCCGGGGCGGCGGGGCGGGCGTTTCGGCCAGTTCCTTCAGCTTGGTGGCCAGCTCGTGGTCGGTCATGCCCGTCCCTCCCGGATCGGTTCGCGCAGCAGCTCGCGAAGCGAGTCCACGGCTTTGGCGGTCTGGCTCTTGACGGTGCCTTCGGAGCAGCCCAGTGCCCGCGCGGTCTCCGCGACCGGGAGGTCGCAGAAGTAGCGCAGGACGACCGTCGCGCGCTGCCGGGCCGGCAGCCGCTCCAGCGCCGCCCGCAGGTCCAGGGCCAATTCGACGTCCGCCCGGGGCGTCGGCGGGTCGTGGTCTTTTTCGCGCAAATCGACCCGTCGCCACCAGGACGTCCGCTGTTCGGCCAGGAACGTGTTGACCAGCGTGCGGCGTGCGTAGCCGTCGAGGTTGCCGGCGCGGGAGGCCCGCGGCCAGTTCGCGTAGAGCCGGGTGATCGCCGACTGGACCAGGTCGTCGGCCCGGTGCCAGTCGCCGCAGAGCAAGTACGCGACCTTGCGCAGCCACGCCGCCCGCGCGGTCGCGTACTCGGTGAATCCGGCATCCATCGGCGCCCCCCATCTCGTTCGTCACCCCTTTGATGCGCCCGGAGGCCCGCGCGGTTGCCCGGCACGCGCGAGTCGTAGATTCACCGGGGTGCACGACATCGACACGGTGACCGCGGCGACGATCGAGAAGGCCGCCGAGCGGCTGGCCGGGGTGGTGACCCGGACGCCGCTGGAGCCGAGCGCCCGGCTGTCGTCCCGGGTGGACGCGCAGGTCTGGGTGAAGCGCGAGGACCTGCAGACCGTCCGGTCGTACAAGATCCGCGGCGCCTACAACTTCATCGTCCAGCTCGACGAAGCCACCCGTGCGCTCGGGGTCGTCTGCGCCAGCGCCGGCAACCACGCCCAGGGCGTCGCGTACGCGTGCCGGCGGCTCGGCGCCACCGGCCGCGTGTACGTCCCCGGGACGACGCCGCGGCAGAAGCGCGAACGCATCGCGACGCTCGGCGGCGCGCACATCGAGGTCATCGTGGTCGGCGAAACGTACGAAGACGCCTTCGCCGCGGCCAACGAAGACGCCCAGCGGACGGGCGCGACCCTCGTGCCGGCGTTCGACGACGTCCGCACGGTCGCCGGCCAGGGCACGGTCGCCCTCGAAGTGATCGAGCAGCTCGGCTTCGTCCCCGACGTCGTGGTCGTGCCGGTCGGCGGCGGCGGGCTGCTCGCCGGGGTCGGCAGCTGGCTGCGCGAGCGGCACCCGGACGTCCGGGTCGTCGGCGTCGAACCCGCGGGGGCGGCGTGCATGGCCGCGGCCCTCGATGCCGGGCACCCGGTGCGGCTGCCGGAGCTCGACTCCTTCGTCGACGGCGCCGCCGTGCGGGAGGCCGGCGCGGTGACCTATCCCCTGATCCGGGAAAGCGGCGCCGAGCTGACCGCGGTCGCCGAGGGCGCGGTGTGCACGGAGATGCTCGCGATGTACCAGTCCGACGGGATCATCGCCGAGCCCGCGGGCGCGCTCGCCGCGGCGTCGCTCGGCACGGTCGTCGAGGTCGAACCCGGCCAGACCGTCGTCTGCCTGGTCTCCGGCGGCAACAACGACGTCAGCCGCTACAGCGAGATCCTCGAGCGCTCGCTGATGCACGAAGGGCTGAAGCACTACTTCCTCGTCGGGTTCCCGCAGGAGCCGGGCGCGCTGCGGCGGTTCCTCGAGCAGGTGCTCGGGCCCGAGGACGACATCACGCGCTTCGAGTACGTCAAGCGCACCAACCGCGAGATGGGTCCCGCGCTGGTCGGCATCGAAATCGCCCGGCCGGCCGACCTGCCCGGGCTGCTGGCCCGGATGGACGCGAGCCCGCTGCAGGTGGAGCGGATCGAGCCGGGCAGCCCCCTGTTCCACTTCCTGCTCTGAGGGCGTGGTCCACTAGGCGGATGGTGAAGGTCGACGGTGTCCGCAGTGTCGAGGCGTTGCGCGAAAAAGTCCACGAGGGTGCGGAGCCCGAGTACCTGCTGTTCTACGGGCACACGCCCTCGAAGTCCGGCCGGGTGACCGCGAGCTGCCTGAGCCAGTGGTGGGCCGATCCGTTCGAGGCCGACGGCGTCGTCTACCCGACCGCCGAGCATTACATGATGGCGGGCAAGGCGCTGTTGTTCGGCGACGTCGAGAAGGCCGAGCTGATCCGGTCGACGCCCGACCCGAAGACGGCGAAGGTGCTCGGCCGCGAGGTCGCCGGGTTCGACGCCGCCACCTGGGAGCGGCACCGGTTCGACATCGTCGTCGACGGGAACCTGGCCAAGTTCCGCGCCCACCGCGACCTGCGCCGGTTCCTGCTCGGGACCGGGGACGCGGTGCTCGTCGAGGCGTCCAAGAAGGACCTCGTCTGGGGCACCGGCCTCGCGCGCGAGGAGAAGAACGCGACCAAGCCGGACTACTGGCGCGGGCTGAACCTGCTCGGCTTCGCCCTCATGGAGGTGCGCGACCAGCTGCGGAACCGCTGACTCACGGTCCCGGGACCGGCGCGCCCGGGCACGACGCCGACGTCGTCTTGCCCGTGTCGAAGAAAGTGACCACGGCGTCGGCGCAGGGCAGCGACGACAGCGAGCCGTGGGCGTCGTCCTCGATGGTCATCAGCGCGCCGCCGATTCGCTGCCGCATCGCGACGGCCCAGCCGATCGGGGTGACCGGCTCGTAGAGGTGACCGGCCAGCTGGAGCGGGCTGGTCCCTTTTTCGAACATCCACGGCCGGGCGGCCAGGGGCCAGCCGATGCAGAGCTGTTCGTAGAAGCCGTAGCCGCCCGCGACCGGGAGACGTTCCATCCGGTCGAGGCGGTGTTGCCAGACGGTCTCGAAGTCGCGCGGGCTGGGTGACTCGTTGCAGAGCAGCGCCGTCTGCTGGAAGTGGTTGAACGCGTGCGGCTCGCCGTCCCAGCCCAGGCCGCCCGTGGTCCCTTTTCCGGCAACGGGCCCGTCGCCGTCGCGGATGGCGGCGAGCTGCTTCGCCAGGCCGGCCCACTCGCGGCGGGGGTTGGCGAGCATGTCGTTGACGGTCGCGCCGTACCGGTCCCGCAGGCCGAGCAGCGCTTCTGCGACCGCGGGCTCCGTGGTCCCGAATCGGTAAACGGCGTCGTACCTGGCGATCCACGCCGCAAATTCGTGAAAGGTGTTCTCGCCCGCGGTCGCCTGGCCGTCGTCCATCGCGGTGACATCCAGGTCCGGCGGCATGACGGAGTCGAGCAGCATCCGGTCGACGTGGTCGTCGAAGAGCGACCGGTACTGCGCGCCGAGGGCGGTCCCCCACGAGACGCCGTAGTAGCCGATCTTGTCCTCGCCGAGCGCGACGCGGATGCGGTCCAGGTCGCGGGCAATGGTCGGCGTGGTCAGATTCCGGACGAAGGCCGGATGGGCCTCGACGCACTTGCGGTTCGCCTCGGCGGCGCGTTCGGCGGCTTCGCGGGCCTTCTCCTTGTCGGAGACGCCCGGCTCGGGAAACTCGGCGGGGCACGGCAGGTCGGCGCTGTACCCGACGCCGCGCGGGTCGAAGCCGACGAGGTCGTGGTGGACGCCGAGGCCGCCGGCGCGGCTGTCGGCGATGCTGCCGGGCATGGTGAGACCGGACTGGCCGGGACCACCGGGGTTCAGGAGCACCGCGCCGGTCCGCGTGCCGGTCGCCCGGATCCGGCTGACGGCGATGTCGATTTTCGGACCACCGGGGTCGGCGTAGTCCACCGGGACCGGGACCTGCGCGCACTCGGTGCGGTGGTCATCGGGGTCCCAGCCCTTGGCGACGGTGGCGCAGAGCTGCCAGGAGAGCCCGTCCGCGACGGCGACCGCGGGGACGGCGGGCAGCAGCGCCGCGGTGGTGAGCAGCGGGACGGCGAACCGGGTGATCGACATGGCCTTCAGGCTGCCGGGGCCGGGCGTGGCGGAGATCGGCCGATCAGCCGATGATCAGCGCCGAACGGCCGGAACCGCGCGTGGCCGATTTTCGACCACACAGGAAATCCCAGTTCAGAGCGTTACAGCGAGAAAGTCATGGACAGTCGCTGTCGCCGCCACTGTGCTCGACGCAGCCGATCGGCTCCGGGGGCGGCGGCGGACCCGGGTGGGTTTGGGCCCACCGGACGCCCGCCACCACGGCGACCACGACGACACCGATCCCGTAGAACCAGATCCAGCCCCGGCGCCGCGTGGTCGCGGAAACGACCAGACCGACGACCGGGATGCCGGCGCCGAGCCAGCTCGCCCCCGTGAAGGTCGAGCTCGCCGCGGCCGGATCGCCGGGCCCCAGCCCGATGCCGTAAGCAATCACCGCGCCATCGAGGAACATCAGCGGAACGACGATCAGCCACACGAACGCGCCCAGCCGCAGCACGGTGGTCACGGCGGCTTCGCGGAACTCCCCCATGCGATGACTATGTCGCGAAAACCGACCACACCGCTTGAGTAGTACTACTGCTCGCCGAGGGTTTTCTGCAGGGCCTTGTTCGCCTTCCGGGCCATGTCCGCGACGGCCTCGCGACGGGCGGCGTCGGCCGCGTAGTCGTCTTCGCGGTTGCGGACCACGCGGGCCGGCGCGCCGACCGCGATCGAGTAGTCCGGAATGTCACCACGGACGACCGCGTGCGCGCCCAGCACGCTGCCGCGGCCGATGCGGGTGCCCTTCAGCACGCTGACCTTGGTGCCGAGCCAGGTGTCCGGGCCGATCCGGACCGGGGACTTCACGATGCCCTGGTCCTTGATCGGCACGTGGATGTCCGAAATGACGTGATCGAAGTCACAGATGTACACCCAGTCGGCGACCAGGGTGGCCGCGCCGAGCTCGATGTCGAGGTAGCAGTTGATCACGTTCTGGCGGCCGAACACGGACTTGTCGCCGATCCGCAGCGAGCCTTCGTGGCAGCGGATGGCGTTGCCGTCGCCGATGTGGACCCAGCGGCCGATCTCCAGCCGCCCGTAGCCGGGGCGGCAGTGGATCTCGACGTCCTTCCCGAGGAAGAGCATCCCCCGCAGGATGATGTGCGGGTTGGCGAGCCGGAACTTGAGCAGCCGGTAGTACCGGACCAGGTACCAGGGCGTGTACGCGCGGTTGCGCAGCACCCAGCGCAGCGAGTCGGCGGTCAGGAACTTGGCCTGCCGCGGGTCCTGCCGGGCGCGGCGCCAGGCCCGCACCCGCGACAGCGCGGGCGCACCCCACATCGACGTCATGCCCGTGACCGTAACCTGTGTGCGGGACGGGTTCGCAGGCAAGGGGAGCGGGATGGGCACGAAGCTGATCATCGACACCGACCCGGGCGTGGACGACGCGCTGGCGATCGCGCTGGCGGCGCTGTCCCCGGACGTCGACCTGCTGGGTGTGACGTCGGTTTTCGGCAACGTCCCCCTCGACCGCACGACGTCGAACGCGCGCCGGCTGCTTGAGCTGTTCGGCCGCGCCGACGTGCCCGTGGCCGCCGGGGCGGCGCGGCCGCTCGTCTACTCCAAGCCGCGTGACGCGAAAGAGGTCCACGGGGGCGACGGCCTGTCGGGCCACTCCTACACGCTGCCCGAAGCGAGCCGTCCGCTCGAGGAGCGGGACGCCGTCCGGCTGATGCTCGACCTGCTCGAAACGTCCCCCGAACCGGTGACCATCGCCCCGATCGGGCCGCTGACGAACATCGCCGCGCTGCTCGCGGCCCACCCGGGCGCGGCGGCGAAGATCGCGCGGCTGGTGATCATGGGCGGCGGCGTGACGTTCGGCAACAGCACGACGGCCGCCGAGTTCAACATCTGGAGCGACCCCGAGGCGGCCCGGCGGGTGCTGGTCGAGGAGGACGTCCCGGTCGTGCTGGTCCCGCTGGACCTCACGCACCGCTGCGCCGTCGACGGCGAATGGCTGGCGAAGCTCGCGTCGTCGGGGCCCGTCGGCGCCACCCTCGAAGGACTGACCTCGACCTACCGGCAGCACTACACGCGCGTGTTCGGCGAGGACCGGATGGTCATGCACGACGCCGTCGCGGTCGCCGAAGCGATCTCGCCGGGCATCCTGCACACCGAGACCTACCGGGTCGACGTCGACTGCGGCCTCGGCCCGGCACGCGGCCAGACCCTGGTCGACCGGCGGCGGCTCGGCGAGGACGATCCGCAGTTCTCCCCCGGCCGTCCGATCGAGGTGGCGGTGAACACCGACCTCGACGGCCTGCGCGGTTTCGTCCTCGACCGGCTCACCGGAGCGGCCCGGTGAGCGAGGAGCCCGAGGTCGTCCCGGCCGACACCGAGAACGAGAACGGGACCGACGCGCCCGGACCCCGCCGCCGGAAGGCCGTGGTCGTGACCGCGGCGGTGGTCGTCGTCGCGGGTGCCCTGGTCGCCGGCATCCTGCTCGCGCCAAAGCAGCAGGAGACCACGAACGCCGCCGCGACGGCGTCGACGACGACGACGACGTCCGCCAAGCCGACGACGTCCACGCCCCGGACGACCGCGCCGCCGCAGATCTCGACGCCGCCGAAGGTGCCCGAAGCGAGCGAGTTCGACGCCTGGGCGTCCAAGACCAGCCAGTGGCTCGACATCCCGCTGCGCGCGATGGTCGGCTACGCGAAGGCCACGACGAAGCTGAGCAAGGACGTGCCCGGGTGTCACCTTTCCTGGGTCACGCTGGCCGCGGTCGGAAAAGTGACCACGAACCACGGCCGGGTCCAGGGTGGGCAGTTCGGCACCACCGGCGTCCTCGACAAGCCGCTCGGCACGATCGAGGTGCGCGACTTCTACAACAAGGTCGTCTCGACGGCGAACGCCGCCGGGCCGATGCAGCTGTCCCCGGCGATCTGGGGCAAGCACCAGGCGAGCGCGTCCGGCGGCAAACCCGATGTCCAAAACATCGACGACGCGGCCCTGGCCACCGGCCGCGCGTTGTGCGCCGACGGCCACGACCTGTCCCAGGGCCAGACGTGGTGGAACTCGGTCAGCACGCTGCAGGCGGCGCCGTTGTTCCTGCACCGGACGCTGGCCACGGTCAACGTCTACGGCACGGTCGGCCAAAGCTCGGCGGCGCCGAACCCGGCGGTGCTCAGCGCGGTGAACTTCGCGATCGACAAGATCGGCCTGCCGTACATCTGGGGCGGCAACGGCACCGGCGGCAACGACCCGGGCTTCGACTGCTCGGGCCTGACGACGGCGGCCTACGGAAGCGCGGGCATCAGGCTGATGCGCACGGCCGACACGCAGTTCCGCAGCGTGCCGCACGTGACCGACCCGCAGCTGGGCGACCTGATCTTCTACGGCGAGCCGGCGACGAAGATCCACCACGTCGGTCTTTACATCGGCAACCAGCAGATGATCGACGCGCCGCAGACCGGCCAGGCGGTCCAGGTCCACTCGTACCGCCGGGACGGCGACGACTACGCGGGAGCAGGCCGGCCGACGGCCTGATCCAGGGCGTGGTCGCGCAGGCGGCAAAAGGGTTGGACGGGGTGCCGGCCGGGCTTGTAACTTGCCGGAGACCGTGACACCGCCCGAGGAGGTGAGACCCATGAACGCTGGATCGACGTGGGTGCTCCCCCGCCAGTCACGGCCGGGCGGCTGACGCAGGTGTCGCCGGGAGCGCCTGACCCCAAGGCACTCCCGAAAGGCACCACCCATGGACTCTTCGCCGTCCACCACCGAGCCGTTCGACGTGATCATCGCCGGGTGCGGGCCGACCGGCGCGACGCTGGCCGCCGAGCTGAGGCTGCACGACGTGCGGGTCCTCGTCCTGGAACAGGACACCGAACCCGCGTCGTTCGTCCGCATCGTCGGGCTGCACGTCCGCAGTCTCGAACTGATGGCCATGCGCGGCCTGCTGGGCCGCCTCCTCGAACACGGGCGGCGGCGCCCGGCCGGCGGGTTCTTCGCCGCCATCCCCAAGCCCGCGCCCCGTGATCTCGATTCCGCGCACGCCTACCTGCTGGGCATCCCGCAGCCGGTCGTCGTCCGGCTCCTCGAAGAACACGCTGTCCGCCTGGGCGCCGAAGTCCGGCACGGTGCCGCCGTGGTCGATTTCGAGCAAGACGACGAGGGCGTGACCGTCGAGCTGGCCGACGGCGAACACCTGCGGGCGCGCTACCTCGTCGGCTGCGACGGCGCGCGCAGCACAGTGCGCAAGCTGAGCGGTATCGGCTTCCCCGGCGAGCCGTCGCGGACCGAGACGTTGATGGGCGAGATGGAAGCATCGGCGGCGCCGGCGGAGATCGCCGCCAAGATGGCCGAGGTCCGCGAGACCCACCCGCGGTTCTGGCTGCGGCCCTTCGGCGGAGGCGTCTACAGCGTCGTCGTTCCCGCCGCCGGCGTCGCCGATCGCGCGACGCCACCCAGCCTGGACGATTTCCGGCAACAGCTCCGGGCCGTCGCCGGCACCGACTTCGGGGTGCACTCCCCGCGCTGGCTGTCCCGGTTCGGGGACGCCACCCGGCTGGCCGAGCGCTACCGGACCGGGCGGGTGCTGCTGGCCGGCGACGCGGCGCACATCCATCCGCCCATCGGCGGCCAGGGCCTCAACCTGGGCATCCAGGACGCGTTCAACCTCGGCTGGAAGCTGGCGGCGCAGCTCCGCGGCTGGGCGCCGGAACCGCTGCTGGACACCTACCAGGCCGAACGCCGTCCGGTCGCCGAGGCCGTCCTGGACAACACCCGGGCGCAGACGGAACTCTCGTCCCCCGAACCGGGCCCGCGGGCCGTGCGACGGCTGCTCGCCGAACTGATGGACTTCGACGAGGTCAACCGCCACCTGATCGGGAAGATCACCGCGATCGACCTCCGCTACGACTTCGGCGCGGGCCCCGGCCTGCTCGGCCGCCGGCTGCGCGACATCGACGTGAAGCAGGGCCGCCTCTACGACCGGCTGCACCGCGGCCGCGGCCTGCTGCTGGACCGGACCGAACGCCTGACCACCGGCGCCTGGTCGGATCGGGTCGACCACCTCGCCGACCGCACCGCGGCCCTCGACGTGCCCGCCGTCCTGCTGCGTCCCGACGGTCACGTCGCCTGGATCGGCGACGACCAACGGGACCTGGACGGCCGGCTCGCCCGTTGGTTCGGCTCACCTCTCCGGTGAGGCCTGGTGCACGGCGTCGAGGCGAGCCAGCTCGTCGGGCGCGAGCCGGAGGTCGCCGGCGGCGACGTTGTCCTCCAAATGACCAGGGGTCCCGGTGCCGGGGATGACCAGCACGTGCGGGCCCCGCCGCAGCGCCCACGCGAGCCGCACCTGCACCGGGCTCGCCCCGTGCGCCCGGGCGGTGGCGAGCACCTCCACGTGCTCGTCGCCGCCCACTCCGGCCTCGCGCCCGGCTCCGGCGATCGCGAAGAACGGCACGAACGCGATGCCCTGCTCCCCGCAGGTGTCGACGAACGCGTCCTGCTCGCGGCGGTAGCCGAGGCCGTAGGCGTTCTGCACGCACACCACCGGCGCGATCGCCTGCGCCTGGGCGAGGTGCGCGGGCCGCGCGTTGGAGATCCCGAGGTGCCGGATCAGCCCGGCGCCGCGCAGCTCGGCCAGCACACCGAAGTGTTCGCTGATCGAGTCGAGCCCGGCGACGCGCAGGTTGACCACGTCCAGGTGGTCGCGGCCGAGCTGGCGCAGGTTCTCTTCGACCTGCCCGCGCAGCTGCTCCGGGCGCGCCAGTGGCAGCCATTCGCCGGCCGGGTCGCGGGCCGGGCCGACCTTGGTGGCGATGACCAGGTCGTCCGGGTACGGCGTCAGCGCGCGGTTGATCAGCTCGTTGGCCGACCGCAGCCGGGAGAAGTAGAACGCGGCGGTGTCGATGTGGTTGACACCCAGCTCGACGGCCCGCCGCAGCACGGCGATCGCCTGGCCGCGATCGCGCGGGACGGCGTCGGCGGCGAACGCCTGGCCGTTTTGCGGCAACCGCATCGCGCCGAAACCGATGCGGTTGACCGTCCGGTCGCCGAGCATCCACGTGCCGGGAAGATCAGTGCTCACCGGCGGATCATGGCACCGGCCCGGCCTGGGGTGGTCGCTCGCCCCGCCCACCCCGGCGATGTAGCGCTCCGCGGACCGGCGCACCGCGCCTTTGGCGTCCAAGCCCGCCCTCGACGTGCGCCGCGAGAGCCTCGATGCGGAGCTGACCGGGATCGGCGATGCCGGGGACCGGCTCCTGGACGCGTGCCCCGCCCGCCAGGTCGCGAACGCGGCGCCGCACAGCGCGAGCACGACGGAAACCCCGGCCGAGCGGGCTTCAACGTCCCCGCCCTACGGATTTTGGACCGCGGCGAGACGGCTGTCCAGGTCCCCGAAGGCCGGCTTCGGGGCAGCCGATCATGACCCCGCGGCCGCCGTCTCCCGGGCTACGGTGGCGGGGTGAAGTCCTTGAGCCACGACCATTTGGCCGCCGCCCTCGTCGCCGAAGCGGAGCGGTTCGGGACGGCGATCGCGGGCGCCGCCCCGGACTTGCGCGTCCCCACGTGTCCTGAGTGGACGCTGCGGGACCTGACCTGCCACGTCGGCGTCGCCTACCACAAGTCCGCCGCGATCATCGAAAGCCGGCCCACGGGCTACGTGCCGTTCGAGGCCGTCACGATCGACGACCCGCCCGCGTTCGGGGCCATGGGCGGCTGGCTGCGCGACGGCGCGGAACGGCTCGTCGCCGCGGTGACCGAGGTCGGCCCCGAGACCCCGACGTCGACGTGGACGCCCGATCGGCGCGCCGGGTTCTGGACGCGGCGGCTGACCCACGAGACGGTCGTCCACCGCGCGGACGCCGCCTTCGCGACCGGCGCGGCGTACGACGTCGACGCCGACCTCGCCGCGGACGGGATTTCGGAGGGCCTGGACCTCGTCGCCGTCTTTTCGCGCCGGCCGCACCCGGCGCTGGACCGGACGTCGCTGAACGGCACCGGTGAGACGTTGCTGTTCCGCGCCACCGAACCCGAGGTCTCCTGGCTGGCCCGGCGGACGCCGTCGGGGGTCGAGGTGAGCCACGAGACGGCCGCCGAGGCCGACGTCGTCGTCGAGGGCCGCGCTGCCGACCTCCTGCTCGCGCTGACCCTGCGCCTCGCCGCGGACGATCCCCGGCTCACCGTTTCCGGGGACGCGGCGCTGTTCCACCACTGGCGGGAGAACACGCGCTTCTAGCCGCCGATGGTGGCGGTCGCCGAAATGTGTAAGGCTCCTGTCATGAGTCAAGTCACCACCGGCGACCGGCCCGGCTACCTGATCAAACGCGCCCAGCAGGCGCTGAACCAGGCCTGCACCGACCGGCTGCGCCCCCTGGGCCTGTCGATGTCGCAGTACGCCGTGTTGCGCGCGCTCGACGACCACCCCGGCGCGTCGTCGGCGGAACTCGCGCGGATCACCTTCGTCACGCGGCAGTCGCTGCGGGACGTCCTGGTCGGCCTGCGGTCGGCCGGGCTGGTCACCGTGGCCGAGCAGGCGAGCACCGGCCGAGCGCGCCCGGTGGCGCTGACCGAGTCCGGCCGCGCCCGGCTGAGCGCCGCCGAAGACCTGATCACGCAGGTCGAAGTGCAGATGCTCGGCACGTTGTCGGCCGGCCAGCGGCACTCGCTGGCGGATCTCCTGCGGACCTGCGTCGACAACCTGGCTTGACGGCGGTCGTATAGTCGATTCCGACTAATAGGGAGCGACTAGTGCCGCCACGCAAGATCCGCAACACCCTGGCCCTCGCCCTGCTCGGCCTGCTGCTGGAACGCCCGATGCACCCGTACGAAATGGCGTCCACGCTGCGCGAGCGCCACAAGGGCTCGGCCTTCAAGATCAACCCCGGATCGCTCTACGACACTGTGGAGGCCCTGGCGAAGCACCGCTGGATCGAGCCCGTCGAGACGGTCCGGGAAGGCAACCGGCCGGAGCGGACGGTCTACGCGCACACCGAACTCGGCCGCCAGGAGTTCGTCGCCTGGCTCGACGAGCTCGTCCGCGAACCGGTCGCGGAGTACCCGAAGTTCGTCGCGGCGGTGAGCTACCTCGGGGCGCTCGGCCCGGAACGCGCCGCCGACGCGCTGGAGGAACGCGCCCGCCACCTCGCCGAACGCATCGACGGCGCCGACACGGCTTTGGCGGAAACGGTCGGCAAGGGCGCGCCGCGGCTGTTCATGATCGAGGTCGAGTTCGTGCGGCACGCCTGGCGCGCCGAGCTCGACTGGGCGCGCGGCACGGCCGCCGAAATCCGGTCCGGCTCCCTGCCGTGGCCCGAAAACTTCTGAGGGGAAACCATGTCCGATCCCGATGTCCTCGTCGCCGGCGCCGGCCCGGCCGGGCTGCTGCTCGCCGCGGAGCTCGCGCTGGCCGGCGTCCGCACCACGGTCGTCGAGCGCCTGCCGGAGCGGCCGCCGTATTGCCGCGGCTTCAACCTGAACGCGCGGGCGCTGGATCTGCTGGCCCGCCGCGGCCTGGCCGAGGGGCTGGTGGCCGAGGGACACCGGGTGCCGCACGCACCGGTCACCGGCCTGCCCGGCCCGCTCCTGCTCGACGGCGCCGCGACGGACCACCCGTTCTCGCTGGGCATCCCGCAGACGCGCGTCGAAGAGGTGCTGGAGGCGCGGGCGCGTGAGCTGGGCGTCGAAATCCTGCGCGGCCACGATCTGCGCTCATTCACCCAGTCCGCCGGCGAGGTCGCCACGGTAGTCCACAATGGACGCTTCGGCCGGACGATCCGGTCGCGGTTCCTCGTGGGCTGCGACGGCGGCCGCAGCACGGTGCGCAAGCAGGCGGGCATCGGTTTCCCCGGCGTCGACGCACGCTGGTACGCGCTGCTCGGCGACGTCGAGTGCGAGCTGCCGTACGGGCCTTCGGTGGGGCCGGACGGGCGGAGCGTGTTCGTGATCCCGCGGCCGGGGTACGTCCGGATCGTGGTCCGGGAGGACGACCCGCCGTCGGACAAGGACACGCCGGTCACGCTGGAGAGGGTGCAGGCCCAGGTGGACGCGGTGCTGGGCCGCCACGTCGAGTTGCGCGCGCCTCGCTGGCTGAGCCGCTTCGGCGACGCGGCGCGCTTGGCCTCGCGGTATCGCGAAGGCCGGGTGCTCTTGGCGGGCGACGCGGCCCACATCCACCCGCCGGCGGGCGCGATCGGGGTGAACGTCGCGCTCGACGACGCGTTCAACCTGGGCTGGAAGCTGGCGGCGACGGTGCGGGGAACGGCACCGGAGGGCCTCCTGGACACGTATCACGACGAACGGCACGCGGCGGGCGCGCGGATCCTGGCGAACACGCGGGCCCAGGTGGCTTTGGAGGAAGCCGGCCCGGAACCCTGGGCGGACCTGATGCGGCGAGTGGCGGCGCATCCGGCGGGCAACCGCGCGCTGGCGGAGATCATCACGGGCTTGGACGCGTGTTACGAGCCGGGCGGCCACGCCTGGCTGGGGCGGCTGGCTCCGGACGTGCCGCTGGTCGTCTCGGGAGCGCAGACGCACCTGGCGGCGCTGCTGCACACCGGGCGGCCGGTTCTGCTGGATTTGACGGCTTCGGGATCTTTCGCTGCGTGGTCGGCCGGGCTGGAGGTGGTGGCGGCTTCGAGTCCGTCCACTTCGGACATCGATGCGGTGCTGCTGCGGCCGGATGGGCACGTCGCCTGGGTGGGTACGCCCGGTTCAGGCGATGCCGGGCTGGCGGAGGCGGTGCAGCGGTGGGTGGGTGACGTCCCGGTTCCGGCATCCGCCTGACTCCGGGGCGCTTTCCCGGCAGGTCTTTGAGCGCTCAGACGGATATACCGGGCAGGTTGAGGGCTCGGACGGCAGTCACCGCCGAACGGCCCGTTGCCAGTGTGACCTGCACCACCCAGACCTCCCCGCAACCCCGATCCGAAGCCCCAACACGGCCGGCAGTGCCGGGTCAAGGCACGCTTTCCCGCCTTGACGCGGTGCTGCCGGCCGTGTTCTGGCTTCGGGGTGGTGGGCACCGACTCCGGCTTCGGGGTGGTGGGCACCGACCAGTCCCTCGGCCGAGAAGGCCCGAGGCACCTTCGGCCGCCCGGTGGCCTCCGAATCCCCACATGAACTGCACGGCGACTTTGCCGCGGCCCCCACCCTCTCCGGGGGGCGTCCCCGAGTCCAGTCTATCGCCCAGGTGTGACAAAACCTCGAAAACGACCACCAGGTGACCGAGTTGTCCACACCCCACCGCTGTTGTGGAAACCAGGCTCAGTACGGACACTCCAGGACCGCCCGCTGCTCCACCCGGCCGTCGAGCACGAACCTGCTGTGCAAGGAAAACCCCAGCTTTTCGGCCACCCGGGCCGAAGGCTTGTTCACCGGCTCGTACACCGCCAGCAGCCGATCAGCCCAGCCCGATTCGAATGCCCTGTCCCGCACCGCCATTGTCGCTTCCGTCGCATAGCCGCGGCCCCAGCCCGACGGCGCTATCCACCAGCCCATCTCCACCGCCGGCAAGCCCAGTCCCGACTCCGCCGCGCTGCGCCGGGCCAACGCCACCACGCCGTCGAACGATCCCGGTGCCGCCGATATCGCGAACCAGCCGAAGCCGTGCGAAGCCCAGTGCTCGAGCGTTGCGCGGTGCCTGGCCAGCGTGTACTCGCGGCTCCACGGCTCGCCCGTTCTCACGTAGCGGACCGTCTCCGGCAGCTGGGCCAGTGCGAACAAGTCGTCGAAACAGTCTTCGGACCACGCGTGCAGCGTGAGCCGTTCCGTGGTTATCTGCACCGCCTCCAGTCTAGTGTTCGCCCAGCAACACAGCGATTCCGTCGAGCTGGCGCCGCAGGCCGAACTCGAACGCCTCGTCGAGGTCGACGTTCTCGACGCCGGTCATCACCTCGGTCAGGGTCGGGAAGCGGCCCGACTCGAGGAACCCGCTCAGCAGCGCCATGTCCGCCTCCAGACGCTGGTCGCCCGTGATGCCCGTGTCCTGCTCCGCCTGGACCTCGAACGCGTTGCTCGCCGCCAGCCCGCCGACCCAGCCGTTGAGCGTCATGATCACCTGCAGCTTCACCCGCCGCTTCAGGTGCGTTCCGGTCAGGGCCCGCAGCGACCAGTCGACCAGGCGCAGGCCCGCCGCCAGGACCGGCGGGCGGACCAGGGAATTGAGCAGGATCGGCGCCAGCCACGGGTGACGGCGGTACGCCCCCCACTGCGCGCGGGCCGCGGTCTCCAGCCGGGGCCGCCACGCGGCCGGGCCCGGCTCCGGCAGCTGCGCCTCCCCGAGCGCGGCGTCGGCCATCAGCCGCAGCAGCTCGTCCTTGTCCGGCACGTGCCGGTACAGCGCCATCGGACCGACGCCCAGCTCGGCCGCCAGCCGCCGCATCGACAGCGCCGCCAGGCCTTCGGCGTCGGCCAGCGCGATGGCCGCGCGGACCAGCGCGTCGCGGCCCAGTGGCGGCTTCACCGGCGTGCGGTCGGCGACGACCGTGCCGCTGCCCGGCACCGCCCGCACCCAGCCCTGCTCACCCAACGCGGACAGGGCTTTCGCCGCGGTCGCCATCGCGACGCCCCACTCGCGGACCAGCGCGCGGGTCGACGGGACGCGGTCGCCCGGCCGCAGCTCGCCCGCGGTGATCCGGCGGCGCAGGTCCGCCGCGATCCGCAGGTAGGGCGCTTCGGCCACCGTCACTCCGTACTAGAACACTTGCCCAGCGGACCTAGAACGGTTTCAGGGTACTCCCCCAATGCCGATTGCCATGATTGCCGATCAGGAGCCCCGGAAATACGGTGCGGATACACCGTATGAAACAGGGGGAACCGATGACCGCGACCGAAGTCCGCCGCCCGAAGCCGTGGGTGCGCCGCCCGTGGGTGTTCCCGCTGGGGCTGCTCGTCACGGCCTTCCTGGTCTTCTCTTTGCCGCCCTACCTCGGGCTCGATCCCGCGCGGTCGCGGATCCCCGCCCCCACCGGCTGGTACTACCCGGTGCTGGTCACGCACATCGGGTTCGCGACCGTCGCCATGGTGACCTGCGCGCTGCAGATCTGGCCGTGGCTGCGGCAGCAGCACCCGGCGGTGCACCGCCGCACCGGGCGCGTGTACGTCTTCGCCGGCGCGATCCCCGCGTCGATCGCCGGGTTCGCCATCGCGCTCGCGGCGCCGTTCGGCCCGGTCGGGGCCGTGTCGAACGTCCTGCTCGCGGCGCTCTGGTTCGGCTGCACCGTGCAGGGCTACCGGACGGCGCGGACGCGCCGGTTCGGCGAGCACCGCCGCTGGATGGTCCGCAGCTTCGCCCTGTGCATGTCGATCATCAGCAACCGGATCTGGGGCGTGGTCTGGGCGGTCGTGCTGACGCCGCGGCTGGACACGACGTTCGGCGGCAGCGAAGTCGCGCTGGGCCAGGCGATCGCCGGGATCACCACGTGGACCGGCTGGGTGCTCCCGCTGCTGGCCGCCGAGTGGTGGCTGGGCCGGGGACGCCGTCGCGCCGCGGCCTGACGCACGGTGACCGGGGTAGCCCGTTCGGCCGATGGTCCACACCACGGCAAAAGGTCTATACCAATAGGGACAGTTCCGCCGCCGCGCTTCGAGTCGTGGAGGTTTCCCATGCGTCTCCGTTCCCTGCTGGCCGCCCTGGCCGGAGCCACCCTGCTCGGCAACGGGGTCGCCGCCGCGGCGGCCGGCTCGCCGATCCCGGTCGGGCCCTACGTCGACATGGGCGCCTGGCCGACGCCCAGCCTGTCGGCGATGTCGGCCGCGAGCGGCGTCAAGGGCTTCACGCTCGCGTTCGTCAACTCCTACGGCTGCAAGGCCAGCTGGTTCGGCGCCTACGACCCGCGCACCGCGTGGCAGAAGGAGGAGATCGCGAAGATCCGCAACGCCGGCGGCGACGTCAAGATCTCCTTCGGCGGCGCGTCCGGCATCGAGCTGGCCCAGGCGTGCAGCACGTCCGCGCAGGTCGCGGCCGAGTACGACGCCGTCGTCAAGGCGTACGGACTCAAGTACGCCGACTTCGACATCGAAGGCGCGGCCGTCGCGGACCCGACGTCGATCGCACGCCGCTCCCAGGCACTGAAGACGCTGCAGAACAACAACCCCGGGCTGAAGATCTCCCTGACGCTGCCGGTGCTGCCGAACGGCCTCACCGCGGACGGGCTCAACGTCGTCAAGGCCGCCAAGAACGCCGGGGTCACCCTGGATCTCGTGAACATCATGGCGATGGACTACTACCAGGGCGCCGGCGACCAGGGCGCGAAGGCGATTTCGGCGGCCAAGGCCACGCAGGCGCAGCTCAAGTCGCTCTACGGGCTGAGCGACGCGGCGGCGTGGAAGAAGGTCGGCGTCACCCCGATGATCGGCGTCAACGATTCGCAGAACGAGATCTTTTACCAGAAGGACGCGAAGGCCCTGGTGGCCTTCGCGAAGACGGTCCACCTGGGCATGCTGTCGTTCTGGGAGCAGGGCCGCGACGCGAACGCGTGCACCGGGGCGCTCTACAAGTGCACCAACGTGCCCCAGTCGAAGTACGAGTTCGCGAAGATCTTCGCCGGCTACACCGGCTGAGTCACCCGCCCGCGAGCCGGTCTTTCAGGGCTCTGACCTGCGCGGTCACCGTCGGCTGGGACAGGCCCGCTGACGGTGCCGCGCCGGCGAGCCGTTCAGTCCTCGACCAGGTCGATCGAGTCGACCACGTTCGGGTAGAACGCGACGTGGTCCTTGATCGGCGCGACCGCGTCGTACGGCTTCTCGTACGTCCAGACCGCGTTCTCGGCCTGCACGTCACCCGCGTTGAGCGAGTAGTAGCTCGCGTCGCCCTTGTACGGGCAGTACGTCTCGTGGTCGGTCCGCTCGAGCACACCCGCGTCGACGTCCGCCAGCGGGATGTACTGGACCGCCGGGTAGGTGGATTCCTGCAGGGTGAACGCGTTGCGGCTGTCCGCGATGACGCGCCCGCCCGCCTTGACCACCACGCGGGCCTTGGTCGGCTCGACGGTGATCGGGTGGTCCGGGCCCGGCTGCAGAACCTTCTTCGCCATGTCAGCTCCCTAAGAGTCCTCTGTTCAGGGAGCAGCGCGCCGGGCCCGGCCGATATTCCGGGGTCAGGGCAGGTAGTACATCGGGTTCGGCAGCTTGACCGGACGCAGCGCGTAGCCGCCTTCGAGGTCGCTGAACTGGTCGCCGAGGTTGAGGACGATCCGCGCGCCCGTCGCCTCGATGTGCGCCCGCGTGCCCGACTTGTACTGGACGGTGGTGCAGGTCAGCCCGCACGGCAGGTAGTCCGGCGCGGTCGTCTTCGGCTTGAAGAACGCGCCCGCCGGGGCCGGGTAGCCCTCGTTGGCCAGGTTCTTCAGCGACTGCGGGCCCTGGAACTCGTTGCGGCCGGTCAGGAAGTAGACCTTGACGCCGTGCTGCGCCGCCCAGTTGGCCAGCTCCAGCACCGGCTTGTTCGCCACGAACGTGCCGTTGTCGATGGCCTGCTGCTGCTTGACCGGGTCGAAGCCGAAGTCGTTGTCGGCCTCCCAGCCGTAGGTGACCTCGGAGGTGTCGTCGACGTCGAGCACGATCGCCGGGTTCTTCACCCGCCCCAGCGACTGCTGCAGGTAGCGCTTCGCGTCGGTGACGATCCGCGTGGTGTCCTTCACGAACCGGCTGGTGTCGGAGTAGTGGTGCTTGCCGGCGGCGTCGACGTAGTCGCCGTAGTACGCCTTGACGTCCAGCTTGACCTGGCCGATGTTGGCCGGCTCCTTCGACCGCGCGGCGGTCGACTCGTCCGAGCCGGCCAGCGCGGTGGCTCCCGAGGCGACAGTGGCACCGATGGCCGCGGCGGCGGCGAGCTTGACGAGACCTGACCATTTCTTCGACACGGCGAACCCTCCAGTGGAACTTGACGACCCGGGGAACCTACGTCACGTTCACCGGGAGTTCCACCCCTCGAAAGTTTTTGTTCACGTGATCCGTTCGGCGCGGCAGAGGAACGCGACGGGCGATCGCCCGATCCGCGTCAGCACCACCGACGCCTCGGCGCCGCCACGGGGTTTCAGGCGTCGCCGCAACGCGTCGGGGTCGACGTCCAGGCCCCGCACCAGGATCTCCAGCCGCCCGACTTCGTGTCGCTTGAGGACGGCCTTCAGCGCCTTCTCGGTGTACGGCCCGTGCTCCAGGACGCGGAACGCCCGCACCCCCGGTGGCGGCGTGTCGCCGGTCAGGTACGCGATGCGTTCGTCCAGCTGCCACAACCCGTGCCGCGCCGCGTAGTGGCGGACCAGCCCGGCGCGGACGACGGCGCCGTCGGGGTCGACGATCCACTCCCCCGGCTCCCTCGTGGGCAGTTCGTCCGGTTCGGCGTCGGTGACCGTCCACTGTGTCCCGTCCGAGCGCAGCACCGTCGCCCGGCGGGTGACGCCGGTGTTCAAGCCGCGCCAGAGGCAGGATTCGCGCACCTGGCCGTCCAGGGAGACGAGCTCGACCTCGTCGGCCCACGGCGTGAGCGCGAAGTCGAGCCCGGGCGCGCACTTCACCGACAAGGCTCGCCCCGGGTAGGCCTCGACCAGCCCGTCGAGCGGCGGCGTGAAATCGGCCGGCTTCCACGCCCGCCGCCCGGCGGAATCGCGCCGCGCCGGGTCGGCGACGACCACGCCGGCGCGGCTCACCGGGCGCAGCGCGTCGGCCCGCGCCAGACCGAACGCGACACCCGCCGCAGTTCCGTTGTGACGGGCCATCTCCAGCCGCACCGGGTCCACATCGGACCCGACGGCAAGGCGCGCCACCCGGGCGATTTCGACCAGGTCCGCGCCCACCGAGCAGGTGACGTCGTGGACGTCGAGACCCGCAAGCCGCTGGGCCCGGTGCCGCGCCACGACCGACGCGCTCGCCTGCTGGAGGGCGTCGGAGGTGAACAGCCAGTCCACACCGGACAGCTTCCCGGCGGCTTTCCGCCGCAGCAGCACGGTCTCCAGGACGGCGGCCGCGCGCTCCGCGCCCACGAGACGGCGGGCAGCCGCGACGGACGCGATCGGGTCGGTCAGCGGCAGCGCCGCAACCTCGGCGAGCGCCGCCGCACCCACGCCGGAACGCAGGTAGGCGACGTCGCCGAGGCTGAACGAATAACCCAACTCAGGACGGCCGCTTGGTCCCGGTGATCATCACGTTGTAGAACAGCTCCCGCGGCAGGATCTTCGAGAGCACCTTCTTGTCCACGGCGGACAGCCGCAGCCACAGGTGGTAGGCGAACATCCGCCAGCGCACGGTCAGCTTCTCCGACGGCACCGCGGCTTCGAACGTCCGGATCGGCCAGCCCGCGAGCGCCGCGGCGAACTCCTCGGTGACCGCGCGGACGTCCTGGGCGCCGGCGCCGCGGGCCCACGATTCCAGCTCCGACGGGTCGAAGGTGTGGATGTCGACCACGGCCTCCAACGCGGCGGCGCGCGACGACTCGTCCAGTTCGGACTGCGGACGCCGCCAGCCGCGCAGCGCGGGCAGCTTCGTCACGCGCGTGGTCAGGAACCAGGTGAACTGGCCGAGCTTGCGCGCGTAGAAGTCGCCCACCTTGGTCGGCTCGCCGGCGAAGACGAACCGGCCGCCCGGCTTGAGCACGCGCAGCACCTCGCGGAACGCCGCCTGGACGTCCGGGATGTGGTGCAGCACCGCGTGCCCGACCACCAGGTCGAACGTGTTGTCGTCGTACGGGATGCGCTCGGCGTCGGCGACCCGGCCGTCGACGTCGAGGCCGAGCTTCTCGGCGTTGCGCAGCGCGACCTGGACCATGCCGGGCGAGAGGTCGGTGACCGAGCCCTTCTTGGCGACGCCGCCCTGCATCAGGTTCAGCAGGAAGAAGCCGGTGCCGCTGCCCAGCTCCATCGCGTGCTGGTAGGGCTGGCCGTCCTCGCCCGCGACGGCGTTGAACACGTCGGTGGCGTAGGAGATGCAGCGCTCGTCGTACGAGATCGACCACTTCTCGTCGTAGGTGCCGGCTTCCCAGTCGTGGTAGAGCACGTTCGCCAGCTTGGGGTCGGCGTACGCGGCCTGGACCTCTTCGGCGGTGGCGTGCGGGTTCGGCGCCGGGTCGTTCACGTCGGTCAAGGCGTCATTTCCCTTCGAAAGTGGCCTTGCCGGGCCCGTTTTCGATGAACGACTTCATGCCGTTCTTCTGGTCTTCGGTCGCCCAGAGGGCGGCGAACAGGTGCGACTCGAGCTTGAGCCCGTTCGCGAGGTCGGTGTCGAGACCGCCGTCGATGGCCGCCTTCGCGGCTCGGAGGGCCACGGCGGGACCGTTCGCGAACTGGGCCGCCCACTTGTGCGCGGCCGCGTAGACGTCGTCCGGGGCCACGACCTGGTCGACGATCCCCAGCCGCAGCGCCTCTTCGGCCTTGACGAACCGGCCGGTGTAGACGATGTCCTTGGTCTTGCTGGGCCCGATCAGCCGGGCCAGGCGCTGGGTGCCGCCCGCGCCGGGGATGACGCCGAGCTGGATCTCCGGCTGGCCGACCTTGACGTTGTCGCCGGCGACCCGCCAGTCCGCGGTCAGGGCCAGTTCGAGGCCGCCGCCGAGGGCGTACCCGGTGATGGCCGCGACGACCGGCTTGGGGATGTTCGCGATGGCCGCGAGGGTGCCCGTGAGGTTCGCGCCGAACTTGGCGATCTCCGGGTACGTGCGGGCGGCCATCTCCTTGATGTCCGCGCCGCCCGCGAAGGTCTTCTCGCCGCCGTAGAGGATCACCGCGCGGACGTCGTCGCGCTCGGTGGCCTCCTTCGCCAGCTCCGCGAGCTCGGCGGTGACCTGGGCGTTCAGGGCGTTGACCGGCGGCCGGTCGAGCCGGATCGTGCCGACTCCGTCCTTGACCTCCAGTGTTGCGAACTCTCCCACGCCCATCCTCCTCGTTGACGATCTGCCAGCACGCTACCGGTCGGTAAGGCCACCCTAGCGGCGACGGGCGAAGAAGCGGTCCCCGGAACGCTCCAGCACAAGGTCCTGGTCGAACGTCTTCGACAGGTTTTCGCTGGTGATGACGTCGTCGACCAGCCCGGACACCACGGCGTGGCCGTCACGCAGCAGCAGCGCGTGGGTGAACCCCGGCGGGATCTCCTCGACGTGGTGGGTGACCAGGACCAGGGCCGGCGCGTCGGGGTCCAACGCCAGGTCGGACAGCCGCGCGACCAGGTCCTCGCGGCCGCCCAGGTCGAGACCCGCCGCGGGCTCGTCGAGCAGCAGCATCTCCGGGTCGGTCATCAGCGACCGGGCGATCAGGGCCCGCTTGCGCTCGCCCTCGGACAGCGTGCCGAAGGTGCGCTCGGCCAGGTGCCCGATACCCATCGCGTCCAGCAGTTCGGTCGCACGGGCCATGTCGAGGGTGTCGTATTCCTCACGCCAGCGGCCGACGACCGCGTAGCCGGCGCTGACCACGACGTCCTTGACCAGCTCATCGCCCGGCACGCGCTGGGCGATGGCAGCCGAGGTGAAGCCGATGCGGGGGCGCAGGTCGAAGATGTTGACCTTGCCGATCCGCTCGCCGAGCAGGTCGACCTCGCCGGTCGTCGGGTGCAGCTCGGCCGCGGCGAGGCGCAGCAGGGTGGTCTTGCCCGCGCCGTTCGGGCCGAGCACCACCCAGCGCTCGTCCAGCTCGACGGTCCAGTCGAGGCCGGCGAGGAGGTCGTTGGTCCCGCGGCGGACGCCGACACCGGCCATCCGGACCACGAGGTCGTCAAGTTCGCTGGGCTGGATCGGCTCGCTCACGAGGCCCATTCTGTCTGCCGTCGCGCGCGCGTGCGCACCCGCCCGGGTGAGACGGCGAACCAGCAGGTCGTCGTGTGTCCACGACGTGGAACGCCCCGGTCCGAAGCGGCGGGTTGTGGCAGTATCCCGGCATGTCCGCAGACGCGCCCGTGACCCCGGTGACCCGGGGCTCGTTCTGGCGCCGTCGCGCGATCGACCTGCTGCTCGTCGCTTCGGCCGGGTGTACGCGGGCGCGGCTCCCCTGATCCCTCGCGTCGTTTTCCGGCGCGTGCGGTGCCGCGCTGACGCTGTGTCCGATCACCCCGCGTCCGATCACCCCGCGTCCGATCACCCTTCGCGTCCGAGGAGCACCCGCGTTGACCACGTCCCTGGTTCGCCCGCCCGTCGAGATCCACCCGCAGCTGACCGACCCGCTGCTGCCCGAGCTGCTGCACCCGTCGCGGCTGCTCTGGACGCCGCGTGAACTGGCCGACCTGACCGCCACCGTCACCACCGAGCTGACCGCGGGCCTGCGCGGCATCCTGCGCTTCGACGAAGACCGCCGCTGGTGGGCGCGGCTGGCGCTGACCGACGGCGTCGAGCTGTGGCTGCTGTCGTGGCTGCCCGGCCAGCACACGAAGCCGCACGACCACGGCGGCGCGTCCGGCTCGTTCACCGTCCTGCAGGGCGAGCTCGGCGAGGAGTACCGCTACCCCGGCGGCCCGATCCGGCGCCGGACGCACGTCGCCGGCGAGGGCCTCGGCTTCGGCGCCGGCCGCGCCCACCAGGTGACCGGCATCGGCGACCAGCCGGCGGCCAGCGTCCACGCGTACTCGCCGCCGCTGGTGGCGACGCGGGAGTACGACTCGCTCGCCGACGTTCCGGCGGAAATCCCGCCGCTGCCCGCTATCGTCCGGTCATGAGCGCTGTCGATTCGCTGCTGGCTTCCGCGCGGTCTTCGCTGGACCGCGTCGACCCGGTCCGGGCCCGCGAGCTGCAGGAGGCTGGAGCGCTGGTGGTCGACATCCGGCCGCTGGCGAACCGGTCGGCCGAGGGCGAGATCCCGGGCGCGGTGATCGTCGAGCGGATCCACCTGGAGTGGCGGCTGGCGCCGGACAGCGAGTGGCGGCTGCCGGGGGTCGGCCCGGACACGACGGTGATCGTGGTGTGCAACGAGGGCTATTCGTCGAGCCTGGCGGCGGCCGACCTGCAGCGGCTGGGGCTGCCCGGCGCGACCGACCTCGAGGGCGGGTTCCGGGCCTGGGCTGCCGCCGGCCTGCCCGTGCAGGACGGCGGCAGCCCGGCGGTGCCTTAGGCGCGATTGCGGGCCGAACCTGACTCGGCAGCCCCGTTTTCCACGCTACCGAAGGGGACCGACAGTTTTCAGCCGGCCAGCGCCGGGGCGACGTGCTTGGTGAACAGGTCGATGCCGGACCGGTCGTACGCGGCTTCCGGGAAGTTCAGGATCGCGTACGACATGCCCCGCTTGCCCAGGGCGGCGAGGTGCTCGGCGACCTGCTCCGGCGTGCCGGCCGTCGGTCCGCTCGCGAAGGTGGCGACCGCCCGCGCGGCGTCCTCGGCCGGGACGTACTTCTCGTAGTGCGCCTTCAGCCAGGCCTGCTTCTCCTGGACGTCGGCTTCGGTCTCGCCGAGGACGACGCTGAGGTTGCCCGAGCGGACGATCGCGTCGAAGTCGGTGCCGACGTCCTTGCAGTGCGCCGCCAGGATCTCGGACTTGCGGGTGAACGCCTCCGGCTCGGGGAAGAAGTTCGTGTACCGCGCGTACTTCGCCGCGATCCGGAGGGTCTTCTTCTCGCCGCCGCCGGCGATCCACAGCGGGATACCGCCGTCCTGCAGCGGCCGCGGGCTCAGGATCGCGCCGTCCGTCCGGTAGTGCTTCCCATCCAATGTGGACTTGCCGGTCGTCCAGAGGTCCCGCATGATCTGCACGCCTTCGTCGAGCTGGCCGAGCCGCTCGCCGGCGGACGGGAAGCCGTAGCCGTAGGCCCGCCACTCGTGCTCGTACCAGCCCGCACCGATGCCCATTTCGACCCGGCCGCCCGAGATGAGGTCGGCGGTCGCCGCGACCTTCGCCAGGTAGGCGGGGTTGCGGTAGCCCATGCAGGTGCACATCTGCCCGAGCCGGACGGTCTCCGTCGCGGCGGCGAACGCCGAGATCAGCGACCAGGCTTCGTGCGTGGCTTCCTCGGTCGGGACCGGCACGGTGTGGAAGTGGTCGTAGACCCAGATCGATTCGAAGGGGCCCGCCTCCGCGTGTTTCGCGAGGCCGAGCATGGTCTTCCAGTGGTCCGCGGGGTCGAGGCCGGCCAGGTCGAGCCGCCAGCCCTGCGGGACGAACATTCCGAAGCGCATACGGCCAACTTAACCCGGCTCTTCCCGCCGCGCGGCGTGGTTTCCGGCTGGAGCGGCTCCAGGTCAGCCGCCGGTGAGGTGGTCGAGCACCGCGTCGCACAGGTCCTGGAGATGGTCGCGGTACGCCCCGCGGTCGACGTCGCCGAGGCGCGGATCGCCCGGCTCCTCCGGCTCGGGCGCCACCCGGCCGCGCCGGACCGGCGGTGGTGGCGGCGGCAACGGGGGCATGCCGCCGGCCGGGACCGGCGCGGCCGCCTCAGCCCGCTCGGGCAGGACCGGCCGCAGCTCGCCGAGCCGGGCGGCCGCTTCCCGGCAGGCGGCCTCCGCCGCCCCCGCGGCCTCGACCCGCTGGAGCTCCAACCGGGCCAAGCCGTCCGACAACGGTTCGTCGCGACGCCGTTCACCGAGCTCCGCCAGGGTCTCGGCGTAGTCCTCCAGCGCCTTGGCCGCGAGGTCGTGGGCGTCGGCCGCCGAACGCAGCTGCTGCGCCATGCGCGCCCGCGTGTCGGCGAACGCGTCGTGCGCGGCGCCCGCCCAGCCTTCCGGGACGAGCAGCCGCAGGTCGGTGTCGAGCTCGTCGAACACCCGCGCCAGCGCGCCGAGGCGGGTCGCCTCGCCCCGGAGCAGGTTGACCGTGCCGGGATCCCAGGTCACGCCGGCCGCCCGCTCAGCCGAGCCCGGCCGGGCCGGACGGCTCCGGCGCCCCGATCACGCCGGCCGCGCCGGTGTCCTGGCCGGCGTAGAGGTGCGCGGCCCGCTCGAGCCGCGCACCGAGCTCCCGCGCCTCATCGAGCAGGAGCGCGGCTGCGCGGGCGGAGGCGTCCTGGAAGTCCTCGAGAGCTCTCGCGAGCAACACGTCACCGGTCTGCTCGGCCTTGGCCGCGTAGCGCAGCTCGGGGCGGGCCGCCGACTCGGCGGCCAGCGCGCCGAACCGGTGCCCGGCGGCGCGCAGCAGCACGGGATCGGCTTCGAAGCCGTTCATGGGAAGACCGTCCTTCGGGGTCGGTTCAGAAGCCGCGGACCAGCTCGGCGATCAACGACGGCGAGAGGGAGAAGGCCTGTTCGGCGCCGGTCCCCTTCGTCCGGCTGGGGTTGACGAGCAGGCCGGAAGCCGCTCGGTGGGCCGTCCGGACGAGTTCCCGCCCGGTGCCGCTCACCGACAGCGGCCAGTGGCACCCGACGGCGCCGCGGTAGCCGTCGAGGGCGCCGTGGTCGCCGAAGACGCACAGCCAGGCGCCCCGCGCGCCGAGGTCGACGACGACGGGCTCGTGACCGGCGTCGGCCGGTGCGCACCAGAACCGGTCCAGGAACCACCGGACCACCACGGCCGAGTCCAGGTGGAATCCTTCGATCGGGCTGTTCGGGACGGTCCTGACGGCGCCGGCCGCGAACCGGCTCTCCGCCTCCCGGACGTCGTGCTCGGCGAGGGGGCGCCGCCGGGTCCGGAGGCTGACGAACAGCTCGTCGCGGAACGGCCGGAGGTCGCGCTGGAAGCTGCGGGACGACCGGCCGAGCAGGTTCTCCAGGCGGGCGGCCAGGTTCCGGTCCAGCGGCACCGGCTCCACGTTGTAGGCCACGTGCACGAGCCGCTCCAGCTTGGGTTCCGGCTCGACCATCGACCGGAGCACTTCCATCAGGCGCAGGTAGACGACGGCGCAGACCCGGGGCGCGGGATCAGTGTCCCGGATCCCCCAGAATTCCCGCAGTTCGGGACCGAGCGCTTCACGGAGCCCGGAAACCCGGACTCCCGCGTTTTTGTGCAGCTTGCCCACCGCATTCTCGACGCGCACGCGATCTTCGGCGCGGATTCCCTCCGCCGGACGGCCCTGCCCGTTCATCGTCCTCCCCTTGCCAGCGGCAATGGAGCAGCATCATAAAGGAACCTTGATCCGGCGGAGCAAGCTCATTACCTTCGCGTGTCACCTGCGGAAACTCACCACCACCAGTGCTTTTGCCAAGTTCTGGCCAAATTCTCGACACTTTTCCGCCCGCATTCCGCCACGAAGTCGACAAACCCGTTTTCCGGCCATCCAAACCGTACGGTCGTCCTTGACTTGTTCGTGGCAAAACCGCAGATCAACGCCCGGTAAATGGATCAACACCCGTACGTTGGTTCCGGCGGCCCGTTCCCGGAGGCCGTCCGGCGAACGGGAGGACCACTGTGGAACCGATCTTGATCGCGGTGCTGGCTTTCCTGGTCGGCTGCCTGGCGACGGCGCGCGTGCGGGCCTGGCTGTCCAGACCGGAGAGGACGGAGAGGACGGACGACGCCCACCGGGTCGCCGAGCTCGAAACCCGGCTGCAGGCCGTCGAGTACGCCTTCCGCGGCATCCGGCCGATGCTGCCTCCACCGCCGCCCGGGCGGCGGTGGTGAACTCAGGCCAGGACGACCCGCGCCAGCTCCGCCGGCGTCGCCAGCAGCCCGTGCCTCGGCAGCACCCGGACCGTGTAGCCGACCGATCCCGGCCTCGGCAGCTTCACCCGGGCGGCGAACGCCCCGATGCCGTCGGCGGTCATCGGGACCGTCACCGGGTCGCGGAGCTCGTCGTCGTCGGCCACCCGGCCGACCACCGCCTGGATGTCCACTTCGGACGGATCCAGGCCGGCCAGGTCGATCCGGGCGCGGATCGTCACCTCGGTGCCCACCACCAGCGGCTCGGTCGCCTCCACCAGCAGCTCCGAGTCGAAGATCCGCAGCCGTGGCCACGACACCTCGAGCTTCGTGCGGTAGTCCGCCAGCGACAGCGCGCCGCGGTAGCCGTCGCCGGTCGCCGCCGCGACCGTGCGGGCCGCCGGGAGGTAGCCGTTGTCGACGTACTCGCGGACCATCCGGGACGCCTGGACGCGCGGGCCCAGCGTCTCCAGGGTGTGCCACACCATCGACAGCCAGCCCGTGGGCACGCCGTCGGCCGAGCGGTCGTAGAACAGCGGCGCGATCTGCTGGCCGAGCAGCTCGTAGAGCGCCGCCGCCTCGAGGTCGTCGCGGCGCAGCGGGTCGGCGACGCCGTCGGCGGTCGGGATCGCCCAGCCGTTGCTGCCGTCGTAGCACTCGTCCCACCAGCCGTCGCGGATCGACAGGTTGAGCCCGCCGTTCAGCGCCGACTTCATCCCCGACGTCCCGCACGCCTCCAAGGGCCGCACCGGGTTGTTCAGCCAGACGTCGCAGCCGCGGTAGAGGTAGCGGGCCATCGACATGTCGTAGTCGGGCAGGAAGACGATCCGGTGCCGCACGTCCGCGCCGTCGACGAACCGGACGATCTGCTGGATCAGCTGCTTGCCGTTCTCGTCGGCCGGGTGCGACTTGCCCGCGACGACGACCTGAATCGGCCGGTCTTCGTGCAGCAGCAGGGTGCGCAGCCGCTCGGGGTCGCGCAGCATCAGCGTCAGCCGCTTGTACGTCGGCACGCGGCGGGCGAACCCGACGGTCAGCACGTCCGGGTCGAAGACCGAGTCGACCCAGCCCAGCTCCAGGGGTGACGCGCCGCGCTGCAGCCACGCCGCGCGCACCCGGCGCCGCACCTCGTGCACCAGCTTCTCGCGCAGGTCGCGCCGCAGCTGCCACAGCCGGGCGTCGGACACGCCGTCGCGCAGCGGCCCCTCGCCGACGTCGAGGCCCCATTCACGGCCGAGCAGCGTGCTCAGCTCGCGGGCCACCCACGTCGGGCCGTGGACGCCGTTCGTCACCGACGAGATCGGCACCTCGTCGTGGTCGAACCCCGGCCACAGCCGGGAGAACATCTTGCGCGTGACACGCCCGTGCAGCTGCGAGACGCCGTTCGCGCGCTGCGCCAGCCGCAGGCCCATGTGCGCCATGTTGAACAGGCCGGGGTTGTCCTCGGCACCGAGCGCGAGCACGCGGCGCGGGTCGATGTCCGGGACGAGCCTGCCGTCGGCGAAGTAGCGCTGGACCAGGTCCACCGGGAACCGGTCGATGCCCGCGCTGACCGGGGTGTGCGTGGTGAACAGCGTCCCGGCACGGACGGCGGGCATGGCCTCGTCGAACGCGAGGCCGTCGGCCTGGACGATCTCGCGGGCGCGCTCGAGGCCGAGGAACCCCGCGTGTCCCTCGTTCGTGTGAAACACCATCGGCTGCGGGTGGCCGGTCAGCTCGCAGTACTTCCGGACCGCGCGGAACCCGCCGATGCCGGCCAGGATCTCCTGCCGCAGCCGGTGGTCGGCGTCCCCGCCGTAGAGCCGGTCGGTGACGCCGCGCAGGTCTTCGTCGTTGGCCTCGGTGTCGGTGTCGAGCAGCAGCAGCGGCACGCGCCCGACGCGGGCCTGCCAGATCTGCGCGCACAGCTCGCGCCCGCCCGGCATCGCGACGCCGATCAGCACCGGCCGCCCGCCCGCGGTCAGCAGCTCCAGGGGGAAGGCGTTCGGGTCGATCACCGGGTAGTGCTCGACCTGCCAGCCGTCCAGCGACAGCGACTGCCGGAAGTAGCCGTTGCGGTAGAGCAGCCCGACGCCGACCATCGGCACGCCCAGGTCGGACGCGGCCTTGAGGTGGTCGCCGGCCAGCACGCCGAGGCCGCCGGAGTAGTTCGGCAGCGCCTCGGTGACGCCGAACTCCATCGAGAAGTAGGCGACCGCGGACGGCAGGTCGGGGTCGTCGCGCCGCTGGTACCAGCGCGGCTCCGACAGGTACTTCTCCAGGTCTTCGGCCGCGGTTCTCGCGCGCTCGAGGAAGCCGTCGTCGACGGCGAGCTCGTCGAGCCGGGCCGGCGGCAGCGCGGTGAGCATCCGCAGCGGGTCGCGCACGGCGTTGAAGAGCTCGGCGTCCATCGACGCGAAGAGATCACGCGTCGGCGGGTGCCAGGTCCAGCGCAGGTTGGTGGCCAGCGCGCCCAGGCCGGACAGCGAATCCGGGAGGCTGGCGCGGACGGTGAACCGGCGGACTGCACGCATGGGAAGCGACGATATCGGGCCGCGGGCGGCGGTGCGCAGGAGGAGTTCGGGGATAACGTGCACGCTCCGCGTATGCCCTGGGTATGGTCCTGCCCGTCGGGGTACCGGGTGGCACGAGAGCGAGTGGAACAGATGATCCCAGGGGGAGGACGGCGGGCGCTGGTCGCGCTGCTGGCCGTCGCGGCGGTCGCCGTGAGCGGGTGCGACAGCAAGGGCGGGGCGAGCGGGGACCCGGCCAAGGACACCGGCGCGGGCTCGGTGTCCGGGCTGCCGGTGACGCACTTCGAGAGCGGCCTCAAGCCGGACGCGCCGACGCCGAAACTGGACGTCCGCAACGCCGACGGCGGCGAGGACGACAAGCTCGCCACCGCCGCGATCGACGACGTCCAGACGTACTGGGGCGAGATGCTGAAGGCGAACTTCGGCGAGCAGTTCGAGCCGGTCAAGTCCCTGCTGTCCTACGACGCGCAGACCGACACCGAGAAGACCGGCTGCGGCAGCGTGAAGAAACTCGTGAACGCGTTCTACTGCCCGGTCGACGACTCGGTGGCGTGGGACCGCGGCGTGCTGCTGCCGATGCTGCGCCAGCGCTTCGGCCCGATGTCGGTGGTCGTGGTGCTCGCGCACGAGTTCGGCCACGCCGTGCAGTACCGGCTCGGGGACAAGGCGGGGATCGCCAAGAACACCCCGACCGTGGTCAAGGAGCAGCAGGCGGACTGCTTCGCCGGCGGCTACTTCCGCTGGGTCGCCGAGGACAAGAGCAAGTACTACCGCGTCTCGACGTCCGAAGGCCTGAACCAGGTGATGGCGTCGATGTTCCTGATCCGCGACCAGGCGGGCACCAGCGCCGCCGACAAGGGCGCGCACGGCACGGCGTTCGACCGCACCTACGCCTTCCAGGCCGGGTTCGAGAAGGGCCCGAAGGAGTGCGCGGGGATGACGGCCGAAAACATCAAGCCCCGGCTCACCGAGCGCCCGTTCGACAAGGGCGACCAGGGCAAGGGCGACGCGAAGTTCAACGCGCAGACCGTCGCCCTGCTGAAGAAGAGCCTCGACGAGGCCTTCAAGGGGGCCGGGGTGGCCGCGCCCGAGATCACCGACGGCGGCAGCTGCCAGACCACGCCGCCGGCGTCCTACTGCCCGGGCGACAACACCGTCAGCATCGACATGGCCAAGCTGGCCCGGCTCGCCCAGCCGATCGACCGCGACGCCGAGATGAAGGGCGAGGACCCGGGCGGCATGGGTGACTTCGCGGCGTTCTCGGAGGTCGCGGCGCGGTACGCGCTGGGCATCCAGAAGGGCGTCGGCGCGTCGATCGACAACGCGAACGCGGGCCTGCGCACGGCCTGCCTCGTGGGTGCCTGGGCGGCGTTCACCAACCGCCCCGGCGACCTGCGGCTGTCGGCGGGCGACCTCGACGAGGCGATCGCGGATCTGCTGCAGCCGGAGAGCCTCGTGTCGGCGGACGTCAACGGGAAGCGCCCGGACAGCGGTTTCGACCGGGTCGAGGCGCTGCGTAAGGGGTATCTCGAGGGCTCGTCGGTCTGCTCGAAGTCCTACGCCTAGCTTGTGCGAAAAGGGCCCCCACCAGGCGGTGGGGGCCCTTTTTCGTTAGAAGAGGGCGCTCGCCAGGTCGCGGCGAGCCTTCATGACCCGGTCGTCGGCCGGGTCGAACAGGTCGAACAGGGCCACCAGGTGCTCGCGGACCTTGTTGCGGTCCTCCCCCGCCGTGCGGCGGACGGTGTCGATCAGGCGCTTGAAGCCCGCCTCGACGTCGTTCGCCGCGATTTCCAGGTCGGCCGCGTCGAGCTGGGCCGCCAGGTCGGCCGGGTCGGCGTCCGCCTTGGCGATGGCGTCCGGGTCGGCGCTTTCGGCGCGGGCGGTGAACTTGACCTGGGCCAGGGCGTTCTTCGCCAGCTCGTTCGCCGGTTCGACGTCGAGGATGCGCTCGTACGCGGCCTGGGCGGCGGCGAAGTCGCCCCGCTCGAAGGCCTCTTCCGCCTCGGTGAAGCGCGGGTCTTCGGGCTCCTCGACCGGGCCGCCGGCCGCCTCCGCGTCGCGGATGCCCGGCAGCTTGTCGCGCAGGGCGTCCAGCAGCGCGTTGATCCACTTGCGGATCTCGGGCTCGGGCAGCGCGCCGGAGAAGGCGTCGACCGGCTGGCCGCCGGCGATGGCGACGATCGTCGGGATCGACTGCGCGCCGAACAGCTGCGCGATCCGCGGGTTGGCGTCGACGTCGACCTTCGCCACGACCCACGCGCCACCGGACTCGGCGGCCATCCGCTCCAGCACCGGGGACAGCTGCTTGCACGGGCCGCACCACTCGGCCCACAGGTCGACGACCACGAGCTGGCGCAGGGACCGCTCCACGACCTCGGCCTGGAAGGTGGCCTCGGTGACATCGATCACGGCGTCGCCCGAGGCGGGCCGCGGCGGACCGTCGCCGCCCCCGGCCGGGCCGGCGGGCGGGGCCGGCTGCCGCTGCGCCGCTTCGGCACGGGCCTTGAGCGCGGACAGGTCGACCGCGCCGGAAAGGGCGGCCGACAGGGCCGCTGACTTCGCTGCAGATCCGCGTGGTTGTGTCACGCTTCCATCCTGGCACGCGCGCCGGAGGAGTTTCACCGGGTGCCCGGCCTGTCCACGGTCTGGCACGTTCCGCGCTCGGCGCCGGCCCCCGGTGTTCGGCTTACCGGCCGGCACCGACGTTTCCGGGCCGCGCGCGGCCCGGAAACTGTCGGCGGTCACCGGTAGCGTGGAAACGGGGGCTGCTCAGCGCGCCCGCGCCGTGCGTTTGCGCACCTCCCGGCCCGTCCCGCTTGGCACGGACGGCACCGCTGGGGCAGGCTCGCCGGGTGCACATCCGGCGTGACGTGAAGGTGGGCCTGTCGATCGCGGCCGCCGTCGCCTGGATCGGTGCGGTGACGCTGCTCATCGTGCACCAGCCGGACCCCGGCGCGGCCACCCCGGCCGAGCTGCGCGACAGGCTGGCTTCGGCGCTCTCCGGTCACGACGCGGACGCCTTCGCCGGCCTCCTCGACTACCCCGGCTCGGGCGGCGGCGACTTCGCGAAGGACTACGTCTCGGCGCTGGCCGACCGCGGCGTCCACGACGTGCACGTGGACCTGGGCCCGGACGCGGCGGCCCCGACCCGCGCGACGGTCTCCGGCGCCCTCGGCGACGGCAGGCCCTTCAGCTACCCGCTGACGGTGACGAGCGAGGACGGCCGCTGGACGGTCGCCTTCACCCCGCCCCTGCCCTGACCCCATGCGCCCGATGCCACATTGGGGCGTTCGAGACGGACTCAGGATTCGCGGAGGTGGGCTTCGATCCGGTCCACCTTGGCTTCGAGCTGGCCGGAGAAGCCCGGCCGGATGTCCGCTTTCAGGACCAGGCTCACCCGGGACGACCCTTCGCCCGCGGCCTCGACCGCGCGCTTCACGACGTCCATGACTTCATCCCAGGACTCGCCTTCGATGTTCGTGAACATCGCGTTGGTCGAGTTGGGCAGGCCGGAGTCGCGGACCACCTTCACCGCGCGGGCCACGGCTTCGCTCACCCCGCCGTCGGGGTCCCCGCCGGACGGGCTCACGCTGAACGCGACGATCATGCTCGGAAGTCCCTTCTTCGGTGTTCTTTCCGCCGGTCGTGCGACACCCGCCGGTACCCGCTGGTAACTTCGCGTGTCATGAACCGTCCGCTGCCGTTCGACCCGATCGCCCGCGCGGCCCGGATCTGGGAGGACCGGATCGGGCCCTCCGGGACCATGGCCGCGGTGACCGGGGTGATGCGGGTCCAGCAGATCATCCAGTCCGCGGTGGACGGCGCGCTCAAGCCGCACGGCTTGACCTTCGCCCGGTACGAAGCACTGGTGCTGCTCACCTTCGCCCGCAGCGCCAGCCTGCCGATGCGGGTGATGGGCGAGCGGCTCCAGCTGCACCCCACCAGTGTCACCAACATAGTGGACCGCCTGGAGCGCGACGGGCTGGTCAAGCGGGTCCCGCACCCGACCGACCGCCGCACGACGCTGGTCGAGATCACCGACGAGGGCCGCAAGCGCCGCGAGGCCGCGACCGAAGCCGTCACCGCCATCGACTTCGGGCTGAGCGGGCTCACCGAGCGGCAGACCGAGCAGCTGACCGACCTGCTGACCAAGGTGCGCCGCGCCGCCGGGGACTTCAGCGAATAGCAGCGGAAAGGGCCCGCACTCGGCGAGTGCGGGCCCTTTCTCACATGCCGGGAATCAGGCGGCGACGGGTTCCTTCGCCTGGAACAGGCCGACACCGCCGTGGGACAGCCGCTGCGGGCCGTCGAGCTTGCCGTTGCGCAGGGCCCACTTCTCGAACAGCCACGTGAACAGCGGCGGGATGCTCGCGAGCAGGGCCAGGACCAGCGTCTTCGGGCGCCAGCCGAGCGGCTTCGCCACGGACAGGGAGACGACCACGTAGAGGACGAAGATCACGCCGTGCACCATGCCGAGGACGGGAACGCCGCCCTCGTGGGAAGAGTGGACGACGTACTTGAGGAACATCCCGACCAGCAGCCCGGCCCAGGAGAGGGCTTCGGCTACCGCGGCCACGCGGAACACTAGAGCGGCCTTGCTGGACACTTCTTCCTCCTGTGGGGTCTCACCACGTTGGTTCGTGACATAACAAAACGCCCGACACACCGTCCAAGGCGGACTTGCCTTGGACGTCAACGGCGCTGTCGGACGTGCTGATACCCAGTGTGAGGCGTGACGGCGCTCACCGGAACACCGGGGCCCGTGACGATGCTCACGGCCGTGGTCCACTGTGGTCTGAACCATGGCCGTGAGCGTGCGGTGCCTACCCCGCGCAGGGCGAAGCCGGGGCGGACTCCGGCGCCGTCGCCCACTTCGCCGTCGCGTCGCCGGTGAGGCCGAAAGCGAGCGTGGCGCCGTGCTTCAGCTGGTCCACGTTCACATACACCCGGTCACTCGGCTTGGAGCCGATCTCGAGGCCGGAGACGTACTGCAGCTTCGAACCATCGGCGCCCGGCGCCTTGATCGTGATGTCGCTCCCGTTCTCCAGGTGCAGGACGGATTTCGCGAACCGCGGCGCGTTGAGCACGAAGTTCCCAGTCCCCGGGACAGCGGGGTAGAGCCCGAGCGCGCTGAAGACGTACCAGGCCGACATGGTGCCGAGGTCGTCGTTCCCGGTGACGCCGTTGGGCGCGTTCGTGAACAGCGTGTGCGCCGCCCGCACGACCGTCGACGTCTTCGCCGGCTGCCCGGTGAGCGCGTACATCCACGGCGAGTGCAGGTCCGGCTCGTTGTTCGGGTTGTAGCGGAACTGGTCGTAGTAGTCGTACGGGCCGACGACCCAGTTCTCGCGGACCGCCGTCGCCGGGTTCTTCACCAGTTCGTCGTAGGCGAAGAAGTCGTCGAGGCGCTTCCCGGTGGCCGCCGGGCCGCCCATCCGCTGCACCAGCCCGGGCACGTCCTGCTGGACGAGCCACTGGTACTGCCAGGCCGTGCCCTCGTGGAAGCCGTCCTGGCTCTGCGGGCTGTAGGGCTTGTCCGCGGGCGAGAACCACGCGCCGCCGAGGACCTTCGGCCGGAAGAAGCCGGTGAAGCCGCGGTCGGTCTGCGTTTCGTCCCACAGCGTCCGGTAGGTCCGGCCCTTCGCCGCCAACGCTGCAGCGTCGTCCTTGTTGCCGAGCGCGGCCGCCATGACCGACAGCGAACAGTCACCGAGCGCGTACTCCAAGGTGGCCGACGCGCCGTGGTTCGGGTCGGTGTCCTGGCCCTTCTTCGGGAAGTCCGGGTCGTACTGGACGAACCCGTCCTTCTGGTAGCTCGCGTTGCCCGAGCGCCCCTGGAACGGCGACGACGCGGGCGGGATCTCCCGCGAGTTCTGCAGGAGCGCCTGGTACGCGTGCATCTCTTCGCCCGACAGCGCGCCGAAGCGCCAGAGGTCGACCAGGAACGGGGTGACCGGGTCGCCGGTCATCGTGTTCGTCTCCTGGCTCGCGTACGCCCACCGCGGCAGCCAGCCGCCCTGGTCGTGGATGGCCAGGATGCTCTTCGCGATGTCCTTCGCGCGGCTGGGCCGCAGCAGCGCCAGGAGCTGGTTCTGCGTGCGGTAGGTGTCCCAGAGCGAGAAGAAGTCGTAGTACGTCCAGCCGGCCGCTCGGTGGATCTTCTTGTCGAAGCCGTAGTAGCGGCCGTCGGCGTCGTTCGCCGTCAGCGGCTGCAGCAACGCGTGGTAGAGCGAGGTGTAGAACACCGTGCGGCCGTCCGGCGTGCCACCCTTGATGTCCACAGAGGACAGCTCGCGCCGCCAGGTGCGCTGGACGTCCGCCTTGGCCGCGTCGAACGACCGGATGCGCTCCGAGGCCAGGTTGCCCCGCGCACCGGCCGCGTCGACCTGGGAGATCGCCGTGGTCGCGGTGACCTGCCCGCCACCGAACGTCAGCCACGCGCCGCGCAAACCGGCACCACCTGACGAGGAGCGCGAGCCTGGCGTGCCACCGTCCGGCGACCACGTGCCGAACGCCTTGAACGGCTTGTCGAACTTCGTCGTGAAGTACGTCGTGTAGGCCTTGCCGCCGCAGAACGCCTGCGACTCCACGGTTCCCTCGACGGTCCGGTCGTCGACCACACGGATGCTGCTGCCCGTCACCGGTTCCTTGTCGTTGGCCTGCCCGACGTTGACGAAGACGTTGGCATCCCCCGGCTTCGCGAAGGTGTACCGCTCGACCCCGGCCCGCGTCGCCGCGGTCGTCTCGACGTCGACGCCGCCATAGCCGGTCAAGTGGACCTTGTAGTAGCCGGGCTTGCCGACTTCGCCGTCGTGGGTGAACGGCGAGGCGTACTGCTTCTGGTCGAAAGTGGACGGCTTGGTCGTGTCGAACGCCTTGCCGGGCCCCACGTCCCCGGTCGTCGGCAGGGTCGAGACCAGGCCGCCCTGCTCCCAGCAGCCCGCGCCGGACAGGAAGAAGTGCCCGAACCCGCGGATCGCGGTGTCGGTGTAGCGGTAGCCGGCGTAGTGCGAGGTGATCGGGCTGACCTGGGTCATCCCGAACGGCGCCGAAGCACCGGGGAACGTGTTCCCTTCGTCCTGCGTGCCGATGAACGTGTTGACGGCGTCCAGGGCGTCCCCGCCGGCCGCGGCCGCGGCGGGGCTGAGCCCCGTCGCGGCCGCGGCGAGCGTCAGGAAGCCCGCGAGGACGGTGCGCTTCACGAGCCGACGCCGATCGCGAAGACGTGCAGGTCACCGCCGCTGACGTTGGCCGGCAGCGTCACGCTCGCCACGGTCTTGCCCGCGTCGAGGGTGATCGGGTTGGTGCCGAACACCATCGTGCGGATCTGCTGCGGATCGCCGCCCGAAGCGTTGCGGTACGGCGTGGACAGCACGATCCGGTTGCCGAACGCCGGCTGCGCGTTGCCGCCGCCGAGGGTCCAGTCGGAGAACCCGATGGTCGCGGTGGACGTCGTGCCGTCGGTGTAGGTCACCGTCAGCGTGCCCGACGCGTTGCCGTTCGACGCCGAGCCGAGCAGCGCCAGCCGGCCCGAGCCGCTCACGTTCACCGTCTGACCGCCGGCGACCACGTTGTCCGGGTCCCCGGCCGGGAACGACGGCCAGGTGAACTTCAGCCCGTCACTGGTGACCGTGGCGCCCGGGGTGGCACCGGCCGCGGCGAGGGCGTCGGCCGAGTAGCTCCAGCCGCCGCCGTCGAAGTTCGCCGCGCCCGAGTTCGCGTCCGGGGAGATGCCGGCGTTGTTCACCGTGGCCAGCCAGCTGTTCGGCTGCGCCACCAGCACCGTCAGGACGGCCTGCGACGAGGCCACGCCGGGTGCGGAGAACGTCACCGGGATGCGGCGGGCGCCGTCGGCCAGGCCGGCCGGGACGGTGACCGTGAGCTCGGCGCTCGCCTTGCCCGCGGCAGGCACCGCGATGCTGCCCGTCGCCGGGGTCAGCGTGATGCCGTCGACGCTGCCCGCGCTGTAGGTCCAGGTCCGGGCGGTTCCCGAAAGGTCCTGGACACCGGCCGACGCCTTCGACGTCGAGCCCGCGGGAGTCACCGACCGGGCCGGGTTCACGAACGACAGGCTCGGCTTCTCCTGCTCGCGGAACGACGGCGGTGCGTCGGCCGCCGCACTGCCCCACGAGGTCGCCGTGGTGGAGCGGGTGTAGTCGAGCGTGCCGCCACTGGAGATCAGCCCTTCCGGCAGCCACGCCTTCGCCGCCGCGCTGCCGTTGACCTTGAGGCTGCCCACGTAGTCGCCGGTGCCGGGGGCGTTGACGGTGATCTTCTTGCCCGCGCCGGTGGTGAGCACGGCGTGCTCGAAGCGCGGGGTGACCAGCAGCGTCTCGGCCCGGCCCGGGATCTCCGGGTAGATGCCGAGCGCCGACCAGACGTACCAGGCCGACATCTGGCCGAGGTCGTCGTTGCCGATCAGGCCTTCGGGCCGCGGGTTGTACAGCTCGTCCATCGAGCGGTGCACGATCGCCTGGGTCTTGGCCGGGGCACCCGCGTACGAGTAGACGTACGGCGCGTTCGAGTTCGGCTCGTTGCCCATGAAGGCGTACGGCTCCTGCGTGCCCGCGTTCAGCTGGGTGAAGAAGGTGTCCAGCCGGGTCTGGGTCGCGGTGTTGCCGCCGAACGCCGTCACGACGCCGCCGAGGTCGTAGGGCACCATCCACTCGTACTGCGCGCCGTTGCCCTCGACCCAGCCCTGTGAGCTGGCGGGGTCGTAGGTGCCGGCGAACGAGCCGTCCGCGTTGCGCGGCTGCAGGTGGCCGGTGCCCGGGTTGTAGAGGTTCTGCCAGTTCTGCGCGCGCTTCATGAACGTCGTGTACGTCGCGCTGTCACCGAGCCGCTTCGCGAACTGGGCGATGGAGAAGTCGGCGCTGGTGTATTCGAGGGTGTCCGCGCCGGCGCCCGGCACGTAGCCGAGCTTCTGGTAGTCGTCCAGGCCCGGCCGCTCGGTGTAGCCCTGGGTCGGCTGGGTGGCGCCCTTGATCATGAGCAGCAACGCCTTCTGGGCGTCGAAGTCCCGCGCTCCGAACGCGTACGCGCTGGACACGATGATGTGGTACGGGTCGCCGTTCATGACGCCGGTGTAGTCGTTGGCCACCGTCCAGCGGTCCCACGAGCCGCCCTGCTCGGCGTAGGCCATCATCGACCGGACGATGTCCGACGTCTCCTTGGGCGCGATCGTCGCCAGGAGCGGGGCTTCCGAGCGGTAGATGTCCCAGCCGGAGAAGTTGGTGTACATCGCGTGGCCCTTGTCGGCGGTGTGGATCCGGCCGTCGAAGCCCGGGTACTGACCGTCCACGTCGGAGAAGACGTTCGGCTGGATCAGCGAGTGGTACAGCGAGGTGTAGAACGTCGTCAGGTCGGCGTCCGAGCCGCCGGTGACGGCGATCTTGCCGAGCTGCGCGTTCCACGCCTTGCGCGCGTTCGACGCCACGGTGTCGAACGACTTCCCGGTGTTCTCCGCCTTGAGGTTGGCCTTGGCGCCGTCGACGGACACAAAGGACAGTCCGACCTGGACGTTCACCTGCGCGCCGTTGAGGTTCGCGAAGGTGACGTACCCGCCGCTGCCCGGGCCGCTGACCGTGGTGTTCTGCGGCGCGGCCTTGGCCGGGCGCGCGATCGAGGCGTCGACGCCGTTGGGCTGCGCGACCTTCGCCTTGGCGCCGCCGGTTTCGGCGGCCTTGTTCGGCGTCACGGCGCCGTTCTTCCAGGTGCCGATCGACGCGAACGGCGTGTCGAACTTCGCCGAGAAGTAGACGCGGTAGCTGTTGCGCGCGCCGCAGAAGCGGCCGCTGGTGGCCCAGCCGCTGATGGTGTCCTTGCCGATGGTGATCGACGCGTCGTCGGTGCCGTTGACCGAGCCGGACGTGTTGACCAGCAGCGTCGAGGACGCGCCCGCCGGGTACGTCAGCCGCGCCGAACCGGTGCGCTGGGTCGCGCTGAGCTCAACCTTCGCGCCACTGTCGAGGGTGACGTCGTAGGCGCCCGCCGTCGCGTGTTCGTTGGCGTGCGAGAACTTCGACGTGTAGTGGTTGGGATCGGTGGCCGGGGAAGTCGTCACTTCACCGACATAAGGGATGAACGGGATGTCCTGATAGGTCGAACAGCCCGCGCCCGAAAGGTGCGTCAGGCTGAATCCGGTCAGGGCGTTGTCGTCGTAGAAGTAGCCGCCCGGCTGGGATTTCACCGTGTCCGGGCTCCATTGGACCATCCCGAACGGCGCGACCGCGCCCGGGAACGTGTTGCCGGCACCGCCCCCGGTGCCGTGGTCGGCCCCGCCGGGCCGGGTGCCCACGAAGGGGTTGACCCACTTCGCGTAGTCGGTGCTGGTCGCCGCTGCGGCGGGCACAGCGGGAGCCACCGCTGCCGTCACCGCCAATGCCAGGAAAGTTAAACCGGCTCTCAAGCGCAATCGCGCCATGGCCATCGCCTCTCCACCTCGTCAGCGCGACCGGAAACGTGTCATGACAACCTTGTCGCGCAGTCGGTCGAACCCGGCCACCTTGGGTAGCCACTCACCAGACAGTCAAGGGACACGTCAAGACCTGTCCACTTCCGGACAGGGTGATCAGCCGTCTGCCTTACGCCATCGGTAGCCGAATCGGCACAATCCGCCCGCGGGGCGTTGACAAGCACCGGGAGCGTGGCGTTCAATCCCGGTCACTATGACAACGTTGTCTCCCTTGGGCCGGGACTCCGGCGGCAGCACGCGCACGGCGAGCAGGCGGGCCACGATGAGCGACGTGGCCCGGCTGGCGGGCGTGAGCATCAAGACCGTCTCACGCGTGGTCAACGACGAACCGGCGGTGCACCCCGACACCGCCGAGCGGGTCATGGCGGCCATCGAGCAGCTGGGGTTCCGGCGCAACCTGGGCGCGCGCAACCTGCGCCGCGGGTCGACGACCGGCACGATCGGGCTGATCGTCGAAGACGTCGGCAACCCCTTCTACTCCGAGCTGAACCGCGCGGTCGAACGCATCGCGACGTCGTTCGGGCGCCAGGTGCTCACCGGCTCGTCGGAGGAGAACTCCGACCGCGAGCGCGAGCTCGTCCTGGAGTTCTGCGCGCGGCGGGTGGACGGCATCCTCGTCGTCCCGGCCGGCCTGCAGCACGGCTACCTGGTGCCGGAGATGCGCGCGGGCACGCCGGTGGTGTTCATCGACCGGCCGGCCGGCGACATCGTGGCCGACACCGTGCTGGTGGACAACCTGGGCGGCACCATCGAAGCCGTCACGCACCTGGCGCAGCACGGGCACCGCCGGATCGCGTTCCTCGGCGACAGCCCGGACATCTTCACCGCGGCCGAGCGCCTGCGCGGGTTCCGCGAGGGCTGCGTGCGCAACGGGATCTCCTACGACGAGTCGCTGGTTTCGATGGGGACACCGACCCCGGACGCCGTCGGCAACGCCGTCAAGCGGCTGCTCGACGGCCCCGACGCGGCCACCGCGGTGATCGCGGGCAACAACCGGATCGCGGTGCACCTGCTGCGCGCCCTCGCGCACGCCGAGCGCCGCCCGGCGATGGTCGGGTTCGACGACTTCGAGCTGGCGGACCTGCTGAACCCGCCGGTCACCGTGGTCGCGCACGACGTGAGCGCGCTGGGCCACGCCGCGGCCGAGCTGCTCTTCGCCCGCGTCCAAGGAGATCAGTCCCCGCCGAGAAAGGTAGTCCTGCCCGTGCATCTCGTCGCCCGTGGTTCCGGTGAGGTCGCCCCGTGACCCTCGAACCGATCCGGCTCGCCGCCAACCAGCCGCCGCAGTTCTACCGCGGCGGCGACGCCATCGCAGGCCTGCGCGGCGCTTCGCCGGACAAGAAGTTCGGCCCGGAGGACTGGGTCGCCTCGGCGACCACGATGTTCGGCCAGGAGACCAACGGCCTGACCCGGCTCCCGGACGGCGCCTGGCTGCGGGACGCCGTCGAGGCGAACGCGAACGGCTGGCTCGGCGCCAAGCACGTCGAGGCACTCGGGACGTCGACCGGCCTGCTGGTGAAGCTGCTCGACGCGGGCCAGCGGCTGCCCGTGCACTTCCACCCCGACGACACGTTCGCGAAGCGGCACTTCGACTCCCACTTCGGGAAGACCGAGGCGTGGATCGTGGTCGGCACCTACGGCGACGACCCGCGCGTCTACCCCGGCTTCAAGGAGACGCTGTCGAAGGCGACGGTGGCCGAGTGGACGCGCGAGCAGGACGTGCCGTCGATGCTGGGCGCGTTGAACAGCATCCCGGTGACCCCCGGCGACACCGTCTACATCCCGGCCGGGCTGCCGCACGCGATCGGCGAGGGCGTGTTCGTCGTCGAGCTGCAGCAGCCGACGGACTTCTCGCTCACCATCGAGTGGCGCGACTTCCTCGCCTCGCCCGAGAAGGGCCACCTCGGGCTCGGCTTCGACACCGCCGTCGAAGCGCTCGACACCTCCGGCTGGGACACCGAACGCCTCGGCACCATCATCAAGCGCACCGCGGGCGACCACGCGTCCACTGTGGACCTGCTGGCCGGTGGATCGGAGCGGTTCTTCCGAGCCGAACAGCTGCGTTCCGACGAGTTGACAACGTTGTCACTCGATCCGTCCTTCGCGGTCCTCGTCGTCCTCGACGGCGAAGGCACGCTGCGGACCGAGCACGGCGGCGAGCACGCGCTGGCGAAGGGCGACACCTACGTCGTCCCGTTCGACGCCGGCCAGACCGAGCTGTCCGGCACGGCGACGGTGATCCGCTGCCGCCCACCGGCGCCGGAAGAGAGGCACGGATGAGCGAAATCCTCCTGGACGCGATCGACCTCACCAAGCACTACGGCTCCGTCGAGGCCCTGCGCGGCGCGTCGTTCCAGGCCCGCGCGGGCGAGGTGACGGCCTTGATCGGCGACAACGGCGCCGGCAAGTCCACCCTGGTCAAATGCCTCTCCGGCGCGGAGCAGCCGACGTCGGGACAGATCCTCCTGGACGGGGCCGAGGTGCACTTCGACTCCCCCACCACCGCCCGGCGGCTGGGCATCGAGACCGTCTACCAGGACCTCGCCGTCGCGCCGGAGCTGGACCCGGCGGCCAACCTGTTCCTCGGCCGCGAGATCCACCGCAAGGGTCTCCTCGGCAAGCTCGGGATGCTGGACAAGAACGAGATGCGGCGCCAGGCGATCGAGGAGTTCCAGCGCCTCGGCGTGACGCTGCAGAGCACCGACGTCCCGATCGGCTCGCTGTCCGGCGGCCAGCGGCAGAGCGTCGCGGTGGCGCGCTCGGTCGTGTGGGCGTCGAAGGTCGTGTTCATGGACGAGCCGACGGCCGCGCTCGGGGTCGTCCAGCGCGAGCGGGTGCTCGACGTCATCAAGAAGGTGCGCGACAAGGGCATCGCCGTCGTGCTGATCAGCCACAACATGCCCGAGGTGCTGTCGGTCGCCGACCGCGTCGAGGTGCTGCGGCTCGGCAGGCGCGTCGCCCGGTTCACCGGGCCGGACACGAAGCTCGAAGACCTCGTCGCCGCGATGACCGGCGCCCTCGTGCAGGAGGAGGCGGCATGAGCGTGTCGACGCCCCCGAAGAAGGACATCCAGGAGTCGCCCGAAGCCGGCTTCGGGAAGCGGCCGCTGGGCAAGCGCCTGATCGAAGCCAACACGTTCTGGATCGGCCTCGTCCTGCTGGCCCTGGTCGTGCTGTTCAGCGTCATCGCGCCGGACAGCTTCCCGACGCTGTTCACCTTCCAGACGCTGTTCATCGAGTCCTCGGTCCTGCTCATCCTTTCGGTGGGCATGACGTTCGTGATCATCACCTCGGGCATCGACCTCTCGGTCGGCTCGGTGCTGATCCTCGCGGGCATGGTCGCGGGCAAGGTGATGGAGGCGATGTCCGGCGGCGACGCGTCGAAGGCGGGCTGGGGCGTGATCCTCGTCGGGCTCGTCGTCGCCGTGGTCACCGGCACGATCTGGGGCGTGATCAACGGCGTCCTCGTCGCGGTGGCCAAGATCCCGGCGCTGATCGTCACGCTCGGCACGATGGGGGCCGCGCTGGCCACCGCGTACCTGCTCAACGGCGGCTCCGACCTGCGGACCGTCCCGGCGGAGCTGACCAAGACCCTCGGCTACGGCACGTCCTTCGGCATCGTGCCCAACCTGGTGATCGTGGCGATCGTGATCACCGTGATCGGCGCGTGGCTGCTGCGGACGACGAAGTTCGGGCGGTACACCTTCGCCGTCGGTTCCAACGCCGAAGGCGCGCGCCGCGCGGGCATCGGTGTCACCCGGCACCTGCTGAAGGTGTACACGCTCACCGGTTTCCTGGCCGGGATCGCCGGGTTCCTTTCGCTGGCCTACTACAACTCGACCACCATCTCCGGGCACACCACCGACAACCTCAACGCCATCGCCGCGGTCGTGATGGGCGGGACGAGCCTCTTCGGCGGCGTCGGCACGATCCTCGGCACGGTGATCGGGGTCTTCATCCCCGCCGTGCTGCGCAAGGGCTTCAACATCATCCACGTCCAGGACTTCTGGCAGATGTTCATCGTCAGCTGGGTCCTGGTCGCCGCGGTCTGGTTCGACCAGCGCCGCCGCCGTCGCCGCAACTCCCGCTGAGTCCCCCAAAGTACAGTCCCCCCAAGTACAACGAGGTGCTTATGAAACTGACCAAGACTCTCACCGCCATGGGTGCCGTGGTCTCCGCCGCCGCCCTGCTCACCGCGTGCGGCTCCGGCACGGTCGGGCAGACCGGGTCCGGCAACTCGGCGGCGCCGGTCGGCGGCAAGAAGCTCGCGCTGATCCCCGGTGTGCAGGCCGAGCCGTTCTACATCTCGCTGCAGTGCGGCGCCGAAGCCGAAGCGAAGAAGCTCGGCTACGAGCTGACCACCCAGGCGCCGCAGAAGTTCGACGCTCCCCTGCAGACCCAGCTGGTCAACGCCCTCGGCGCGAACCCGCCGGCGGCGCTGCTCATCGCCCCGACCGACGACACGGCGATGCTCGCGCCGATCCAGCAGGTCAAGGCGCGCGGCACCAAGATCGTCGAGGTCGACACCGCGCTGAAGGACACCGGCGTGGCCGTCTCGTCGATCTCGTCCGACAACGCCGCGGGCGGCAAGCTCGCGGCCCAGACGATGGCCAAGCTGGCCGGCGGCAAGAGCGGCTCGGTGCTGGTGCTCGACACGATCGCGGGCACGTCCACGACCGCCGCGCGCGCCAAGGGTTTCGAGGAGGAACTGAAGAACTCGCCGAACCTCAAGTCGATCGGCGTCCAGTTCACCCAGAACGAGCCGGAGCAGGCCGCGGCCAAGGTGACGGCGGCGCTGTCGTCGACGCCGGACCTCATCGGCGTCTTCGCGACCAACCTCAACACCGGGGAAGGCGCGGCGACCGGCCTGCGCAACGCCGGCAAGGTCGGCGCGGTCAACCTGATCGGCTTCGACGCGAGCCCGTCCGAGGTCGAGGGCCTGAAGAACGGCCAGTACCAGGCCCTGATCGCCCAGGACCCGGCCTCGATCGGCACCCAGGGCGTCCAGCAGGCCGTCGCGGCCATCGAGGGCAAGACGGTGACGCGGAACCTCACCGCGGAGCTGCACTCGATCACGAAGGACGACATGGACGCCAACTCGCAGTACTTCTACAAGCAGAGCTGCTGAGCCCCGTCCGTCAGGGTCCTGCGAGCGGTGCACCCCGCTTGCAGGGCCTTGACCAGCGGTGTTCACCGCCAGTGATCGGCCACTACCGGTCACCGCGGTGAGGGAACCGCTCACCGCACCACCCGTTTCCCCGGACGGGTGTCCCGCGTCACACTCATCTGCACATGCATCTGCACTTCCGGATGCATGATCGCAGGGAGGGTGCGATGAACTACGAGCCGGCTTTGCACCGGACGATCTTCGCCGTGGACGTCGAGGGCTACGGCGATCAGCGCAGGACCACGCCCGACCGCCTGGCGCTGCGGGCGGGGCTCTACCGCGCGCTGGACCGGGCGTTCGACGACGCCGGCGTGCCGTGGCGGGACTGCCGCCCCGACGACTGCGGCGACGGCGTTTTCGTCCTGGTCCCGCCGGAGATCCCGAAGGGGAACTTCGTCGAGTTCCTGCCCGCCGCGCTCGCCGTCGCGCTGCACCGGCACAACCGCACGCACGATCCCGGGGCCCGGATCCGGCTCCGGATGGCGCTGCACGCCGGCGAGATCGCCTACGACGACCACGGCGTCACCGCACCGGCGATCAACCAGACGTTCCGGCTGCTGGAGGCGAAGCCGCTGAAGGAGGCGCTCAAGGCGTCCCGCGGCGTGCTGGCCCTGATCACGTCGGCGTGGTTCTTCGACGAGGTCGTCCGGCACAGCGACGGCCTCGACCCGACGACGTTCCGGCCGGTGCCGGTGGCCGTCAAGGAAACTCGCACGACCGGGTGGATTTCGCTGCCGGACCGGCCGTACCCGGCGAACTCCAGCCTGCTGGGCAACGTCACGCCGATCGACCAGTACCGGACCTGGCGCCGCTTCCGCCGCCACGCCCAGGTGCTGGCCGACCGCGACGGGCCCGCGTAGCCGTAGGATCTACTGCCCTGGACACCGCCGCCGAGGGGAGGCCCGACCGTGCACCTGCGCCCGGCGTCCCGCGCCGACCCGCTGCCGGTGCTCGCCGCCGCCCGCCGCATCACCGACGACCTGCGCGACGGCCTGTCGGGCATGCCCGCCCGCCGGGCCGCGCACCGCCTGCGCCGGCTCTTCGGCTTCCCGGGGCTCGGCCTCACCGACCTGTCCGGATCCCTGCTGTGGTCGGGGCGGCCGGGGCCGGACGAGGTCGTCGCGACGGTGCTCGACGGCGTGCTCCACAGCGAAGAACCCGGCTCGGCGCCGGACGTCCTGGTGCTGCCGCTGCACGTCCGCGACGAGCTGGCCGGGGCGCTGCTGGTGGTCGGGGACGTCCGGGACGCGGTCGCGGCCCAGGCCGCCGACCTCGTCGTGCAGGCGCTGGAACGCGGCCGGCTCGAAGCGTCCGCGGAACAGGCGGCGCAGGCCGAGCTGCGGGCGCTGCGGGCGGAGATGTCGCCGCACTTCGTCTACAACGCGCTGACCGTGATCGCGTCGCTGGTGCGGTCGGACCCCGACCGCGCGCGGGACCTCATGCTCGACTTCGCCGACTACACCCGCTACAGCCTGGCCCGCCACGGCGAGTACACCGTCGTCGCCGAGGAGTTCCGCGCGATCGAGACGTACCTGGCGCTGCAGAAGGCGGTGCTCGGCGAGCGGCTGCGCGTCCAGGTGCGGGTGGCGCCGGAGATCCTCGCCGTGGCCGTGCCGTACCTGGTGCTGGAGCCTTTGGTGGAGAACGCGATCCGGCACGGCATCGAGCCGCGGTCGGGCACCGGGCAGGTCCAGGTGCACGGCCAGGCGGAAGGGAACGACTGCGTGATCTTCGTCGAGGACGACGGGGTCGGCATGGACCCGAAGCGGGCGGCGGACCTCCTCGCCGGCCGCGTCGGCGAGGACGACCCGGCCGGGCTCGGACTGGCCAATGTGGACAGACGACTACGGGACGTCTACGGCGCCTGGTACGGCCTCACCGTGGAAACCGAGGTCGGGGCGGGCACCCGGGTGATCGTGCGGGTGCCGCGGTTCCAGCCGGGGGTGCTGCCGTGACGGGCCTCCGGGTGCTCGCGGTCGACGACCTGCCGCCGGCGCTGGACGAACTCTGCTGCATGCTGCGCGAAGCGCCCGAAGTCGGCGAAGTCGTCGGCGCGGCAGACGCGCTGAAGGCGTTGAAGCTGCTTCAGGCGGATCGCTTCGACGCGGTGTTCCTCGACATCTCGATGCCGGGGCTCGACGGGCTCGAACTGGCGTCGCTGCTGGCGAAGCTGAGCGAGCCGCCGGTGATCGTGTTCGTCACCGCGCACGACGGGCACGCGGTGGCGGCGTACGGCATCGGCGCGGTCGACTACCTGCTCAAGCCGGTCCGCACCGAACGGCTGTCCGCGGCGCTGGCGAAGGTGCTGCGGATGGCGACCCCGGCGTCGCGGCCGACCCCGGACGCGATGGCGGCGCTGCCGGTCGAGTCGGGCGGGCGGACGCGGTACGTCCGCCGCGACGACGTCCTGTTCGTGGAGGCGCACGGCGACTACGTCCGCCTGCACACCCGCGGCGGCGTCCACCTGGTGCGGATGCCGATCTCGCGGCTGGAGGAGTACTGGGAGGGCACGGGGTTCAGCCGCGTCCACCGGGGTTTCCTGCTGGCCGTGGGGGCGGTGCTGGAGCTGCGCAGCGACACGGCGGGCGGGCTGCTGGCCCACACGGAGGCGGGCGACGTCCCGGTCAGCCGCCGTCACGCACGCGACCTGCGCGACCGGCTGCTGGAAGCCGCGCAGCGCGGCCAGCTCGGATCCGATCCGCGATGACCGCGCGCCCGCGGCTCGCCGCCGCCGTACCCCGGCCGGGTCCGCGATGAGCAAGATCCGCCGGGTCGCCGTCACCAGCCCGCAGACCCGGCTGGCCCACGCGCGCCGCCGGTCGCGCGGCCGCTGGCGCCAGCCCCGGCTCCCCGCGGGCGACACCCAGCGCGCCACCACCCTTTACACCGCCCAGCGCCGTCGCGGCATCCCCGCGCTGGTCCTCATGTTCGCGCTGCTGCTCGGCCTCCCGGGCGTCTTCGCGCTGTTCCCGGTCCTGGACTCCGTGCGGCTGCTGGGCATTCCGCTGTCCTGGCTGATGCTCGCGGTCCTCCCGTACCCGGCGATGGCGCTGCTGGCCCGCTGGCAGCTGCGCCGCGCCGAACGTCTCGAGGACGAGTAGTGGGCGTCGCGCTCGCCGTCGCGCCGGTGGTGCTCGTGACGCTGCTGATCGGCGTCCGCGGGGTCGCCGCGATGCGGACGACGTCGGACTTCCTCGTCGCGTCCCGCCGCATCTCGCCGCTGGTGAACTCGGCCGCCGTCTCGGGCGAGTACCTGTCGGCGGCCTCCTTCCTCGGCATCGCCGGGCTCGTCGTCAAGGACGGCATCGGGGCGCTGTGGTACCCGGTCGGCTTCACCGCCGGGTACATCGCGATGCTCGTGCTCGTCGCCGCGCCGATGCGGCGGTCGGGCGCGCTGACCGTCCCCGACTTCGCCGAGGCCCGGCTCAACTCCCCCGCCCTGCGCCGCCTGGCCGCCGTGGTCGTCCTGGTGATCGGCACGATCTACGTCGTCCCGCAGTTCCGCACTGCAGGCCTGGTGCTCGCCGCGGTCGGCGGCACCCCGTACTGGGTCGGCGTGGTGCTGGCCGGCGCCGCGGTCAGCGTCACCCTGGCGCTGGGCGGCATGCGCGCGGCGACGTACGTGCAGGCGTTCCAGTTCGTCCTGAAGCTGCTGCTGTTCCTCATCCCGGCGATCTGGCTGGTGCTGCAGGCCGGCGCGGTCAACCGGACCGACGCGCTCAACCCCGTCGAGTTCACCCACTTCGCCCGCGAGACACCGGTGCGGTTCGAGGTCGACGTCACCATGGAGATCCGCGAACCGACCCCGGTGCGCCGCAACGACGTCGTCGAAACGCTGCCGCCGGGCGAGTTCACCGCGCACAGCCAGGACGTCGTCGTGTTCGGCACGGGCGCGGCCGTCCCCGCGGTCCGCGGCGGCGCCGCACTGGGCGGCCCCGACTGGCGGCGGCCGCTGCTCGACCTCGGCGACCAGGGCTACCCGCTGCTAGGCACGTGGGCCGTCCTCATCGCGACCATGCTGGGCACGATGGGTCTGCCGCACGTCCTGATGCGCTTCCACACCAGCCCGGACGGCCGCGCCGCGCGCCGCACCGCGGCGATCACGGTCGCGCTGCTCGGCGTCTTCTACCTCTTCCCCGGCGTCTACGGCGTGCTCGGCCGGGTGCTCGTCCCCGGGCTGTACCTCTCGGGCGCCACCGACACGGTGGTCGTCGCGCTCCCGTACCAGGTGGACAGCGGCTGGGCGGGTGGCCTGTTCACGGCGCTGCTGACGGCGGGCGCGTTCGCCGCGTTCCTGGCGACGTCGCTCGGCCTGCTGCTGGTGATGTCCGGCGCGCTCGCGCACGACCTCGTCCCCGGCGGGCTGCGGCGGCTGCGGATCGCGGTGTTCGGCGTCGCCGGGGTGATGGTGCTGCTGGCGCTGCGCTCGGCCGAGCTCGACGCCGGCGTCCTGGTCACGTGGGGGTTCACGGTGGCCGCGTCGACGTTCTGCCCGCTGCTGGTGCTCGGCATCTGGTGGCCGCGGCTGACCGCGGCCGGCGGGATCGCCGGCGTGCTGACCGGGCTGGTGGCGTCGACCGCCTCGATCCTGTTCGCCCTCGCCGGGCCGCCGCTGCACGGCTGGGTGGCGATCCTGGTGCAGCAACCGGCGCCCTGGTCGGTACCGTTGGCGTTCGGCGCAATGGCGCTGGTCTCCCTGCGGGGCAGACCCCCCGGCTGGTCGACGGCGGCGATGTTGCGCCTCCACCTCGACGAACCCCGTTCGACCGGACCGCGTGACCGTTCGTCAACCGTTCGTCGTCTGACCCGGCTGTTGAACCGCTGAATCTTCACACAAGACTCACGCGTCCCTACGGTGTCCCAGGTCACTTTCCGCAGCGTCGCAGGGAGCAGCGATGAGCACGACGGACACCGGCGGGCCCCCGGAGACATCCGAGACGATCTGGGAGCGAGCACACGAGAGCACCGAGTTCCGGGAGCTGCGCAGCCGCCTGCGCCGGTTCGTCTTCCCGATGACGGCGCTGTTCCTCGTCTGGTACCTGCTGTACGTGCTGCTGGCGGACTACGCGCACGGCTTCATGAGCACCAAGGTCGTCGGCAACATCAACATCGGCCTGATCTTCGGGCTGCTGCAGTTCGTCTCGACGTTCGTGATCACCGGCCTCTACGTCCGGTACGCCAACCGGAAGCTGGACCCGGTCGCCGAGAAGATCCGTGAGGACATCGAAAAGGGCACCGCGAAGGAGCACGAATGAACGCGACGCTCGCCGCGGGCGTGGAAGGCAGCAATTCCGCCCTCAACATCAGCATCTTCGCCCTCTTCGTCGTCATCACCCTGGTGATCGTGTTCCGGGCCAGCCGCAACACGAAGACGGCGTCGGACTACTACGCCGCCGGCCGCGCGTTCACCGGCCCGCAGAACGGCATCGCCATCTCGGGTGACTACCTTTCGGCGGCGTCGTTCCTCGGCATCGCCGGCGCGATCGCCATCAACGGCTACGACGGCTTCCTCTACTCGATCGGCTTCCTGGTGGCGTGGCTCGTCGCGCTGCTGCTGGTCGCGGAACTGCTGCGCAACACCGGCAAGTTCACCATGGGCGACGTCCTGGCGTTCCGGATGAAGCAGCGCCCGGTGCGGGCGGCGGCCGCGACGTCCACGCTGGCCGTGTCGTTCTTCTACCTGCTCGCGCAGATGGCGGGCGCCGGCGGCCTGGTGGCCCTGCTGCTCGGGATCGACAGCGGCGTCGGGCAGGCGCTGGTGATCACCGTGGTCGGCATCATCATGATCGCCTACGTCCTGATCGGCGGCATGAAGGGCACCACCTGGGTGCAGATCATCAAGGCCGCGCTGCTGATCGTCGGCGCGCTCGTGATCACGCTGTGGGTGCTCGGCAAGTACGGCTTCAACTTCTCGCAGCTGCTGCAGGCCGCCGTCGACAAGGCGGGCAAGGCCGGGCAGACGCTGCTCGGCCCGGGCAAGCAGTACGGCGCCACCGGGACGTCGAAGCTGGACTTCCTCTCCCTCGGCATCGCGCTGGTGCTGGGCACGGCGGGTCTGCCGCACGTCCTGATGCGCTTCTACACGGTGCCGACGGCCCGCGACGCGCGGCGCTCGGTGGTCTGGGCGATCGTCCTGATCGGTGTGTTCTACCTGTTCACGCTGGTGCTCGGCTACGGCGCGGGTGCGCTGGTCGGGCCGGACGCGATCAAGAAGGCGCCGGGCGGGGTGAACTCCGCCGCGCCGCTGCTGGCTTTGGAGCTGGGCGGTCCGGTGCTGCTGGGCCTGATCTCCGCGATCGCCTTCGCGACGATCCTCGCGGTGGTCGCCGGCCTGACGATCACGGCGTCGGCGTCCTTCGCCCACGACGTCTACGCGAACGTCGTGAAGCGCGGCAAGACGTCGCCGGACTCGGAGGTCAAGGTCGCCCGGATCACCGCGGTGGTGATCGGCGCCCTCGCCATCGGCGGCGGCATCCTGGCCAACGGGCAGAACGTGGCGTTCCTGGTCGCGCTGGCCTTCGCGGTGGCGGCCTCGGCGAACCTGCCGACGATCATCTACTCGCTGTTCTGGAAGCGGTTCAACACCCAGGGCGCGCTGTGGTCGATCTACGGCGGCCTGGCCATCACGATCATCCTGATCATCTTCTCGCCCGCGGTGTCGGGCAAGGCGACGTCGATGATCAAGACGGCGGACTTCGCCTGGTTCCCGCTCCCCAACCCGGGCATCGTCTCCATCCCGGCCGCGTTCATCCTCGGCTGGCTGGGCACGATCCTGTCCAAGGAGCACGACGAGAAGAAGTACGCCGAGATGGAGGTCCGCTCCCTCACCGGCGCGGGCGCCGAAAAGGCTGTGGTGCACTAGCTCCACCGACCCCGAAGGCCGTCGCGAGGGTGTTCCCGATCCCCTCGCGGCGGCCTTCGGCCATTTTCAGTACGGCAGCTTGCCCTGCGCGACACCTGCCACGGCCGCCTCGAACTGCTTCCGCAGGTACTGCCAGAGCCCGCCGCCCAGCGAAATCCTCGCCACCCCCAGACCGGCGAGGATTTCCAGGCCCGGGCTGCCCGGCCACGCGGTCACGTTGACCGCGCCGCCGGTCTCCCGCACGAACTCGGCGATCAGCTCCGGCGTCTTCAGGTGGATCGGGTAGACGCAGTCGGCGCCCGCTTCGAGGTAGGCCTTCGCCCGGGCGATGCCCGCTTCGAGGGCCTCTTTCGCGTCCACGCCACGGAAGGAGTCGACGCGGGCGTTGATCACCAGGCCGTCGCCCGCCGCCTCGCGCAGGGCGGCGATCCGGGCCGCCTGCTCGCCGACCGGCCGGACGTCGCCGGTGGTGTGGTCGGTGTCCTCGAAGTTGCAGCCGACGGCGCCCGCGTCTCGCAGCCGGGCTGCCAGTTCGGCGCCGGAGAGGCCGTAGCCCGACTCGGCGTCGACTGTCACCGGGACGCCAACCGCCTTCGCGATCCGTGCGGCGGCGGCGAACATCTCGGCCGCGGGTGCCTGCTCGCCGTCGGCGAAGCCGAGCGCGGCCGCCACGGCGACCGAGCTGGTCGCGACCGCGGGGAACCCGGCGGCCTCGACGAGCTTCGCGGTGTCGGCGTCCCAGACGTTCGGCAGGACCAGCGGCTTGCCGGGAACGTGCAGTGCCTTGAGCGCGGCGGCGGTCACGCGTCCCGCTTCGGCAGCGGTGTGTGGCTGGTGATGGTCATCCGGTTCCAGCTGTTGATGGCGATGATCTCCCACGCGACCGCGCGGTACTGGTCCTCGGTGAACACCTTCGCGGCCTGCTCGTAGACGTCGTCCGGCACGGTCTGCGTCGCGGACAGCTTGGTCATCGCTTCGGTCAGGGCGAGGGCGGCCTGCTCCTGCTCGGTGAACAGGTCGGTCTCCCGCCAGCCGTCGAGCACGAACAGCCGGCGCGGTGACTCGCCCAGCTCGAGCGCGTCGCGGGAGTGCATGTCGAGGCAGTACGCGCAGCCGTTGATCTGCGACGCGCGGGTCTTCACCAGTTCCAGCAGCTTGGGGTCGAGCCCCGCGTTGGCGCCTGCCTTGTTGACCTCGGCCTGCAGGTTCGCCATCGCCTGGTAGAGCTCGGGAGCGCCCCCGAGCCCGATTCGCTTGGTCATGCCGTCCACGCTAGTGCGAACTGGTCCACGGGTATGGTCCAGTCACATGACGGAATCGTGGTCCAGTTCCGGGCTCGACGTCCACCTCGGCTGGCAGCCCGCGTCCGGCCGCGCCGGGCTCGCGGCGGCGATCCGCGCGGCCATCCGGGACGGCCGGTGGCAGGCGGGCGCGGCGGTGCCCTCGACGCGCTCGCTGGCCCACGACCTGGGCGTCGCTCGCGGCACGGTCACGCGCGTGTACGCCGACCTGGCGGCCGAGGGCTACCTGCGCACGGCCCAGGGCGCGCCGACCCGGGTGGCGACGGCGGGCTCGCTGCCCCAGTCCGCGCCGCGGCAGGCCCCACGCGATCCGGCGCCGCGCTGGGACCTGCGGCCGGGCCGGCCGGACCTGACGGCGTTCCCGCGGCAGGCGTGGCTCACCGCGACCCGCCGGGCCCTGCTGCGGACGCCGGCGTCGGCGTTCGGCTACGAGTCGGAGCTGGGCGCGCCGGAGCTGCGGGACACCCTCGCCGGCTACCTGGCCCGGGCCCGCGGGGTGGTAGCCGACCCGGCGCGGATCGTGGTGTGCCACGGGTTTTCGCACGCCATCGCGGTGGTGTCCCGGGCTTTGTTCTCTTTGGGGACGGGCGAAATGGCGTTCGAGAACCCTTCGCTGGGCATGTACCGGTCGATCGCGGCGGCGCAGGGCCCGCGGATCGTCGGCGTGGACGTCGACGGCCACGGCATCGACGTGTCCGCATTGGACAGTCCGGCGGTGGTCGTCACCCCGGCGCACCAGTACCCCACCGGCGTCACCCTGGCCCCACCGCGCCGGGCGGCGCTGGCCCGCTGGGCGGGCGAATCGGGCGCGTTCGTGCTGGAGGACGACTACGACGGCGAGTTCCGCTTCGACCGCCAGCAGGTCGGGGCATTGCAGGCGCTGGCGCCGGAGCGGGTGGTGTACGCGGGCACGGCCAGCAAGACGCTCGCCCCGGCGCTCCGCCTCGCGTGGCTGGTGCTGCCACGCTCGCTGGTGGAGCCGGTCCGCGCGGCGATGGCCGACAGCGGTTCGCGTCCGGCGTTGCTGAACCAGCTGGCGCTGGCGGAGCTGATCGACTCGGGTGCCTACGACCGGCACGTCCGCCGCAGCCGCGCGGAGTACCGCTCCCGCCGCACCCGCCTCCTGGCGGCCCTGCCGGCTTCCGTCCGCCCGCACGGCATCGCGGCGGGCCTGCACCTCCTCCTCATGCTTCCCCCGGACGGCCCCTCCGAGGCCACCGCCCTGGCGGCCTGCCGCCGCCGATCGATCGGCATCGAAGGCCTCTCCAGCCACTGGATGACCCCCGACCGGCCTGGCGGCCTCATCGTCGGCTACGCGGCAACCCCGGCCCACGCCTTCACCGGAGCAACCCGAAACCTGGTAGAGGCCCTGGCCGAAGTAACCCCCTAACCCATGCCACTTCCGCCCCCAATCACACGAGTTCCGTCCCCAATCACACGAGTTCCGGCTTCCATCACGCGAGCCGACTCTCCAGGCACGCGAACCGACCCTCCCGGCACGCGATTCGTCCATCCAGGTACGCGAGATGCCCCGCCAATCACACGTGATGCCCCTTCAGTCACGCATGAAGCCCGCCCGATCACACGCGATACCCCGCCAAGCACGGGCGATGCCCGCGGGCCGCCCCACCGGAGCGGCCCGCGGCCACCGTCAGAACCAGCAGTCCGGCCGAACCCGCAGCAATTCCGTCCGCAGCACCGGCGTCCCATCGACCGGCGCCGGGTCCTCCGCGGTCGGCTGGATCCCGCCGGCCGCAACCTTGTCCAGCGTCCGCAACCCTTCCGCGCCGACCGTGCCGAACACCGTGTAGTTCGGCCGCAGCGCGGAATCGCCGTACACGACGAAGAACTGTGAACCGTTCGTGTCCGGCCCCGCGTTGGCCATCGCCAGCAGACCGCGCGCGTAGACGCGCCGGGCGCCGGTCGGGTCGGTCGGCGCCGGCGGCAGGTCCACCGGCAGCTCGTCCTGGTACTTGTAGCCCGGCCCGCCTTCGCCGGTGGCGGTCGGGTCGCCGCACTGCAGCACCTTCAACGTCGGGTACGCGGTGAGCCGGTGGCACACCGTGTGGTCGTAGAACCGGTGCCGCGCCAGGTGCAGGAAGCTCTGCACCGTGCACGGCGCCTTCGCGCGGTCCAGCCGCAGCGGCAGCGCACCCTGGCTGGTCGGGATGGCGACGTCGACCTTGCCGTGGTTCGGCGTGTGCCGCGGGTCGGGCGGCAGCGGCACCGGCCGCGCGGGCGGTTCGTCCGGCGTTTCGGTGTACTGGCAAGGCCCGTGGGTCGTCTTCGGCGGCGGGGCGTCGGCCGCCGCGGCGACGCCGTTCCCGGCTACGAACAACGCGCCCGCCGCCAGCGCGGTGAGAAGTGTCCTCTTCATGCTGCACGCCCTCCCAGTGATCGCCCGGTTCCGGAGCGCCCCGCAGTCTAGGGCCCGGCACCGACAGCCAGAACCGGCGAAAGTCGCCCCCTGTCAGCTCATCGGGTGAACCTCGGCGCCCGCACCCCGGAAATTGTCGGACCCCCGGCGCACGATGGTCAGCACGCGGCAAACCCGCCGCACGAGCAGGGAGGGCAGCATGGCAGTTCGGCGAAGACCCGTTGCAGTGGCACGGTTTCTGCTCGCGCGGCTCGCGTCCGCGCTAGCCTCGAAGGTCCGCGATCAGTTCCTCGGCGGCGGCGAACGGATCGAGCTCCCGCGCCACGACCCGCTCGGCGGCCCCGGCGAGCCGTCCCCCGCCACGCAGGTCCACGAGCTCGGCGCGCAACCGCCGGAGCGCGATGGCCTCGACCTCGTCGCGCGCCCGGGCGACCCGGCGCCGGGCCAGCTCGTCGTGCCCGACCAGCCAGTCGTGGTGCGCGGCCAGCGCCTGCACGACATCGTCCACACCCTCGCCCTTCGCCGCGACGGTCCGCACGATCGGCTGGCGCCAGCTGGGTCCGCGGATCTCCCGCCGGGCCAGCGAGATCATCTGCTTGAGGTCGTGCACCGTGGCGTCGGCGCCTTCGCGGTCGGCCTTGTTGACGACGAAGACGTCGGCGATCTCCAGCACGCCGGCCTTCGCGGCCTGGATGCCGTCGCCCATGCCCGGGGCGAGCAGCACCACCGTGGTGTCGGCGAGCTTCACGACGTCCACTTCGGACTGCCCGACACCGACGGTCTCGATCAGCACGACGTCGAAGCCGGCCGCGTCGAGCACGCGCACCGCTTGAGGGGTCGCCCAGGAGAGCCCACCGAGGTGCCCGCGCGTCGCCATCGAGCGGATGAACACGCCGGGGTCGGTGGCGTGCTCGGTCATCCGGATCCGGTCGCCGAGCAGTGCTCCGCCCGAAAACGGCGAAGACGGGTCGATGGCGAGCACCCCGACCCGCTTACCTTCCGCGCGCAACGCGGTGAGCAGCGCCGACGTCGAAGTCGACTTGCCGACACCGGGCGGTCCGGTGAGCCCGACGACCCGGGCCCGCCCGGTGTGCGGGGTCAGCGCCCGCGCGATCTCCGCGACGCGGGGGTGGGCGTCCTCGACGAGCGACAGCAGCCGCGCGACGGCACGGGGTTGCCCGTCCCGCGCGCGGCCGACGAGGTCGTCGAGGTCGAGTGGGCCGGCCACTTACGCGGACGGCACCCGCAGCAGCAGGGCGTCGCCCTGGCCGCCGCCACCGCACAGCGCGGCCGCGCCGAGCCCGCCACCGCGGCGGCGCAGCTCGTGGATCAGGTGCACGGCGAGCCGGGCGCCGGAGGCGCCGATCGGGTGGCCGAGGGCGATGGCCCCGCCGTTGACGTTGACCTTCTCCGGGTCGAGGCCGAGCTTCTCGGTGGAGACGAGCCCGACGGCGGCGAAGGCCTCGTTGATCTCGACGAGGTCGAGCGCGTCGGCGGTCAGGCCGGCCTTCGCCAGCGCGGCGAGGATGGCGTTCGACGGCTGCTCGTGCAGGCTCGCGTCGGGCCCGGCGACGACACCGTGCGCGCCGATCTCGGCGAGCGGCGTGATGCCGAGCTCCTCGGCCTTCGCCTTGCTGGCGACGACCACCGCGGCGGCGCCGTCGGAGATCTGCGAGGCCGAGCCCGCGGTGATGGTGCCGTCGGAGGCGAAAGCGGGGCGCAGCTTGGCGAGGCCTTCGGCGGTGGTGTCGGCGCGGACGCCCTCATCGGTGTCGAAGACGACCGGGTCGCCCTTGCGCTGCGGGATGGAGACCGGCGCGATCTCGTCGGCGAAGTAGCCCTTCTCGATCGCTTCGGCGGCGCGCTGGTGGGAGCGCGCGGAGAAGGCGTCCTGCTGCTCGCGGGTGACGCCGTAGCGGGAGTTGTACTTCTCCGTCGAGGAGCCCATGGCGACCTGGTCGAAGGCGCAGAAGAGCCCGTCGTAGGCCATGTGGTCGACGAGGGTGCTGTCGCCGTACTTGAAGCCGGAGCGCGACTTGGGGAGCAGGTGCGGCGCCTGGGTCATCGACTCCTGGCCGCCGGCGACGACGAGGTCGAACTCGCCGGCGCGGATGAGCTGGTCGGCGAGCGCGATGGCGTCGAGGCCGGAGAGGCAGACCTTGTTGATCGTCAGCGCGGGCACGCTCATCGGGATGCCCGCGGCGACCGCGGCCTGGCGCGCCGGGATCTGGCCGGCGCCGGCGGTCAGCACCTGGCCCATGATCGTGTACTGCACGGCCTCCGGGGCGACCCCGGCGCGTTCGAGGGCCGCCTTGATCGCGACCCCGCCCAGCTGGGCGCCCGTGAAGTCCTTGAGGGAGCCCAGCAGGCGCCCGATCGGCGTACGGGCGGCACCCAGGATCACGGAACCGGACACGGCGTCCTCCAAGCATCGGCGCATGGGCAGTTTCGCCGACCATACCCGGCAGCGGGGCTTCTTGATGGAGCCAGTGTGAGGCGGGGCACGCGACGATTCCGCCTCGCCGCGGCGCGTGGGCCCCCTATCCTGCCTCCATGAATGACGCCCTGCAGCCGTTCGTGACGGCCATCGACCACGTCGGCATCGCGGTCCCGGACCTGGACGCGGCCATCGAGTTCCACCGAGCGCACTTCGGCCTGGAGGTCGCCCACGAGGAGGTGAACGAGGAGCAGGGGGTACGCGAGGCGATGCTGCGCGCCCCGGGCACGGCGGGCACGGAGACGCAGATCCAGCTCCTGGCCCCGCTCCGGGACGACTCGGCGATCGGCAAGTTCCTGGCGAAGAGCGGCCCGGGCCTGCAGCAGCTGGCATACCGCGTGTCCGATGTGGACGCCGCGGCGGCGGCCCTGCGCGAAAAGGGCCTGCGCATGCTGTACGAGGAGGCGAAGAGGGGCACATCGAACAGCCGGGTGAACTTCGTCCACCCCAAGGACGCGGGCGGCGTCCTGGTGGAACTGGTGGAGCCGGCCAAGGACGGCACCGCGCACTGAGGTTTCCCAGTCGCGGACCCATTCACCGGCAACAATTCCGGCCCGGCGAAGCCGCATCCAGCTGACAAACGAGCGGGGCAGGCAAGGGGCGGAGCGGTCCCGTCCCGCCGGGGGGCGACCGCGGACAACGCGGAGCCGCGCCCGGCCACGCGCCGCGGAACGCAACCCGCTGCCGGGCCGAAGCCGCCTGGCCACACCCCGCGGAACGCAACCCGCAGCCGGGCCGAAGCCCCCTGGCCGCCGGCTAAGCGGGCTCGGCCTTCGACGCGAGCGCGTCCGCGATGAACGTCAGCTCGCCATCGAACTCCGCCGGCAGGTCGTCCTCCGAGTGGCGGGCCGTCGCATGCCGGTGGCTGACCGCCCGGGCCAGCAAACCCGACGCCCGATCCACGTCGGCCGTCGGCAACCCTCCGCCCGTTGCCGCCACGATCACCGCCCGGACCTGGCGGACCAGGACCTGGAAGCGGTCGTGGAGGGCGTCGCGGACCACGTGGTGCGTGTCCGCCTCGCGCCACAACAGGTGCGACAGCCCCAGCGACCTGCTGAACCGGTGGTCGAGCTCGCGCACCAGCCGGCGGAGGCTGCCCGCCAGGTCGCCCGGGACCACCACCACGGCCGGCTCGATGCGCTCGTCGGGCAGCCGGGCGACGAGCGCCGTGAGCAGGTCGGACTTGTGGCGGAAGTAGTAGTGCACCAGCCCCTTCGGCACCCCGGCCCGCTCCGCGATGCGCGATGTCGGGGTGGCGTCGAAGCCGGACTCGGCGAAGAGCGCCTCGGCGGCGCAGAGGATGCGCTCCTTCGCCGAATCCTCGGTCATTCCCGTGCCTCCTGCGTCGTCAGTGCTGACCGGCCGTGCGGTGTGCGGCGTTCGCGACGGGCATCGCTGCCGCGCCGGCGATGACCGTCAGCACCCCGGCGATCCAGGACGTCCAGGATGCGCCGTTGAACTCCGTGTACCCCATCACCCACGGCGCGATGAACAGCAGCACGCCGAGCGCGATCTGGATGCCTTCGCCGTAGACCATGCCCGGCATCGCCAGCGAAACCAGGCCGTCGAGAGCGATCAACGCGCCCAGGACGACCATCGTCCACATCGCGGTCGTGTCCGTGCTCAGCCAAAGGGGTGAAAGAGCGGCGACCACCCCGATGACGACCTCGGCCCAGTCGTGCGGCCGGGTCCACGCGCGCGTAGAGACTTCACTCATTCGTGCTCACCTCCGTCGGTGAAACTGCTGGTCGGGTGGGTGTACCCGACGTAGATGATCCGCTTGACTGGCCAGCCGGTCAAGATGAACCGGTCACAGTTCGGCGTGTAATCGTGCTGTCCGTCTCGTACAGTTGTGGGCGCGTGTTACCCGCGAGTAATTTCTGCCGCCAACGCACCCCACGTCTCCCGCGGAGGAACCGATGACGCAGCTCGGCGAGATTCAGCAGGCCATCCTGACCGGCGAGTCCGCCGCGGTGGGCTCGTTGCCCGTGCCCGAGAGCTACCGCGGGGTGACCGTGCACGCCGACGAGGTCGACATGTTCGAGGGCCTCGAGAGCCGGGACAAGGACCCGCGCAAGTCGCTGCACGTCGACGACGTGCCCGTGCCCGAGCTCGGCCCGGGCGAGGCGCTGGTCGCGGTGATGGCGAGCGCCATCAACTACAACACCGTGTGGACGTCGATCTTCGAACCGATCCCCACGTTCAAGTTCCTCAAGAAGTACGGCAAGCTCTCGCCGCTGGCCAAGCGGCACGACCTGCCGTACCACGTCGTCGGCTCGGACCTGTCCGGCGTCGTGCTGCGGACCGGCGTCGGCGTGCACAACTGGAAGCCGGGCGACGAGGTCGTCGCGCACTGCCTGAACGTCGAGCTCGAGGGCCCGGACGGGCACAACGACACCATGCTCGACACCGAGCAGCGGATCTGGGGCTTCGAGACCAACTTCGGCGGCCTCGCCGAGATCGCGCTGGTCAAGGCCAACCAGCTGATGCCGAAGCCGGACCACCTGACCTGGGAAGAGGCCGCCTCGCCCGGCCTCGTCAACTCCACCGCCTACCGCCAGCTCGTCTCGCGCAACGGTGCGGACATGAAGCAGGGTGACGTCGTCCTGATCTGGGGCGCGTCCGGGGGCCTCGGCTCCTACGCGACGCAGTACGCGCTGAACGGCGGCGCCATCCCGGTCTGCGTCGTGTCCAGCCCCGAGAAGGCGGCGATCTGCCGGAAGCTGGGCGCCGAGCTGATCATCGACCGCAACGCCGAGGGCTACCGGTTCTGGAAGAACGACGACGAGCAGGACCCGAAGGAGTGGCAGCGCTTCGGGGCGCGGATCCGCGAGCTGACCGGCGGCGAGGACCCGGACATCGTGTTCGAGCACCCGGGCCGGGAGACGTTCGGCGCGTCCGTCTACGCCGCGCGCAAGGGCGGCACGATCGTCACCTGCGCCTCCACGTCGGGGTACATGCACCAGTACGACAACCGCTACCTGTGGATGAACCTCAAGCGGATCATCGGCTCCCACTTCGCGAACTACCGCGAGTCGTGGGAGGCGAACCGGCTGATCGCGAAGGGGCTGATCCACCCGACGCTTTCGAAGACCTACGCGCTCGAGGAGACCGGGCAGGCCGCGCTGGACGTGCACCGCAACGCCCACCAGGGCAAGGTCGGCGTGCTCGCGCTCGCTCCGCAGGAAGGCCTCGGCGTCCGCGACGAAGAGAAGCGGGCGAAGCACATCGAGGGCATCAACGCGTTCCGCGGCGCCTGAGGCCGGACGGCGCCGGGAGCGGAGCCGGCCCGGCGCCGGGAACCGGCTCGCTCCCCGCGCCGGGAACAGCTCACGGCCAGCGCCCGGGAACCGGCCCGAGCCCAGCGACAAGAACGAGCTCGCCGCGCCGGAGGCGGCTCGCGTCCAGTGCACGAGAACCGGCCCCTCCCGGCGCTGGATGCCGTCCCGCTCGCGGCATGAGAAGCGGTCCCGCTCGCGGGCGCCGACAGCCGCGCCGATCACGGCGCCGGGAACCGCCCCCGCCGCGGCGCCGGGAACCGTGCTGAGCGCGGCGTCGGCGGGTGCCCAGGTCGGGGCGTCGGGAACCGTCCAAGAATCCGGTGGTTGCGGGGGTTCCTTTCGCCGCGGGAGGCGGCGCGTTCGGCGCACTGCACGGGTGCTCACCCTTCCGTGACCCGGCTGCGGCTACGGTAGGCCCCATGAGCCTTGGCGATGAACGGGAGCTTGTGCCGCTGGGAGCCGGCTTCGACGTGGCGAAGCGCGGGTACAGCCGAGCGCAGGTCGACGAGCACCTCGAACGGCTGGACGCCGATCTGAAGATGCTCACCGCGGATCGGGACGCCGCCATCGCGCAGGCGGGGGACCTCGCCCGCCAGCTGGAGATCGCGCGCGGCGAGATCGCGGACCTGCGTGGGCAGGTCGACCGGCTCGCCCAGCCGCCGACGAGCGTCGAAGGCCTGTCCGAACGGCTGCAGCGCATGTTGCGCCTGGCGCAGGACGAGTCCGCCGACACGCGCGCCCGCGCCGAGGCCGAGGCCGGGCACATCCGGGCCAAGGCCGAGACGGACGCCAGCGCCATGCGGGCCCGCTACGAGCAGCTGCTCACCGAGCTCGATCTCCGCCGCAAGGAGATGGAAGCCGAGCACCGCAAGGTCCTCGAGGACGCCCGCGCGGAGGCCAAGAAGATCACCGACGAGGCCGAGGCGGAGCGCAAGCGGCTCGACACCGAGTCGCAGGAGCGCCGCACGAAGGTCGAAGAGGACTTCGAGATCGCGATGGCCTCGCGCCGCACCGAGGCGATGCGGGTGCTGGCCGAGCAGGAGGCCGCCAGCAAGGCCGAGGCCGCGCGGCGCGTCCAGGAGGCCACGCAGGACGCCGCGGACATCCGCGCGAAGGTCCTCGAAGAAGAGAAGGCCGCCAAGGCCGACATCGACCGCCGTCAGCGGGAGTCGGTCGCGGAGGCGAACAAGCGCCGTCAGGACTCGATCACCGAAGCCAACGCGCGGCTCGCGGAGGCCGCCGACGAGGCGCGGCGCCGCGTGACGTCGGCCACGGAAGAATCCAACCGGCGGATCACCCAGGCGAACGAGCGGGTCGACGCGCTGCGGAAGGTGCGCGGCGGGCTGGCCGAGCAGGTGCGCGCGGCCCGGGCGGTGCTGGCCGAGGCGCACACCGTCCTCGGCGACGACGTCAAGGTGCCCGCCGACATCAAGGCCGACCTGGTCACCGACCCGAAGCCGGACACCGTCGACGAGACGGAGAAGACCGTCCGGGTCACCGACATCGAGGAGACGATCCGGATCCGCGCCTCCGACGTGCCGAAGCCCGGGACCAAACCGGGGGCCAAACCCCCGGTCAAGCCCGCCCCCACGGCGACTCCCAAAGCGGCGCCGAAGCCGGCTCCGCGGGCGAGCGGAGCGCAGAAAGCGACTGGCGAGTAACCTTCCACCCGACACGGGCGCGGACGAGCCTGCGCGGTCGCTGCAGACCGCCTGTCGTCCCTGCTCACGCGGGATCACCTGGAGGTTTTGCGCATGGGTGCGGCATATCGGACCGTGGTGGTGGGCACGGACGGCTCGGAGTCATCGTTCGCGGCGGTGGACCGCGCGGCGGCAGTGGCCGGCGACGCCGGCGCCACGCTCGTCATCGCGTGCGCGTTCTACCCGGCGAGCCAGTCGGACGTCGAGAAGGCCCAGGACGCCCTCGGCGACGAGGCGTACCAGGTCGTCGGCTCGGCCCCGGCCGAAGACACCCTGCAGTCGGCGCGGGACCGGGCGGCGCGCGCGGGCGCGGAGAAGATCGACACGGTCGCGGTCAAGGGCGACCCGGTCGACTCGCTGCGCAAGGTGGTCAAGGAGCGCGAGGCCGACCTGCTGGTGGTCGGCAACCGCGGGCTGAACACGATCGCCGGCCGGATCCTGGGCTCGGTGCCGTCCGAGGTGGCCCGCAAGTCCGGCGTGGACGTGCTGATCGTCCACACGACCTGACGTGACCGATCCGAGCGAGGAGCTTCAGCAACGGCTCGAACGCGTCCTGCTCGGCGGCAGGCGGAAGTACACCCGGCTCGAAGTGGCGGAGAAGGCCGGCGTGCCCGACGAGCGGTCACGCCGGCTGTGGCGCGCACTGGGGTTCGCGACCGTGCGCGACGACGAGGTGGTCTTCACCGACGCGGACGTCGAAGCCATGCGGACCGCCGACCAGCTGGTGCAGTCGGGGCTGATCGACCCGAGCATCGAGGTGTCGGTGACGCGCGCGCTCGGCCAGCACCTGTCGCGGCTGGCCGAGTGGCAGGTCGACATGCTGTGGCAGCTGATCAGGGAGCAGCCGGAGCTGGGCCGCAGCGAGCGCCAGGTGACGCGCTTGGTCGACCGGCTGCTGCCGGAGCTGGAGCAGGTGCAGAACTTCGTCTGGCGCCGGCACCTGGCGGCCTACGCGGGCCGGGCGTTCGCGGCCTCGGACGAGCACCTGGAGACCCGCACCGAGGTGGTCGGGTTCGTCGACATGGTGGGCTACACGCGCCTGACGCGCCAGATCGGCGAGGACGAGCTGAGCCGCGTGCTCGACGCGTTCGAGACCCTGGCGACGGAGGTGATCGCCGAGCACCACGGCCGGGTGGTGAAGATGATCGGCGACGAGGTGCTGTTCGTGGCGGACGCCCCGGTCGACGCCGCGGAGATCGCCCTGACGCTGACCGAGCGCACCTCGGCGGACGAGACGCTGCCCGCGGTCCGCGCGGGCCTGGCCTCGGGGCGGATCCTGTCGCGGTTCGGCGACGTGTACGGCTCGGTGGTCAACCTGGCGGCCCGGCTGACCTCGGTGGCCCGCCCGGGCACGATCCTGGTCGACCGCGAGCTGGCCGCGGAGCTGGCGGAGGAGAAGGCGTACGAGCTGCGGGCCCGCAGGCCGGTGACGGTCCGGGGCTACAACCGCCTCCGCCCGGCCGCGCTGCGCCGCGCGAGCGAGGCCCCGACGGGCATGTTCGCGAGTTCGCAGCAGCTGGCGGCGGAGATGCTGGGGCTGGCCACGCCGGAAGAGCGCGACCCGCTCCCGGAGGACCAGGCGACGGAAGCCGCCGAGCAGCGGCCTCGCCGCCGGCGGCGCCGCAAGCTCTGACCCGCAGCGAGCTGCGCCAACCCCGCTGCTGGCAGCTTCTGACCCCGCCCAGCTCCGATCCCCGGGCCAGGCGGCGCCCAGCCTCACTGCCGACTCTCCGGCCCGCCCGGCAGCGAACCCCGAGTCGGTAGAATCCCTCCCTCACGTGGACGAGGGAGGTGTCGCGTGACCGAGCCGCCCGCCGTTTTCCTCTCCTACGCCCGGGAGCCCGGCGATCCGGCCCACGAGGAGGCCGTGCTCCGGCTCTGGACGTTCCTGCGGTCCTGCGGTGTCGACGCCCGGCTCGATCTGGGCGAGGCTTCCGAGCGCCGCGACTGGGCGTTGTGGATGGCCGGGCAGATCCGGGACGCCGACTACGTCCTCGTGATCGCCTCGCCCGCCTATCGCCGGAGTGCCGAGGGGCGTGGTGAGGCGCACGAGGAACGCGGCGTCCAGTGGGAGGCCCGGCTGATCCGGGACGCCTTCTACGCCGACCAGCACGCGCTGAACCGGTTCGTTCCCGTCGTCCTGCCCGGGCAGAGCGTGGCCGGGGTGCCCGACTTCCTCGGCCCGGCCACCTCCACCGTCTACCCGGTCTCGGACTTCACCGTCGAGGGCGCCGAAAAGCTCCTGCGGCTGCTCACGAACCAGCCCGAGATCCTTCAGCCGCCGCTGGGGCCGGTGCCGGCGCTCGCGCCACGGCCGGCCGCCCCGGTGACGCCCGCTCCGAACCCGGGCTCCGGCGTGTGGAACAGCATCACCGGCGACGTCAGCGGCGTCGTGATCCAGGCCGGGAACATCTTCGGGTCCGTGACGCTCTCCTCATCCGGTCCGCCCACCGAAGAGGACGAAGACGGCCACCGCTGAGCTCACGCGTCGAAGTCCACCGTCAAGGTCTCCGAAACCGGGTACGACTGGCACGTCAGCACGAACCCCGCCTCGATCTCCGCTTCCTCCAGCGCGAAGTTCCGCCGCAGGTCCACCTTGCCCTCCGTCACGCGGGCCCGGCACGTCCCGCACACCCCGCCCTTGCACGCGAACGGCAGGTCCGGGCGGAACTTCTGCGCCCCGTCGAGCACCGACGACGAGCGCGGCAGCGTCATCGGCGTCGACCGGCCGTCCAGGACCACCGACACCTCGGACGACTCCCCCGCCACCGCCGGGTCGAGGTGCTCCACCGGGGCCGGCGGGGTGTCCACGTAGAACAGCTCCTGGTGGATGTGCTCCCGCGGCACGTCCAGCGACGCCAGCAGTTCCTGCGCGCCCGACACCATCTCGAACGGGCCGCACAGCCACCAGTGGTCCACCGGCTCAACCGGCACCAACGTCGAAAACAGCGTGCGCAGCTTCTCCACGTCCAGGCGGCCGGTGAACAGCTCCGCCTCGCGCGGCTCGCGCGAGAGCACGTGGATCAGCTCCAGCCGCGACGGCGCCCGGTCCTTCAGGTCCGCCAGCTCGTCCGCGAACATCACCGTGTCCGTGCGGCGGTTGCCGTAGAGCACCGTCACCGTGGCCGTCGACGACTGCAGCAGCGAGGACACGATCGAGAGCACCGGCGTGATGCCCGAGCCGGCCGCGATCAGGACGTGGTGGCCGCCTTCGGACAGGTCCGGGGTGAACGATCCCGAAGGCGGCGCCACCTCGATCGTGTCGCCCGGGCGGACGTCGTTCACCAGCCACGACGAGAAGAACCCGTCCGGGACCAGGCGCACGCCGACTCGCGGGGCCGCGCCCGCCGGGGCGCAGATCGAGTACGACCGGCGCTCGTCACGGCCGTCGACCGAGCGCCGCAGCGTCAGGGACTGGCCGGGTTTGAACGCGTACTCCGAGGCCAGCGACGACGGCACGTCGAACGTCACCGCGACCGCGTCATCGCACAGCCGCTCGACGCCCGCCACCGTCAGCGAGTTGAACCGCGCCACTTCAAATCTCCTTGACGTGTTCGAACGGCTCGAGACAGGCACGGCAGCGCCGCAGCGCCTTGCACGCCGTCGCGCCGAACCGGGACTGCTCTTCGGTGTCCGCCGATCCGCAGTGCGGGCAAAGAACGCGTGACACCGGCGCCGACAGCGTCAGCGGGATCGGCCCCGACCGCCGCGGCGCCGCACCCGGCGGCGCGATCCCGGCCGCGGCCAGCTTCTCCCGGCCCGCGGCCGAGATCCAGTCCGACGTCCACGCCGGCGCCAGCTGCGTCCGGATCTCGACATCCGCGTACCCCGCCGCCAGCAGGGCGTGCTCGAGGTCGTCGCGCATGGTGTCCATCGCCGGGCAGCCCGTGTACGTCGGCGTGATCGCGACGACGACCCGCCCCTCTTCCTCGGACACCGAGCGCAGCACGCCCAGGTCCGCCAGGGTCAGCATCGGCAGCTCGGGGTCGGTGACCGTGGCGGCCACCGCGGCCGCGGTCACCATTTCGCGTCCGGCATTGCCCGGGCGACGCTCTGCAGCTCTGCCAGCAGGTACCCGAAAGACTCGGTGTGGACGCCGTCGCGGCCCATCCGGCCCGACACGCCGGCGAGCTCGCCCGACGACGGCCGCACCAGCGTTGCCGCCGCAAAAGCCTGGTCCAGCACCGCATCGAACTCCGGGCGCAGCGTTGCCGCGTCGACGAACTCCGTCGGGTGCGTCCGGAACAGCTCACCCACGTACGGCCAGACCTCGTCCAGGCCCTCCTGCATGCGCGAGTGCGACAACGGCGTCCCGTCGCCGAGGCGGACCAGCCACTGCGCCGCGTAGTCGCGGTGGTAGGTCAGCTCCTTGACGCCCTTGTCCGCGATCGCCGCCAGCACCGGGTCCACCGAAGACTCGAGCCGCTGGAACAGCGCCAGCCGCCACGTCGAGAAGACGAACAGGCGCGCGATCAGGTGCCCGAAGTGCCCGCCGCCGAGTTCCGCGAGCCGGACGTTGCGGAACTCCTTCTCCGCGCGGAGGAACGCCAGCGAGTCCTCCGTGCGCCCGGAGCCGTCGGCCTTGCCGGCGCGGGAGAGCAGCAACCGGGCCTGACCCAGCAGGTCGAGGGCGATGTTGGCGATCGCCACCTCGTCCTCCAGCTCGGGCGCGTTGGTGCACCACTCCTGGAGCCGGTGGGAGAAGATGAGCGCGTCGTCGCCCAGCATCAGGCAGTACGCCGCCAGGGCCGCACCGTCCACGCCGGACGGCACCGAAGTGTCCACGCCGGACAGCGGGTCCTCGAAGCCGGTGCCGAAGGCCCAGCGGGCGTCGTTCTCCTCGGTGATGGCCTCGTACACGTTGTCGAAACTCATATGTGCGGCACATCCTCGGGAATGTCGTAGAACGTCGGGTGCCGGTAGACCTTGTCGCCGCTGGGCGCGAAGAACGGGTCCTTCTCGTCCGGCGAGGAGGCCGTGATGTCCGCCGCGCGCACGACCCAGATCGACACGCCTTCGTTGCGCCGCGTGTAGAGGTCGCGGGCGTGGTGCAGCGCCATGTCGTCGTCGGCCGCGTGCAGCGACCCGACGTGCACGTGGTTCAGCCCGCGCTTGCCGCGGACGAACACCTCGTACAGCGGCCAGTCGTGCTTGACCGGGCCCGGAGCCGCGGGGACGCCTTCCAGGGGGACGGCACCGTGGCCGCCTTCGGAAGTCAGCTCGCTCACTTGTGCTCCTTCTTCGCGGCGTGGGCCACCGCGGCTTCCCGCACCCACGCGCCGTCTTCGTGGGCCCGGCGCCGGTGCGCGATCCGCGAAGCGTTGCAGGGCCCGTTGCCCTTCAGCACGTTCTTGAACTCGTCCCAGTCCACGGCGCCGAAGTCGTAGTGCCCCCGCTCGGCGTTCCACTTGAGCGAAGGGTCCGGGAAGGTGACGCCGAGGGCTTCGGCCTGCGGCACCGACATGTCCACGAACCGCTGCCGCAGCTCGTCGTTGGTGTGGCGCTTGATCTTCCACGCCATCGACTGCGCGGTGTTGGGCGAATCGGCGTCCGGCGGGCCGAACATCATCAGCGACGGCCACCACCAGCGGTTGACGGCCTCCTGGACCATCTCCCGCTGCTGGTCCGTCCCGCGCATCATCGTCATCAGCAGCTCGTAGCCCTGCCGCTGGTGGAAGGACTCCTCCTTGCAGATCCGGATCATCGCCCGCGCGTACGGCCCGTACGAAGACCGGCACAGCGGCACCTGGTTGCAGATCGCCGCGCCGTCGACCAGCCAGCCGATCACGCCGACGTCGGCGAAGGTCAGCGTCGGGTAGTTGAAGATCGACGAGTACTTCTGCCTGCCGTTGATGAGCTTGTCGGTGAGGTCCGCCCGGTCCGCGCCGAGCGTCGCCGCCGCGGAGTACAGGTAGAGCCCGTGGCCGGCCTCGTCCTGGACCTTGGCGAGCAGGATCGCCTTGCGCCGCAGCGACGGCGCCCGCGTGATCCAGTTGCCCTCGGGCTGCATGCCGATGATCTCCGAGTGCGCGTGCTGCGCGATCTGCCGGATCATCGTCTTGCGGTAGCCCTCGGGCACCCAGTCGCGCGGCTCGATCCGCTGGTCGCGCTCGATCGTGTGCTCGAAGTGCTCCTCGAGAGAGACAGTGGCGGTCACGGCTGCTCCTTCGAAACCAGCGTCAGGACGTCGTACTTCGCCACGGACTCGCCCGCGGCGTTGGTGACGTCGGCGTCCCAGCGGACCTCGCCGTAGTCCTGGTCGATCCGCGGAGTGATCTGCTTCGCGGTGAGCGTCACCGTGAGCGAGTCGCCGACCTTGACCGGGGTGAGAAACCGCAGGTTCTCCAGGCCGTAGTTGGCCAGCACCGGGCCCGGCTCGGGCGAGACGAACAGGCCCGCGGCGAACGAGACGACCAGGTAGCCGTGCGCGACGATCCCGCCGAACAGCGGGTTGGCCGCGGCGGCTTCGGGGTCGGTGTGCGCGTAGAACGTGTCACCGGTGAACTCGGCGAAGTGGTCGACGTCTTCCTGGGAGACAACCCGCGGCCCGGCGACCACCGAGTCACCGATGCGAAGCTCGGCCAGCGACTTCCGGAACGGGTGGACGCCTTCGGCGCGCGGCGCGCCGGTGACCCAGCGGCCGGTCACCGCGGAGAGCACGGCCGGCGAGCCCTGCACGGCGGTGCGCTGCATGTGGTGCAGCACGCCCCGGATGCCGCCCATCTCCTCGCCGCCGCCCGCCCGGCCGGGACCACCGTGGACCAGCTGCGGCATCGGCGAGCCGTGCCCGGTGGACTCCTTCGCGTCGTCGGCGTCGAGCACCAGCAGGCGGCCGTGGTACGGCGCCGCGCCCAGCACGACCTCGCGCACGAACTCCTTGTCCGCCGACACGACGGACCCGGCCAGGCTGCCGCCGCCGCGCGCCGCGAACTCGACGACCTGCTCGGTGGACGTGTACGGCATCAACGTCGAGACCGGGCCGAACGCCTCGACCTCGTGCGGCTCGGAGCGCTCGGGGTCGGCCTTGAGCAGCACCGGCGAGATGAAGGCGCCCCGCTCGGCGTCGGCGTCCACGACGTCGACGCGCTCGGGGTCGCCGAACACGACGCTCCCGGCGTCCAGCAGGGCCTTCAGGGACCGCCGGACCTCCTCGCGCTGCTCCAGGCTGGCCAGCGCGCCCATCCGGACGCCTTCCGACGCCGGGTTGCCGACGGTCACCTTCGCCAGCCGCTCGGACGCCGCCGCGGCCACGTCGTCGAGCAGCGCAGCCGGAACGAACGCGCGGCGGATCGCGGTGCACTTCTGGCCCGCCTTGACCGTCATTTCGGTGGTCAGCTGCTTGACGAACAGGTCGAACTCCGTCGTCCCGCGCACCGCGTCCGGGCCGAGGATCGAGCAGTTCAGCGAGTCGGCCTCGGCGTTGAAGCGGACGGCGTTGCGGACGACCGCCGGGTGCGCCCGCAGCTTCTGCGCCGTCGACGCCGAGCCGGTGAACGACACCAGGTCCTGCGCGGTGACGTGGTCGAGGAGATCCCCGGCGCTGCCGGCGACGAACTGCAGCGAACCCTCGGGCAGGATCCCGGACTCGATGATCAGCTCGACCACGCGGGCGGTCAGGTAGGCCGTCTGGCTGGCCGGCTTGACCAGGCTCGGGACCCCGGCGAGGAACGCCGGGGCGAACTTCTCCAGCGGACCCCACACCGGGAAGTTGAACGCGTTGATCTGCACGGCGACACCCCGCAGCGGGGTCGCGATGTGCTGCGCCACGAACGTGCCGCCGCGGGAGAGCGGCTCGACGTTGCCCTCGACGTAGACGGTGTCGTTGGGCAGCTCGCGCTTGCCCTTCGAGGCGTAACTGAACAGGACACCGATGCCGCCGTCGATGTCGAACTTCGAGTCGCCGAGGGTCGCCCCGGTGCGCGCGGAGAGCGCGTACAGCTCTTCGCGGTGCTCGCGCAGGTGCGACGCCAGGGCCTTGAGCAGGGCCGCGCGCTGGTGGAACGTCAGCTCGCGCAGTGCCGGGCCGCCCACGCGGCGGCCGTACTCGAGGGCGGCCGCGAAGTCGACGCCCGCCGACGAGATCCGGGCGACCTCCTCGCCGGTGGCCGCGTCGTGCAGCGGGACACCCTCGTCCGCCGCCGTGTGCCAGCTCCCGGAGACGTAGCTGCGCAGCAGTGCCATCAGGACCCTCTCGCCGAATTACCTACCGGACGTTCAGTTAATCGCATGGTAGCCGCCGCGCCCGAAGATCGGAAGGGCGACGCTTGACACCGGCCCCGACCACTGCCTTTACTGGGCGGCACCGCGAGGTGACCGTCCATTCGGTCAGTCCATCCATGCCCCCGCCGCCACCCTCAGCGGAGGCGCTTCGCGCCGCAGGTCTATTCGGACGGAGAGCAGATGACCAACGCCGCGCACACCATGTTCGCCGCCGACGAGGCGTCGCGCGCGCTGGGCATCGAGCTCGTCGAAGCGGGCGAAGGGGCGGCCGTCGCGACCATGACGATCACGCGTGCGATGGTCAACGGCCACGACATCGCCCACGGCGGGTACGTCTTCCTCCTCGCCGACACGGCCTTCGCGCTCGCCTGCAACAGCCACGGCCCCGCGACGGTCGCCGCGGGCGCCGACATCTCCTTCGTCGCGGCCGGCCGGCTCGGCGACCACCTCGTCGCCACGGCCACCGAGCGCACCCGCTACGGCCGCAACGGCATCTACGACGTCACGGTGCACCGGGACACCCCCGCCGGGCCCGAGGTCGTCGCCGAATTCCGCGGCCGCAGCCGCGTCCTCTCCGCGAAACGGGACTGACCATGATCGAGACGGACATCGGCGCGGACGAGCTGGCCGCCCTCCAGCTGGAACGTCTGCAGTGGACACTCCGGCACGCGTACGCGAACGTGCCCGCCTACACGCGGAAGTTCGACGAGGCCGGCGTCCACCCGGACGACTGCAAGGAACTGGCGGACCTGGCCAAGTTCCCGTTCACCACCAAGCAGGACCTGCGCGAGAACTACCCGTTCGGGATGTTCGCCGTGCCGCAGGACCAGGTGCGCCGCATCCACGCCTCCAGCGGCACCACCGGCAAGGCCACCGTCGTCGGCTACACCGAGCAGGACATCGACACCTGGGCGACGGTGATGGCCCGCTCGATCCACGCCGCGGGCGGGCGGCCGGGGCACAAGGTGCACGTCGCCTACGGTTACGGCCTGTTCACCGGCGGGCTCGGCGCGCACTACGGCGCCGAGAAGCTCGGCTGCACGGTGATCCCGGCGTCGGGCGGGATGACCGCGCGGCAGGTGCAGCTGATCACCGACTTCGAGCCCGAGGTCATCATGGTCACGCCGTCGTACATGCTGACGCTGCTCGACGAGTTCGAGCGCCAGGGCGTCGACCCGCGGGCCAGTTCGCTCAAGGTGGGCATCTTCGGCGCCGAGCCGTGGACCGAGCAGATGCGCGCGGAGATCGAGGAGCGGTTCGCGCTCGACGCCGTCGACATCTACGGGCTGTCGGAGGTGATGGGCCCGGGGGTCGCGCAGGAGTGCGTCGAGACGAAGGACGGCCTGCACATCTGGGAGGACCACTTCTACCCCGAGGTGATCGACCCGTACTCCGAAGACGTCCTCGGCGGCGGCGAGACCGGCGAGCTGGTGTTCACGTCGCTGACCAAGCAGGCGCTGCCGATCATCCGCTACCGCACCCGGGATCTCACGGCGCTTTCGCCGGGCACCGCGCGGCCGGCGTTCCGGCGGATGGCCAAGGTGACCGGGCGCACCGACGACCTGATCATCCTGCGCGGGGTCAACGTCTTCCCGACGCAGATCGAGGAGATCGTGCTGCGGACACCCGCGTTGAGCCCGCACTTCCAGCTCGTCCGGTCCACGCGCGGCCGGCTCGACCACCTGACCGTGCGGGTGGAGGCGCGCCACGACGCTTCTCCCGGCGACCGCGAGCAGGCCGCCGCTTCGCTGGTTTCGCAGGTGAAGGACGGCGTCGGGGTGACGGTCTCGGTGGACGTCGTCGACCCGGACACCCTGGAGCGGTCCATGGGCAAGATGCGGCGGATCGTCGACCAGCGGGACAAGCCGTGACGGCGCCGCGGCGCGGGCGGCCGGGCTACGACCTCGAATCACTGCTGCAGGTGGCGGTGAAGCTGTTCAACGAGCGCGGCTACGACGGCACGAGCATGGAGGACCTCTCCCGCAAGCTCGGCATCACGAAGTCGGCGATCTACCACCACGTGCCGAGCAAGGAGGAACTGCTGCGGCTGGCGGTGGACCGCGCGCTGGACGGCCTGTTCGAGGTGGCGTCGGAGACGGCTCAGCTCGACGGGCGGGCGATCGACCGGCTGGAGCACCTCGTGCGCGGCAGCGTGCTGGTGCTGGCGGACCGCCTGCCGTTCGTGACGCTGCTGCTGCGCGTGCGGGGCAACACGAAGGTGGAGCGCGCGGCTCTGGCCCGGCGCCGCGAGTTCGACCGGCTGGTGACGGACCTGGTGAAGCAGGCGGAGGCGGAGGGCGACGTCCGCCCGGACGTCGACCCGGCGGTGACGGCCAGGTTGGTGTTCGGCATGGTGAACTCGCTGATCGAGTGGTACCGGCCGCGGCGGGGATCGGCGGCGGCCGAGGTCGCGGACGCGGTGTGCAAGGTGGCTTTCGAGGGTCTGCGCACCTGAGCCGCCCCAGCCGGCGCGGGCCGGGCTCAGTCCTCCGCGGTCAGCGGCGGCCGCCCGGCCTGCCAGAGCAGCGCCTCCCGCAGCTGGCCGATCAGCCGCTCGTCGTCCGCTTCGGACGGGTCCACCCCCAGCGGGATCCAGCGCTCCGACACCTTCTCGCCCCGGTCGTAACTGGAAATCACGATGCCCGAGTACGACAAGGACCCTTCGTCGGCGCAATCGCCGTCCGGAAGGGGCTCGTCCGCTTCGAAACCCTCGTCGAAGCTGACGTGGCGATGCTGCAGGCGGACGCTCACCCAGCGCCCGGCCGGCCGGATCGGCGCGCCGTCTTCGTTCATCTGCTCCTACCCCCGGTCCGGGCCCCCATGCCGTCTCGTCGCATCCGGCCCCCGAGGAGTTACCGGCGGGTTGTTCCGGTTGCGTAACGACAAAGGTTGGCGCGAAACACCGCTCCCCCGCCACCGGAGTGACTCTTTTGACAACGGGTCAACTGCTTGTTGACAGCGTGCCGATCCCCCGCGAGGCTGAGCGGATGACCAGTGGGACCCGGCCCCGGCGCCGCCGGCTCGAACCGGCCGAACGGCGTGCGGAGATCCTCGCCGCCGCCCGGCACCTGTTCGGCGCCGGCAGCTACGCCTCGGTGTCCACTTCGGACATCGCGGCGGCCGCCGGGGTGGCGCGCCCGCTGATCAACCACTACTTCGGCGGCAAGCGCGAGCTTTACCTGGAAGTGGTGCGGCAGCTGATGATCGTGCCCGCGCCGGTCACCGAGGCGCTGCCGGACACCACGATGGAGCAGCGGCTGGCGATCGGCGTCGAACGGTGGATCGAGGTCGTGGACCGCAACCGCGACGCCTGGCTGACCGTCATCGGGCCGGAGTCCGCCGGGCGCGACCCCGAGATCGAGCGGATCATGCTGGAGGCCGACGAGGTCGCCGCCGACCGGGTGCTGGAGGCCGCGCTGATGACCGGCGTGACCGAGGGCCGCGAAGAGCTGCGCGCGATGATCCGGTCGTTCGGCGGGATGCTGCGCGCGGCGTCGCGGGAATGGCTGATCCGCGGCACGCTCGACCGCGCGGCGCTGCGCACCTTCCTGACCGATGCACTCCTCAACCTGCTGAAGCTCACCTACCCGGCGGTCCTCGCCGAGCGGCGCGGAAGCGACGGGCGAACGCCGCCGGCGTCAGCCCGGTCCAGCGCTTGAACGCGTGGATGAAGCTCGACGCCTCGGCGTACCCGAGCCGGTAGGCGACGTCCTCGACCGACAGCACGCCGGTGTCGAGCAGCTCTTCGGCGAGCGTCTGGCGGACCTCGTCGACCAGCGTCCGGTAGCTCGTGCCCGCTTCGGTGAGACGGCGGCGCAGCGTGCGCGTGCTGAGGGCCAGCTGGCGGGCGATCTCGTCCATCCCCGCGTCGACACCGCCGAGCCGGACCAGGCGTTCCCGCACCTGCTGCGAGATACCGGAACGCTCACGCCGCCGCGTGACGAGCGCTTCGCACTGCGCGGCGCACAGGGCGACGGTCTGGTCGTTGGCCTGCGGCAGCGGGCGGCTGAGCAGCGCGGGGTCGAGCGTCGCCCGGCAGGCGTCGGCGCCGAAGCGCGGCAGCACGCCGAACGCGGCCAGGTACCCCTCCACCGTGGACGTTTCGTGGCGGAACGTCAGCTCGTCGAGGGCGATCCCGGGCAGGAGGTCGCGCATCACGGCGAAGATCGCGGCCAGGTCGCGCAGGACGAGGAAGCGGGCGACGTCGGCGGGCACGCGGCTGTCGTCGAGTTCCAGGGTCAGCCGGTCGGCGCCGAGGACGACGTGCGGGATGCAGAAGGCGAAGCTCAGGTCGAAGTAGCGCAGGGCGAACAGCATCGCGTCGCGCAGCGTCGGGCTGCTGATGCAGGCGAAGCCGAAGATGCCGAAGGTGGTGACGCGGTAGCGGCGGCCCAGCTCCAGCGCCGTCGCGTCCGAACCGTCGAGGCCGGCCAGCGCCCGGACGACGGCCAGTTCCTGGCGCGCGTCGATCTGGACGGCCGGGTCGGCGAGCAGCTCCGGCGTCAGCGTGGTCGCGGCGAGCAGGTTCCCCGCGGGCAGGCCGCGTTCGGCGGCGAACCGGGTCATCAGCTCGATGCTCGCCGTGCCGCGGGGGAAGTCCCAGTCCCCCACGGCGGGTGCGGCGAGCTCGGCCATGGCCGGAATTCTGGATCAGGACCGGAGAACGTGTCCAATCGAGGACCGGAACTGTCCGGGGTGATCGTTAGGGTGGCCGCGTGGAGACCTTGAGCCGACGAGCCCTCAACCGCGCGACCTTGGAGCGCCAGCTGTTGCTGGACCGGGCGAAGATGTCCGCCTTCGACGCGGTGGCGCACCTGGCCGGCCTCCAGGCCCAGGCGCCGTTCCCGCCGTACTTCGGGCTGTGGTCGCGGCTGGCGGGGTTCCGGCCCTCGGAGCTGGTGGAGCTGCTCGAAAGCCGTCGTGTGGTGCGGATCGCGCTGATGCGCGGCACGGTCCACCTGGTGACGGCGGCGGACGCGCTGGCGTGGCGGCCGGTCGTCCAGGGGATCTACGACCGCGACCTGAAGCAGAACACACTGCACGCGGGCCCGCTGGCCTCGCTCGACCACGACGAAGTCGCCGAGGCCGCGCGGAAGCTGCTCCTGCGCGGCCCGATGCCGGGCAACGCGCTGGGTGCCGAGCTGGCGCGGACCTGGGACGCCCCACCGGCCTCCCTGACACACCTGGCCCGCGGCCGGCTGCCGCTGGTGCAGACCCCGCCGCGGGCGATCTGGGGCAAGGCCGGGCAGACGACGTACGCGTGCCTGGACGAATGGGTGGGCGCTCCGCTTCCCCCGCCCGCACCGGCGGAGCTGATCGCGCGGTACCTGCGCGCGTTCGGCCCGGCCACGGTGGCGGACGTGCAGACGTGGGCGGGCATCACCCGGCTGGGCGAGGTGGCCGCCGGGATGGACCTGCGGCGCTACCGCGACCCGGACGGCCGCGAGCTGCTGGACCTGCCGGAGCTGACCGTGCCGGCCGAGGACGTCCCGGCGCCGCCGCGGCTGCTGGGCCCCTTCGACCAGATGATCCTGTCGTACGCGGACCGGACCCGGGTGATCTCGGACGCCTACCGCAAGCGCGTGATCTCGCACAACGGCCTGGTCAAGGGCACGCTGCTGGTCGACGGCCGGGTGTGCGGCTTCTGGGAGACCAAGGCGACGCGGAAGGCCGCGGTCATCGGGCTGTCGCCGTTCGAAAAGCTGTCGAAGCGGAACCTGTCGGCGCTGGAGAAGTCGGCGGCCGAGCTGGTGGAGTGGGCGGAGGCGGGTGCCGAGACGCACGAGGTGCGCGTCCACCCGCCGGAGTGAGGCTGGCCGGAAATCTCGATTGAGTGACCGTTCGTGGCCTGTTGTCACAGGCGCCGAGTCCGTAGCTTTTCGGGCATGACTGGTTCGGCGAAGGGGCCGACGGTGCTGATCGCAGGCACCGGGTTCGGCGGCATCGGGACGGCGATCGAGCTCAAGCGCGCCGGGTTCACCGGGTTCACCATCCTGGAGAGCGCCGCCGAACCCGGCGGCGTGTGGCGGGACAACACCTACCCGGGCGCCGCCTGCGACATCCCGTCGCCGCTGTACTCCCTCTCCTTCGAGCCCAACCCGCGGTGGCCGAAGCGGTTCTCGCACCAGCCCGACATCCTCGCCTACCTGCGGCGCGTCATCGCGAAGTACGGCCTCGAGCCGCACATCCGGTACCGCACCGAGGTCACCGCCGCCGCGTTCGACGAAGAGCGCAAGCTCTGGCGAGTCGAAACGAAAGGCGGCGAAACGTTCGAGGCGAACGTCTTCGTGCCCGCCGTCGGGCAGCTTTCGCGGCCGGCGCTGCCGAACATCCCGAACCGGGAGAGCTTCGCCGGCGACGCCTTCCACTCCGCGCGGTGGGACCACGACGTCGACTTCACCGGCAAGCGCGTCGCCGTCATCGGGACCGGGGCCAGCGCCGTGCAGTTCGTGCCCAAGCTGCGGAAACGCGCGCAGCACGTCACGGTCTTCCAGCGCACGCCGCCGTACGTCATGGCGAAGTCCGATCCGAGCTACCGGCGGTGGCAGCACTGGCTGTTCGAGCACCTGCCGCCGACCCAGCTGCTCGGCCGGCTGCGGATCTTCCTGCTCGCCGAGTACGCCACGTACGCCATGACGCGCCACCCGGTGCTGGCGAAGATGTTCGAGCTGCGGACCGCGCAGCTGCGCCGCCGCCACATCAAGGACCCCGAGCTGCGCGCGAAGCTGACCCCGGCCTATCCCATGGGCTGCAAGCGGATCCTCTTCACCAACGACTACCTGCCCGCGCTGGCCCAGCCGGACGTCGACGTCGAGACGCGGCGGATCGCCGAGATCACCGAGAAGGGCGTGCGGGTCGAGGACGGGACGGAGATCGAGGCGGACGTCCTGGTCTACGGCACCGGCTTCGCCGCGACCGAGTTCCTCGGCCGGATGGCGGTACGCGGCCTCGGCGGCCGGTCGCTGGACGACGAGTGGTCCGGCGGCGCGCGGGCCTACCTGGGCATGACCGTGCCCGGCTTCCCCAACCTGTTCTGCGTCTACGGCCCGAACACGAACCTCGGCGCCGGGTCCATCATCTACATGATCGAGCGGCAGGCCCGCTACATCCGCCAGGCGGTGGAACGGCTCGCGCGCCCCGGCGTGTCCTACTTGGACGTGCGGCCGGAGGTCGAGGAGCGGTACGACAGGGAGGTGCAGCGGCGGCTGGGCCGCAGCGTGTGGAGCGCCTGCACGAGCTGGTACCGGCAGGCCGACGGCCGGGTGACGACCAACTGGCCCGGCCTGGTCACCGAGTACGACCGGCGGACGCGGCGCTTCGACGTCGCCGACTACCGGGTGGCCGGCTGATGGACTACGACGTCCTGGTGATCGGTTCGGGGTTCGGCGGCAGCGTCACGGCGCTGCGGCTGACCGAGAAGGGCTACCGCGTCGGCGTGCTGGAGGCCGGCCGCCGGTTCGCCGACGACGAGTTCGCGAAGACGTCGTGGCGGGTGCGGAAGTACCTGTGGGCACCCGCGCTGGGCTGCTTCGGCATCCAGCGCCTGACCTTGTTGAAGAACACGTTCGTGATGAGCGGTTCCGGCGTCGGCGGGGGCTCGCTGGTGTACGCGAACACGCTGTACGAGCCGCCGGACGGGTTCTACGAAGACCCGCAGTGGGCGCACATCACGGACTGGAAGGCCGAGCTGGCGCCGTACTACGACCAGGCGAAGCGGATGCTCGGCGTGGTCGGGAACCCGGCGACGACGGCCGCGGACCGCGTCCTGCGGGACGTGGCCGAAGACATGGGGGTCGGGCACACGTACCGGCGCACGCCCGTCGGCGTCTACTTCGGACAGTCCGGGGTGGACCCGTTCTTCGGCGGCGCCGGCCCGCTGCGCTCGTCGTGCACGCTGTGCGGCGAGTGCATGACCGGGTGCCGGGTCGGGGCGAAGAACACGACGGTCAAGAACTACCTGTACCTGGCCGAACGGGCCGGTGCGGTGGTGCACCCCTTGACGACGGCGGTGACGGTCCGACCGATCTCCGGCGGGTACGCGGTCGACACGCGCCGGACCGGTGGTTTCTCCCGCCGGACGTACACCGCCACGCAGGTGGTGTTCTCGGCGGCCGCGCTGGGCACGCAACGGCTGCTGCACAAGATGCGTGACACGGGAACGCTGCCCGCGTTGTCGCCCCGGCTCGGGCTGCTGGCCCGCACGAACTCCGAAGCGGTCCTGGCGGCCCGGTCGCTGCGCCCGGACACGGACTACTCGCGGGGTGTCGCGATCACGTCGTCGATCCACCCGGACGCGGTGACGCACGTGGAGCCGGTGCGGTACGGGCGCGGCAGCAACCTGATGGGCCTGCTGGCGACGGTGCTGGTCGACGCGGTCCCGGGGCGCCGGCGCTGGGTGCTCGGGCTGCGGGAGCTGTGGCGGTCCCGCCGCGACCTGCTGCGGATCCACAGCCCGCGCCACTGGTCGGAGCGGATGATCGGGCTGCTGGTGATGCAGACCCTGGACAATTCGGTGACGACGTACACGAAACGCGGGCTGTTCGGCCGGCGCATGACGACCCGACAGGGCTCGGGGGCGCCGTCGCCGGACTGGATCCCGGCGGGCCACGAGGTGACGCGCCGGGTGGCCGCGAAGATCGGCGGCCTGCCCCAAGGCGCGTGGACGGACCTGGCGAACATCCCGATCACCGGCCACTTCATCGGCGGCTGTGCGATCGGCGACTCTCCTTCTTCGGGGGTGGTGGACCCGTACCAGCGGCTGTACGGCCACCCGGGGCTGCACGTGGTGGACGGCTCGGCGATCTCGGCGAACCTGGGCGTGAACCCGTCGCTGACGATCACCGCCCAGGCCGAGCGGGCGATGGCGTTCTGGCCGAACCACGGTGAGGCGGATCCGCGGCCTGCGCTCGGCGAGCCGTACCGGCGGGTGGCGGCGGTGCCGCCTCGAAGCCCGGCCGTCCCGCAGGAAGCGCCGGCCGCCCTGCGGCTGCCGTTGACACCCCGGTAGTCACACCTTCGGGATCGCGCACGAAAGGTAGCCGAGGTTCACCCCTCGGCACACCTACTTCTACCCGAACCAACGATCACCTCACGGCGCCGATACGCGTGACCAAGTACCGTCAGTAGCCTTCAGTGCGATTCCGGCGCCACCCAGTGGTGTTCATTGCGGTAATTCGGCGCGAAATACCCGAATCGTGGCGCAATCTTGTCGAGGACGCTTCTCGCCCATGGCGGCAGGCCCACCGAGGTCAGCGCGGGCTAAGCCGTTCCGGCGCGCATTCCGCTCACCGTCCGTGTCCGCTTCGGCAGATCACCGGGCACACACCACCCGGACGTTGCATTGGTAGGGTGCAACATTCTCGCGGGACCGGACGACTCAGTCAGGGCACCGGAACCGTCCACCGACGTGAAGTTGACGATCAGGGGAACAGACGTCATGAAAATACGGTTCGCGCAAAAAGCGGTCATCCTCAGACAGCAGGAACTGCTCTTGGTCCGGAAAAGCGCGCTGGATCCGAACAACCCGAACCGGTGGGAGCTTCCGGGAGGGCGGCTGGACGGTGACGAATCGGTCGACGAGGCTCTTCGCCGCGAGGTCCGGGAGGAGGTCGGGCTCGAGGTCACGCCCGGACGCTTGCTGCACCTTTGGGAGTGGAACCTGAGAACGACGGATGAGACCGTCAAGGTCATCGCCGTCGCACGGTTCTGCGAGATCGAGTCCGGCACTGTGAGCCGGGTGAACAACACTGCCGAGGACTTTCTTTCGGACGTGCGCTGGGTCCCGCTTTCGAGTGCACTGGACCTGCCGCTGATCTCCGACCAGGAGTACGTCATCAAAGAGGTCGCGAACCACCGGGCATAGCCGACACGAGGGGGAAAGGTGGCCCGCACGAACAAGGTCCTCATCTCCGGGTGGACGGCGGCCGGGAAGACGACACATGCCCGGCTGGTGGCCGCCGAACTCGGATGGACCTATCTCGACATGTCGCCGATCATGAAGCAGCTGACGGCCGTGAACGGGTCCCGCGACTGGACACCGGAGCAGGACGACATCCGACGCCGCGACCGGACCATCGATCTCGAGGCCGACCGGCGCATGCTCGAACTGGTTTCGGACAGCTCGTCGGTCATCGTGGACGCCTGGCTGCAGCCCTGGCTGTGCCGGTCGGCCACGGCCGTACGAGTGTGGCTCCGCTCGAGCTGGGCGGCCCGGGTCAGGAAGTGCACGGTTTCGCACCTGCGCCACCACGATCACCTGTCCGCTCGAGAGGCCGCGGCGTTGATGCACCGCAAGGACTGCTTCGCGCGCAAGCAGTTCGCGTACCTGTACGGCGTCCGGTTCGACTACGATCCTGCGTTGTTCGACCTGCACGTCGACAATTCGGCGTACATCGCCGAGTCATCCGTCGCGGCTTCCGACGTCGGCATCCGCGAGTTCCAGCCCGTGCTCATGCGCCACGTAGAGGCCCTGCTCGAACGCGGCTCGAGGCGGTGAAAGCCATGCACCGGGAAGACTGCTTCATCTGCCGGGCAATGCACGACCGAGAGCTGCCGTGGACCGACCAGCCGATCCTGCTCCGCCACGGCCGGGGTTGCATCCTGCCCGGCGTGGGTTCCCTGGTCGCGGGCTACGTCCTCATTTCGCCCGCGGAGCACGTACCCAACCTGTGCGCGACCGCACCGGAAAGCGGCTTCACCGAGTTCCTGAGGCAGGCTCTGACCGGCCTCGGCGACCAGTTCGGGGAACTGACCTATTGGGAGCACGGGGGTGTTTCGGCTCCGTCGTTCCCCACTTCGGCCTGCGTGGATCACGCACACCTCCACGTCGTACCCGGCTCGTACGGCTTGCGGCTGCCCACCCGGGCAGCGGTCCGCACTGCCGACGTACTCACGATGCTCACGCAGCACGCCGCTGACTGGTGTGAGCGGCCCTACCTGATGCTGGGCTCGACGCAGGGCCAGTGCACGCTGGCCGAGGACATCGGAGTTCCGCAGTACTTCCGGCGGCAGCTCGCCGCGGCGGTCGGCACTCCCGATCTCTGGGACTACGCCGCCTTTCCCGGCGATGCAAACGTCAGAGCGACGCTGACGTTGCTTCGGCGTTTTGCGGCTCAGGCAATCGAATGAAGTCGGAACTGCTCCAGACGACACGGCAGTACCGGTGCATCGACGAACACCTGGCGGACGCCACGATGGTGGCGATCCGCGCCAAGTTCGACCTTCTCCTCGAGAGCGGAGCCCAGATCCGTGATCTCCCGGACGGCATGATCGCTGCCGGCCAGTACCTCGATCGCTTCGAATTCGAGCAACGCGGACTCTTCGGTACGGCCGCCGCGATTCTCGTGATCAGCAACACGTCCGAAATCGGCGACAGCTTCAGGCAGCTTCAGGCACTGGTCGACTACCTCCGCCACCGGGAGGTCGTCGAACCGCGCCTGGCCGCGGACCCGGACGAAGCGATCGAGGTTTCCCGGCGCATCGCCGTGGAACGCCTCGACACGTTCAAGTCCGCCGACCTCGTCTTTGCGCTTTCGCGGGTGCCGGTGACCGTGGTCGGGCGCGATGTCCACTTGCGGGAGCTGATCCGCCGCATCCAGGCCGCCCGCCTGGCTCCCGGAGGTTGGGGCACCCGTCTCGGCACCGGGACGGGCTCGTTCGACCCCCTGGCGACGGCGCACGTCCTGCGCGCGCTTTCGGCCGCGTCCGAACCGGTCAAGGACAACGACGTCGAAGCTCTGATCCGTCATCTCCAGTCCGCTCCCGCCGAAGAAAACCCGTATGCCCGGATATTCGCGCTGACCGTCATCGCGACGATCAGGCGAAAGTCCCACCGCGTCTTCCTCCACGAAGAACACCGGAAGCTGGTCGCCACCCTCCGCACCCAAATGTCCTCGCCGGTGGAGGCGAACTACGAATACACCGCCGGTCGGCGGCAGTACTACGTGCGGATACCGTGGCAGCTCTACCTGATCGAGTTGACCTTGCGGCTGTTCCCCTCGACGAGGTTCTTCTCGTTCCTGTGGCAACAGCCACTGCTCAAGATCGCGAAGGCGGTGAAATCGCCGCAGGGATTCACCTACCCGTCGTCCGGCGACGCCCAGTCGACCCGGACGCACGGGATCACCTGTGAACTGATGCGGCTTGTCTCGGTCAGCCTGGACACCGCGCCGCGCATGCGAGCCGTCGGCACGACGATCAACGCGGCGACGCGGCTGGCCTACGCTCGCGTCACCACCGTCGTCCTGTGGCTGACCGCGGCCGTGATCATCGGCTGGACGACCGTGACCTGGGCTTTGCGCAGTCAGCACTCGGCGTCGGAGCTGGCGCCGAACTTCATCGCGACCGCCGTGGTGCTCGTGCTCCAGTTCGCGCTGACCCGGCTGCGCCGGCGTTGAGATTCAGCTGCGCCTGGCGACAGCTTTGACGAAAGCCGACGCATAGCCGTAGGCGACCCCGGGGAACTCGGTTACTTCCGCCGGGTCGAATCGGTCCGCGATGAGCTCGCGGAGGTAGCCGGCCGAGAAGAAATGGCGAACATGGCCATCGAGCCGGTACATGTTCTTCTCGAGCTCGACGCCCTTGCCCCACAGGGGGTCGGCGACCGACCTGCACAGGACGACCAAGCGGCCGTTCCGGACGAGGACCCTGGCCACCTCACCGACGATGGCACGCGTGACCTCGTCGGTGAAGTAGTGCAACGACAAGCGGGAATAGACCAGGTCGAACGACTCGGACGGCAGCTCCAGCGGCCGTGCGAAGTCGGCCACCCGGAAGTGCACGCCGAGGTCCGAGTAGTGGCGCGACGCCCGGCGGATCGCCACCGCGGAGAAGTCCAGCGCCAGTACTTCATGCCCCTCGGAGGCGAAATGGGCTGCGTCCGCTCCCGCCCCGCAGCCGAGTTCGAGCACCTTCGCACGGTTGCCGAGGGACCTTGCGGTCTCCTTCACCAACGACGACGGCCCGTCGGCGCTCGTCCCCGCGTCGCGTGCGCCGTGCAGGCCGTCCCAGTGGTGAACCTGTTCGATCATGGTTCCCGCTTCCAGCGCCCGCCGTTCCGCCGACCGGGATATTCGGCCGCCGACACGATACCCGGCTCCCCGGGGTGACGAACCGCCGCGAACGGGAGAGGCCCTCCCGGACCGCGCCGCCGGGAGGGCCGCTCAGCGTTACGGCAGGCCCGCGAGACCGGCCGACACCGTGTTGGCGAACGCGTACCCCTGCGACGCGTCCCAGTTGATCGACCACGTCATCGCGCCGCGGATCGACGGGTACGTCGCCGACGGCTTGAAGCTGCCGCACGATGTGCCGCGGGCCAGGCAGTTCAGCGCCGAGACCGTGTTGGCCGGGGCCTGGTAGCCGCCGCCCGCGGCCTGCGGGGACGCCGGCAAGCCCAGGCCGACCTGGTCGGCGCGCAGGCCGCCCTGCAGCTGGATGCAGGCCAGCGCGGTCAGGAAGTCGACCGTGCCCTGGGAGTACACGTTGCCGTTGCAGCCGTTCATCGAACCCGAGTTGTAGTACTGCATGTTGACGATCGTCAGGATGTCCTTGATGTTCAGCGCCAGCTGGAAGTAACCGCCGGCGGTGGACTGCATGTCGATCGTCTGCGGCGCCATCGTGATCACCTTGCCGCCGCCGTTGTGGATGCTGCGCAGCGCCTGGCCCATGTACGTGGCGTTGATGCCGTTCTCGAGGTCGATGTCGACACCGTCGAAACCGTAGTTCGCGATCAGCGACTTGATGCTGTTCGCGAAGTTGTTCGCCGACGAAGAGTCGCCGACGCTGATCGTGCCGTTCTGGCCGCCGACCGAGATGATCACCTTCTGGCCGCGGGCCTGCACCGTCTTGACGTCGGCCTTGAACTGGCCGTCCGTGTAGCCACCGAGCTGCGAAGACAGGCCGGAGTCGAGCGTGAAGCTCACCGCGCCGGGCGTGCCGGTGGCGTCCGCGAAGGACACCGCGATGATGTTGTACTTCGTCGGGACGTCGGCGAGCTTCAGTGCCTTGGCGCCGTTGTAGAAGTTCTGCCAGTAGCCGGTCAGGACGTGCTTCGGCAGGTCACCCTGCGTGGGCGGCGTCGTGGTCGTGGTGGTCGTCGTCGGCGGTGTGGTGGTCGTCGTCGGGGTGGTGGGCGTGGTCGGCGTGGTCGTCGGCGGGGTGCCGGGGCCGTCGAGGCTGACGTCGTCGGCGAAGTAGGCCGGCTGGCCGTACCAGCCGTGCAGGTACACCGTCAGCGACGTGCTCGAGCCGGTCGTGAAGCTCAGCGAAAGCTGCTGGAAGCCGCTGGTGCCGGGCGTCCACGTGCTGGCCGTGGCCGAACCCGAGACACCCAGGTAGACGTAGCTGCCCTGGACCCAGCCCGACAGCTTGTACGCCGTGTTCGGCGAGACGGTGAGCGTCTGCGAGCACTGGGCGTTGTCCGAGGACGACGGCGTCGCGTTCAGGGCCCGGCTGCCGCTGTGCACCGGCGAGCCCACCGCGGCCGCCGCGCCGGTGCACGTCCAGCCCGTCGTCCCGGCCTCGAAGCCGGGGTTGGCCAGGATGTTCGCCGCCGCGGCGCTGCCGGCGAGCACGAAAGTCACACCGAGAGACAGCACGACCACGGAAAGTAAGGAAAGCAGAGCGAAGCGAACCTTGGGGACCACGGGCAACCTCCGTGACACTGGTGAGGCAGGTCACCACAAAGTGGACTAGACCAATCTGATTGTCAAGGAACCCCATCCGAAAGTCGGGGCGCCCGAAACGGCAGAATGAGACGATCGGAACCAGGCGAAGCAGGAGCGTGTTGCAGTGAGCGTGTCGGTCGAGCAGAAGATCGCCGAAGAACTCGGCGTGCGCGAAGGACAGGTCAAGGCCGCCGTCGAGCTGCTCGACGGCGGTTCGACCGTGCCCTTCATCGCGCGCTACCGCAAGGAAGTCACCGGCATGCTCGACGACGCGCAGCTGCGCACGCTCGAAGAGCGGCTGCGCTACCTGCGGGAACTCGACGAGCGCCGGCTCGCCGTGCTCGAGTCCATCCGGAGCCAGGGCAAGCTCGACGACGCCCTCGAGGCGTCGATCCTGGCGGCGGACACGAAGTCCCGGCTCGAGGACATCTACCTCCCGTACAAGCCGAAGCGCCGCACGAAGGCCATGATCGCGCGCGAAGCGGGGCTCGAGCCGCTCGCCGACGGCCTGCTGAACGACCCTTCGACGGATCCGCAGGCCGCCGCGGCGGTGTTCGTCGACGCGGACAAGGGCGTCTCGGACGCCCAGGCCGCCCTCGACGGCGCCCGCGCGATCCTGGTCGAGCGCTTCGCCGAAGACGCCGATCTCATCGGCGACCTGCGGGAGAAGATGTGGGGCCAGGGGCACCTGGTGGCCAAGGTCCGCGCCGGCAAGGAGGAGGAAGGGGCGAAGTTCTCCGACTACTTCGACTTCTCCGAGCCCTACACCAAGCTTCCCTCGCACCGCATCCTGGCGATGCTGCGCGGTGAGAAGGAGGAGATCCTCGACCTCACCATGGCGCCGGACGAGCCCACCGACGAGCCGCAGGTCGGGCCGACGGAGTACGAGCAGCGCATCGCCGCGAAGTTCGGCATCGCCCAGCAGGGGCGGCCGGCCGACAAGTGGCTCGGCGACACCGTGCGCTGGGCGTGGCGCACCAAGATCCTCCTGCACCTGGGCATCGACCTGCGGATGCGGCTGCGCCAGGCGGCCGAGGACGACGCCGTGCGCGTGTTCGCGGCCAACCTGCGCGACCTGCTGCTGGCCGCGCCGGCCGGCACCCGCGCCACGATGGGCCTCGACCCGGGCTTCCGGACCGGCGTCAAGGTGGCCGTCGTGGACGCGACCGGCAAGGTCGTCGACACCCACGTCATCTACCCGCACCAGCCGGCGAACAAGTGGGACCAGTCGATCGCCGAGCTCGCGGCGCTGGCGGCGCGGCACAAGGTCGACCTGATCTCCATCGGCAACGGCACGGCGTCGCGCGAGACGGACAAGCTCGCGCAGGAGCTGATCAAGAAGCACCCCGAGCTGAAGCTGACGAAGGCTGTCGTGTCCGAGGCGGGCGCTTCGGTGTACTCGGCGTCGGCGTTCGCTTCGCAGGAACTGCCGAACATGGACGTCTCGCTGCGCGGCGCGGTCTCGATCGCGCGCCGGCTGCAGGACCCGCTGGCCGAGCTGGTGAAGATCGACCCGAAGTCGATCGGCGTCGGGCAGTACCAGCACGACCTGTCCGAGGTTTCGCTGTCGCGCTCGCTCGACGCGGTGGTCGAGGACTGCGTGAACGCCGTCGGCGTGGACGTCAACACCGCGTCGGCACCACTGCTGACCCGGGTCTCGGGCATCACGACGGGCCTGGCGGAGAACATCGTGGCCCACCGCGACACGAACGGGCCGTTCCGCTCCCGCATGGCGCTGAAGGAGGTCGCGCGGCTCGGCCCGAAGGCGTTCGAGCAGTGCGCGGGCTTCCTCCGGATCCCGGACGGCGACGACCCGCTGGACTCCTCGGCGGTGCACCCGGAGGCGTACCCGGTGGTCCGGCGGATCCTGTCCAAGACGGGCACCGACATCCGCGGCCTGATCGGCAACACGCGGACGCTTTCGTCGCTGAAGCCGGCCGAGTTCGTGGACGAGCAGTTCGGTCTCCCGACGGTGACGGACATCCTGTCGGAGCTCGACAAGCCGGGCCGCGACCCCCGCCCGGCGTTCAAGACTGCGACGTTCGCCGAGGGCGTGGACAAGATCTCGGACCTCAAGCCGGGGATGCGCCTGGAGGGCGTGGTGACGAACGTGGCGGCGTTCGGCGCGTTCATCGACGTCGGCGTGCACCAGGACGGGCTGGCCCACGTTTCGGCGTTGTCGAAGAACTTCGTCAAGGACCCGCGGGAGGTCGTGAAGCCCGGGGACATCGTGAAGGTGAAGGTCCTCGACGTGGATGTCCCGCGCAAGCGCATCTCGCTGACACTGCGGCTGGACGACGAGCCGGGCGCCGGCTCGGGCAACCGCGGTGGCGGCGGGGGCGGCGGCCGGGACCGCGGCCAGGGTGGTCAGGGTCAGCGCCGCGGTGGCGGCGGTGGCGACCGGCGCGGTGGCGGGGGCGGCCGGGACCGCGGCGGCAACGCGAGCGGCTCGATGGCCGACGCGCTCCGGCGGGCCGGGTTCGGCAACAAGTAAGGGCAGCCAGGGAGGCCGCGCCGGACGAGCCGGGGCGGCCTCCCTGCGGTCAAGGGACCGTCAGCCGCATTGCAAGGTGCACCGCGCGCGCTCGAAGCGGCCCGCCTCCAGGTCGTCGGTGCGGATGACCCAGTACAGCATTCCCATGTCGCCCCAGGTCATGTCGGTCTTGTCGTCGCTGTCGATCTGGGCGAGCAGGACCCAGCGGGCCGCCTCCTCGGCCCGGCGTGGGTGCCGGTAGTCCCCCAGCACCTCCGCGGCGATCTCGTTCTCCACCGCGCCCTGGACGGGTGCGGCGAACCCCCCGACCTGGTGTTCCGGACCCCGGCCCCGGGCCTGCGCGGCCAGCTCGCCGAACACCTCGGAGCCCGCGGACCCGTCGGGGAGCTCCACCATCTCGGACGCTTCGTCGAGTGACTCCCCGCTCGCTGTCATCGTCTGGTCGAGCAGGATGTGCTCGCGCTCCGGGGCCGTCGCCACCACCTCGGCGGCGAGATCGAAGGCCGGGTACGGGACGGGACCCTTGGGCGCGGCCCGTTCGACGACCGGCACGCCCGCCGGGACGAACAGCACCCGGCTGCCCTCGACGTCTTCGAGCAGCGGCTCGTCTTCGGATTCCCGGCGGAACCCGTCGAAGTAGAAGAACAGCAGCGTGCCCGCCTCCGGCAACGGGATGCTCAAGAACTCCCGTGGCAGTGCCGCGCAGTCCACCGCGGCCAGGAAGTCCAGGGGGCCACGGCCCGGCCATTCGGGCCACGGCAGGTCCGCGGGCATGGCCGGCGCACCACCGATCCGGCCCACGCGCGGGCCTTCGCCGCCGGGCACCAGGCGGATCCCCGGGCGGCTCAGTGCGATCCACGCGGAAGCCAGCTCGGCGGGCAACTGCGCGTGGGCGAGGGTGTCGAGTCGATCTCTCCAAGAAGTCACCGGGGCATCGTGGCAGGGGGCACCGACAAAAAATCACCGGAGCGCGAAGAGCCCCACCGGGAACAGCACCACCGGAACCACGGCAGCGGACGCGCTGATCAGCCAGGTACCCCCACGCCAGCCGACCGGCGACGCGTCCAGCACCAGCCGCCGCACCAAGGCCGCCTCCACCACGGCCGCCAGCAGATATCCCAGGCCCACGCTGAAGATCGCCGTCGCGCCGACGAACAGCAGGCCCGACGTCGACGCCGCACCCAGCGGCGCGGCCACCTCCCAGCGCACCACGCCGGCGGCCGCCGTCAGCAGGGCCAGCAGGAGCACGAACGCCACGAAGAAGCCGATGGGCGCCTTCGCCGGGTGCGAGCCGCGGGCGGACGCCCAGAAGCCCGCGTCGAGCGCCGCCACGACCACCGCCAGCACGACGAAACCTGCACGGAACGTCAGCACCCGATCACTCTAGCGGAACCGCGCCTCCACGCGGCCCAGCTCGCCGAAGTCCGCCACCACGTGGCCGCCCGCGTGGATCGGGCAGGGCGGGGTCGCCGTTCCCGTCGTCACGATGTCGCCCGGGCGCAACGCGAGGCCGTGGCGGGGCAGCTCCATCGCCAGCCAGTGCAGCGCCAGCCTCGGATCGCCCAGCACCAGGCTGCCGCTGCCGCGGGAGAACTCCTCGCCGTTCGCGTGGAGGACCACCTGGCGGCGGGGCAGGTCGAGGTCGCGCCAGCCCGGCACCGGACGGCCCTCGACGAACCGGCCCGAGCACGCCGCGTCGGCCAGCAGCTGCGGGCCGCCCGCGTGGCGGTGGTCGGTGTAGCGGCTGTCCGGCAGCTCGATCGCGAGGAACATCGTGTCGACCGCGTCGAGCACCGCGGCCAGCGACGGCGACAGCCCCGGGTCGGCCTTGAGCCGGAAGGCGAACTCCGGTTCGGCGACGCCCATGGTCATCGTGTCCGCCGGCACCGGCGAACCCTCGCTGTGGTGGTACCGCTCGAACATCGCGCCCGGCAGCGGACCGGGGACGCCGAGGTACTGCCGGGCGTACACGGTCGTCGCGGCGATCTTCCAGCCGGACACCGGCCCGGCCAGCTCGGCGAGCGCCGCCTGCGCCGCCATGCCTTCGGCGAGGTCGCACGGGCGGGCGTCGTCGGGCAGGCCCTCCAGCCGCTTGCCGGTCAGCCACGCGTCCCAGATGAGCTCCGCCGCCCGCTCTCGCTTCACGCCCGCGATCTTGCCAACCGGAACACCGGGTGTCGATCGGCTTCCGCGGCGAACGCCTCGGGCGGGCCGGTCAGCTTCGCGTCGAAGAACGGCGCCGTCACCGGGATCTTGCGGACGTACGCGCGCAGCACCGGGCCCGCCGTGGCGGCGTCGGCCTCCTCGACCTCCCACGTCTCGCGCCGTCGGCCGCGCCGCAGCCGGGCGGTCGGGTCGGCGCGCAGGTTGTGCACCCAGCCGACCGGCCCGTACGGCGCCACCAGCCAGCGGTCGCCGCCGGCCTCGATGACGTTGACCGGGGTGGTCCGGTCCGCGCCGCTCCTGCGTCCCCGCGTGGTCAGCAGGAACCCGGTGCCACCGGCGGCCGGGATCCCGCGTTCCAGCAACGCCTTCACGACGACGTTCGCGGCCTTCCGCGTCACGCCCATCCGGTACTTCCGCGCCATCACGGCTGCATAGCGTAGACCCCCGAGAGCTCCCGCACCCGCGCCCAGACGTTCTCGAACCGCGCGGTGTCCACCACCGGCTTGCGCAGCGCGGCCAGCGCGATCGCCTGCTGGGCCTCGGTCGAGCTCGCCTTGCCGTTGAGGTCCACCGCCGCGACACTGAAGTCCTGCACCAGCACCGCGAAGATCTGGTCGACGACCTCGTCGGCCAGGCCGGTGATCCGGGCCTGCTCCAGGATCAGCTGGCCGTACACGATCAGCGTGAACAGCTCGGTGAGCGCGAGCCCGAAGTCGAGGTCGGCCTGCTGCGCCTCGTCCGGCGCCGCCTCGGTGAGCAGCTTGACCAGGTAGCCGGCCTGCTCGGTGAACAGCGCGACGTTCGGGACGTGCGCGGCTTCGGCGTAGGCGGTCTTCCAGTCGTGGAACCGCACCTTCGACAGGCCGCGCGCCGGGCCCTGGCGGAACAGGAACTCGTCGTCCGCGGCGTCGGTGCGCGTCGGCACCGGCGCGTACTCCTGCGGCGCGAACAGGTAGTTCGGCATGAACTTCGCGATCAGCGCCAGGTTGACGGCCACCGTGCCCTCGAGCTTCGGCAGGCCGTCGATGTCGTTCTTGGACATCGCCAGGTAGGTGTCGGCCTCGAAGCCCTTGGCCGCGACGACGTCGGCGACCAGGCCGATCACCTTCTGCGCCTCGGTGGTCACCTTCATCTTGGTGATCGGGTTGAACAGCAGGTAGCGGCGGTCGTCCGGATTCGCGCTGCGGAAGTAGTCGACGGCGCGGTCGGAGAACAGCTTCATCGCGGTCAGCCGCGCGTAGGCCTCGACGAACTCGCGGCGGACGTGCGGGAAGGCGGTGACGGGTTTGCCGTAGAGGACGCGGTTGTGCGCGTGCGTGATGGCCTCGTACAGCGAGTGCGTCGCCATGCCGATGCCGCCGAAGCAGAGGTTGAACTTGCCGATGTTGACCGTGTTCAGCGCGGCGCTGAAGGCTTCGGCGCCGACGTGCAGGATGTCCTCGGCGCGCACGGGGTAGTCCTCGAGCCGGAACTCGGCGACGTACATCTGCGACGGCACGACGTTCTTGACGACGTGGTAGTCCGGGTGCTCGGAGTCGGCGTAGAAGAAGACGTACTGGTCCGGGCCTTCGACGCCGTCGATGCGGCCGAAGACCGACACCGTGCGCGCGCAGTTGCCGTTGCCGATGTAGTACTTCGAGCCGGTCGCGCGGTAGCCGTCGCCGTCCTTGGTCAGCACCATGTCCGAGGAGTAGATGTCGGCGCCGTGGTCCTTTTCGGACAGCCCGAAGGCGCCGACGCCACCGGCGTCGAGAGCGGCCGCCGCGCGCTCGCGCGCTGCCGCGTTGGCGCTCTGCCAGACCGGGCCGAGGCCGAGGATCGTGACCTGCCACGGGTACCAGTAGTTCAGGCCGTAGAACCCGAGGATTTCCGACAGCGCGGCGACGCGGGCGGTGTCCCAGCGCTTGTCCGGGTTGCCGCCGCCGTCGGCCGACGGCGTCAGGAAGGTCGAGAACAGGCCCTCCTTGCCCGCGAACTCGATGAAGTCCGCGTAGAAGGTGCGGTTGTGGTAGTCCTCGGTCAGCTTCGCCTTGCCGCGCTGCTCGAACCAGTCGATGGTGGCGCGCAGCAGGCGCCGCGTCTCGGCGTCGAAGTGCGCCGGGTCGTACTCGCGCGGGTTCAGCAGCATGGTCGTCCTCCTCGATTACCGACCGGTAACTTAGCAAGCGCCTCCGAGTGCGGGCAATCTCACTGGGGGTAGGTCACCCTTGTTCGGTACACTGATCTTGCGGGCCGCTCAGTTCTGCCTCGGCCCGCTGCTGTTGTCGACTACCACGCGCCGCGGCCGCACAGTCGGTCTGCGCCGGGCAGGACAACCCTTCTCAGGTAATTGGAGACCAGGGCGTTTGCGCGCCCGCACGCACTTATGAGCACTTTTTCCGAACTGGGCCTGCCGACTCCCCTGGTGGCCGCACTGGCCTCGCAGGGCGTCACCGAGCCCTTCCCCATCCAGGCGGCGACCCTGCCGCACACCCTCGCCGGGCGTGACGTCCTCGGCCGCGGCCGCACCGGCTCCGGCAAGACGTACGGCTTCGTGCTGCCGGTGCTGGCGCGCCTCGCCGCGGGCCCGACGCGGCGCAAGCCCGGCCGTCCGCGCGCGCTGATCCTGGCGCCGACGCGCGAGCTCGCGACCCAGATCGAGGCGTCGATCCTGCCCCTGGCCAGGCCACTGGGCCTCAAGGCGACGACCATCTTCGGCGGCGTCAGCGCGAACCCGCAGATCACGAAGCTGCGTGACGGCGTCGACATCGTCGTCGCCTGCCCCGGCCGGCTCGCCGACCACATGCGGTCCGGGCACGTGAAGCTCGACGCCGTCGAGATCACGGTGCTCGACGAGGCCGACCACATGGCCGACCTGGGCTTCCTGCCCGAGGTCCGGCGGATCATGGACGCCACGCCCGAGCGCGGCCAGCGGCTGCTGTTCTCGGCCACCCTGGACAACGGCGTGGACGTGCTGGTCAAGCGGTTCATGAACGACCCGGTCACGCACAGTGTCGACTCGGCGCAGTCGCCGGTGTCGACGATGGAACACCACGTCCTGCACCTGGAGGAGACCCACCGGCTGCCGGTGCTGGTCGACCTGACCGCGGCGCCCGGGCGCACGCTGGTGTTCACACGGACGAAGAGCCGCGCGAAGGCGCTCACGCGCAAGCTCAACGCTTCGGGTGTCCCGGCGGTGGAGCTGCACGGCAACCTGGGCCAGAACGCGCGCACGCGCAACCTCGAGGCGTTCTCGTCCGGAACGGCTCGCACCCTGGTGGCCACGGACATCGCGGCCCGCGGCATCCACGTCGACGACGTCCGGCTGGTCATCCACGCCGACCCGCCGGTGGAGCACAAGGCGTACCTGCACCGTTCGGGCCGCACGGCGCGCGCGGGGGCGTCGGGCACGGTGGTGACGCTGATGACGGACGCGCAGGTCCGCGACGTGCGGGACCTGACCCGCAAGGCCGGCATCAAGCCGACGACGACCCAGCTCGGGCCGGGCCACCCGCTGCTGGCGGAGCTGGCCCCGGGCGAGCGGACGTTCACGAAGGCCCCGGCGGTGGACAACCGGCCGAAGAAGGTTTCGGCCACGGGGGCGGCCCGGCCGGCCCGCTCCCGGGACGGTGAAGAGCGCCCGGCCCGCGGCGGACGTCGCGGTGGCCCGAGCGCGCCGAAGGAGAACCGTGGCGGTCAGCGGGCCCGGGCCAACGCCCAGTCCCGCCGTGACGACCAGCAGCCGCGTCCGGACCGCCGCACCCAGTCCGCCGAGCCGGGCCGCGGTGCGGGTTCGGGCCGCGGTTCGGGTCGCCGCTCGGCGGCTCCGGCCGCAGCCTCGGCTTCGACCGAGCGCCGCGGCTCCGGCGGCGGCCGCCGCGGCGGGGCTCCCGCCGCGGGAGCCGGCCGTTCCGGCGGCGCGGCGGCGTTCTCCTCGAGCACCCGCGCGGGCAGCGGTCGCCGAGGCCGCTGACGGCTTCCGCTCTCTACTGACGGCGTGACCCCGGGCCTGGTGCCCGGGGTCACGCCGTTCCCGGGCCGGTGGGTGGCGGCGCAGCTCAGAGCGTGACCGGGACCGGGGTCAAGATCACCGGGAAACGCTTGAGCATCCGCAGGCCGTAGGAGGCCTGCCAAGCCAGCGTGGAGGCCGGGACGGCGCACACCACGTCCTGGCACCGTTCGAGCAGGGCGGTGAACGCCACCTGGGCTTCCATCCTGGCCAGTTGCCTGCCGACACAGGTGTGGATGCCGTGCCCGAAGCTCAAGTGCCCGGCCGGCGGCCGCCGGATGTCGAACCCGTCCGGGTCGGGGAACCGGCGCCGGTCGCGGTTCGCCGCGGCGATCGAAACGACCACTGCCTCACCGCGGCGGATCCGGACGCCGGCGAACGTCAGGTCCTCCTTCGCGAACTTGGGCAAGGCCACCGTGGCCGGCGGCTCGTAGCGCAGCATCTCCTCGACGGCCGCCGGCAGGAGCGCCGGATCGTCCCGGAGCGCGGCGAACTGCCCCGGATGCTCCAGCAGGGCCAGCAGCCCGTTGCTGATCAGGTTGGCCGTCGTCGCGAAACCCGCGGTCAGCATCAGATGCGTCATCGCGCGCAGCTCGGCGTCGTCGAGCGGCTCCTCGTCGCCGGCCGGGGTCATCAGCTCGCTCAGCAGGTCGTCACCCAGCCGCTTCCGCTTGGCCGTGATCAGTGTGCCGAAGTAGCCGTCCAGCCACCGCATCGTCTGCGGCAGCTTGGGAACGTCGGCGGGATCGGTGGAGACCATGATTCCCGCCTGCTTCTCGAAGGCACTGGTGTCCTCGTCCGGCACGCCGAGCACGGTCATCATCACGCGGCACCCCAGCGGAACCGCGAAATCGTGCAGGAAGTCGACCTCGTCGCGGGCGAGCGCGGCGTCCAGGAGCCGGGCGCAGACGCGATCGGCGATCGGGCGCAACGCCTCGACGCGTCGCGAGGTGAAGGCCTGCGCCGTCAGCCTGCGCAGCCGGGTGTGCTCCGGTGGGTCGAGGTGGTGCATGCCCTTGGTCACGCCGAGAGCGGTGGCGCCGGAGATCCACGGCACGGCGCGCACCTGTTCTTCGGCGTTCGCGAAGTCCGATGAGATGCGAGGATCCGAGTAGATCTCTTCGGCGTCCTCGAACCGGGTCACCAGCCAGGCGGGCACTCCGTGGTAGACGACCCTGCGGATCCGGTCCTCCTCGCGGATCTCGGCCAACGTCGGGTGGGGATCGTCGACGAATGCGCGGCCCAGCCCGGCGAGGTCGAAGCGACCGGAGCGATGTGGACACTCTGCCATGGTCACAACCTCTCCTTCACCGCGCCTTCGCGGTGTCCTGTTGCCAGCAGACCCAACAATGGCAATCCCCGGTGCGCGAAGCGAACGATCGGCAGGTCATTGAGCAACGCCGAAGTTGTTGCGCCGATCACCCGGTTCTTGGATGGAGGGCACCCGGCAGACCTGACGGAAGAGGAACCATGCGCATCCCGACGACGGACGTTCGCGGAGTCGCCACCTCCGCAGAGCGAGCCTCCACAGTGGGCTCGGCCAAGGCACTACCCCGGCCGCGGTTCCGCGACAACGTGCTGAGCGGCTTGGCCATGCGCCAGGACCAGGTGGGCTTCCTGCGGCGGATGATCGCCGACTACGGGGACATCTTTTCGGTCCGGGTCTTCGGCATGAAGATGATCGTCCTCAACCACCCGGACTACTTCGAACACGTCCTGGTGCGCAACCACGAGAACTACAACAAGGACACCTACCTCTACCGGGTCATCGAGCCCATCCTGCGCGGTGGGCTGATCGGCAACGTCGGCGGCGAGCCGTGGCGGCACCAGCGGCGCACGATGCAGCCGGCGTTCCACCGTCCGCAGGTCGCCGGGTTCCTCAGGAACATGACGGACGAGACCGGACTGATGCTTCGCCGCTGGGAGAGGCAATACCGCCCATCGGACACCGTGAACGCCAGCACCGAACTCGGCCAGCTCGCCATGCGGATCGTGTTCCGTTCGCTGTTCGGCCACAAGATCGACGCGCGGGCGAACGCGATCGAAGCCCTGTTCCTGGAGGCCAACGAGATCGTCGGACGGTTCTTCCGGTTCCCGGTCATCCCGTTGACCTGGCCGACGCCCTCACGACGGCGGCTGGCGGAGATCATCTCCACGATGGACGGTTTCGTCGCGGACGTCGTCCACGAGCGCGAGCGCACCGGCGAGGTGCACGACGACCTGCTCGACGCGTTGCTGCACGCCGTCGACGACGTGACGGGTACCGGCCTGACGAACGAGCAGCTGCACCGCGAGGTGCTCAACCTCATCATCGGCGGGTACGAGACGACCAGCAACTCGGTCGCGTGGCTGATGTACATGGTCGGGAAACACCCCGACGTCCAGGAACAGCTGCAGGCCGAAGTGGACGGCGTGCTCGGCGGTCGCGTCCCGGCCTTCGAAGACCTTCCGAAGCTCGCGTACACCCGGAGGGTCGTCGACGAGACCTTGCGGTTGTACACGCCGGCCTGGCAGACCCAGCGATCGTCGATCGAAGCGGACGTGATCGGCGGCTACCGGATCCCGCCGAAGTCGAACATCTACCTCAATTTCCTGATGCTGCACCACAGTCCCGAATTCTGGCCGAAGCCGGCGGTGTTCGACCCGGATCGCTTCCTGCCGGCCGAGATCGCGAAGCGGCCGCGGGCGGCGTACACGCCGTTTGGCAGCGGGCCGCGCAACTGCATCGGCAAACACTTCGCGCTGACCGAACTCACGACCATCCTCGCCATGATCATGCAGGAGTACCGGGTGACGATCCCCGATCGGTACCGGGACATGGCGATGGAACCGCTGATCACTCTGCACCCCCAGGGCGGCGTGCACGTCCGGGTGGCCAGGCGATGACCGCCGACGCGGTGGCCTCGATGGTCGAGGCGTTCGAGGCCATCCCCGCTCAGTGCAACCCGCACGTCGAGAGCGCCCGCCGGCACCTGGACCGGTGGGTCGTCGAACACGGCCTGATCGAACGGGCCGCCGCCAAGGAGCGCTTCGGCAAGGCCGACTTCGGCTGGTTCGCCGCGGTGACCTACCCGACCGCGGGCGTCGGGGAACTCGCGCTGGTGGCCGACTGGTTCGCCTGGCTGTTCCTCCTCGACGACCAGCTCGACGACGGCCTGCTCGGCAAGGACCGCGGCGAGGTCGGCGACCTGATGGGGGCGATCTTCGACGTGCTGCACGATCGGGGGGCCGCTCCGGGCGCCCCGGCCATCGTGACCGCGCTGGCGGACCTGTGGCGGCGCACCGTGGTCCACGCCGGGCCGAGCTGGCGCGCGCGTTTCACCGAGCACGTCGTGGCCGGCGGGATGGCGGCGGTGTGGGAGGCGGGCAATCGGGTGTCCGGCACCGTGCCCGGTGAAGCGGAATACATCGAGAAACGGCGGCACACCGGTGCGATCTACGTGTGCATGGACCTGATCGAGATCGTCGAGCACATCGATGTTCCGGGTCCGGTGTTCGACAGCGATCCGTTCGCGCGAACGCTGCGCGCGGCCTGTGACGTCGTGTGCTGGACCAACGATCTCTACTCGCTCGACAAGGAGATCTCGCTGGGCGAGTTCCACAACCTCGTTCCGGTGGTCGAGCAGTCCCGGGGGCTGGACCGGGCCGAGGCCGTGGCGACCGTCGCCCGCCTCATCACCGAGCGCCTCGGCGACTACCTCGGTGACGAGCCGGCCCTGCCGGCTTCCTCGGGAGGGACGGCCGAGCTGGCCGCGTACGCGGCCGGTATGCGCTCCTGGATGCGCGGCAACCTGGAGTGGTCGGCGAGTACCCGCCGGTACCGGGACTCGTTGCGAGACAACGGAAATCCGGCCGAATACCTGGAACGCGCGCTCGTCGGCCGAACCGACCGGGAGGCAGCCTGATGTCCTTGCCAAGCAGCGGTGGCACACCGGAGCTCGACGCGCGCCCGGCGCCGGGCCTCAACCCCGGCCTGAGCATGGCCCGCTGGCTCTTGCCGCCTGTGCTCAGCAGCTCGATCGACAGCCTCGGCGGGCAGCTGAGCCAGGTCTGCGGCTACCAGCTCGGAATGTACGATGTGGACGGTCACCGGACGGGGCAGGTCGCCGGCAAGCTGATCCGGCCGGCGTTCACGCTGTTGTGCGCGCAGGCCGCCGGCGGCGGGCCCGAGGACGCGGTGCCGGCGAGCGCGGCGATCGAGCTGCTGCACAACGCCTCGCTCATCCACGACGACATCATGGACGGTGACCGGGAACGCCGGCACCGGCCGACCGTGTGGGCGAAGTTCGGTGAGCCCATGGCGATTCTCGCGGGAGACGCCCTCATCGCACTGGGATTCGAGGCGATCGCCGGTTGCCGGCACCCGGCCGCGGCGCGCTCGACGGCCGTGCTGGCCGCCACGCTCCGCAAGCTGGCCGTCGGCCAGGAACTCGATCTGCGGTTCGAGTCCGAAGCCACCGTGTCCGTGACCGACTGCCTGGCCATGATGGGCGGCAAGACCGGTGTCCTGCTCGGCTGCTCCTGCCGGCTGGGCTCCGCCTTCGCGTCGGCCCCGGCGGAGTGGTCGGTGCGGTTCGAACGGTTCGGCTACCACCTCGGCATCGCCTTCCAGCTGGTGGACGACCTGCTGGGCATCTGGGGCGATCCGCGCGTGACCGGCAAGCCGGTCGGTTCCGACCTGCGGGCGCGGAAGAAGAGCGCTCCGGTCGCGGCCGCGCTGGCCTCCACCGCGACCGGAGCGCGCCGGATCGCCGCCCGCTACACGAGCCCGGATCCGCTGACCGACGACGAGGTGGCCGAACTGGCCGACGCCATCGACGAGGCGGGTGGCCGGGAATGGACCCGGGCGGAGGCCGATCGCCAGGTGTCCGTCGCCTGGGACCTGATCGACGGGCTCGACCTCGACCGGTCCGCCCGCTCCCACCTCGCCGCCCTCACCACCACCCTGATGAAGCGCGAGTTCTGACCCGATCAGCGGCTGTCCGGAGCAGCCGCTCTCGAGGTGGCGGCTACCCCGCCCGGGGAGTGCCGACCGGGTGGGTCAGGATCCGGCCCGTCCGCGGGCCGGATCCGACCCCGTCGAGACCGTGCCACTCCTGCGTCACCAGGTACAGCGTGTCGTCGCTCAACGCACACGCGAAACACCCGCTGTCCAGCGTCACCCGCTCCAGGACTTCGCCGCCTTCACGCACCCGCGTGCACGACTTGCCCGGGACGTCCGCCACCCAGACCGCGCCGGACGCGTCGAGGGCGATGCCGTCCGGGACGCCGTCGCCGAGGTCCGCCCACACCCGGCGATCGCGCAACGAGCCGTCCGGCCGGATCGAGAACGCCGTCAGCCGGTGCGCGTACGACTCGGCCACGATCAGCGTCCCGCTGTCCGGGGTCAGGGCCATGCCGTTGCCGAACGCGATGCCGTCCGCGACTTCGCGCACGTCCCCGGACGGCGAGACGTACTTGACCACGCCCGGCCGGAAGGCCTCCCGCGCCATCAGGTCGGACCCGCCGCCGTTGACGTAGCAGCCGCCGCCGGCCGCCACCACGATCTCGTTGAAGCCCGTTCCGCCCAGGTCGGCGTGGGTGACCACGGAACCGCCCGTGAGGCGCAGCAGCAAGCCCTGCGAAGACGAGATGACCAGCGGGTCGCCGTCGAGGAAGTCGAAGCACATCGGCATCGTCGGGAAGTCCGCCCGGAAGACCACCTCCCGCTCGCCCGCCGGCGAGACGGCGACGATCTCGTGGGCCAGCCAGTCGGCGAACCACAGCCGGCCGTCGTGCCAGCGCGGCGACTCGCCGAACGCGATCCCGTCGAGCAGCACCCGGGTCATCGCCACACCCCCAGGATCACGGCCACGACCAGGATCTTGGCCAGCCAGTCGCCGGCGTGCAAGCCGGCCAGCCGCGCCGGCACGTTCTCGTGCAGCACCGACCCGGCCAGGATCAGCACCGGGAAGCCCGCCCAGAGCACGAACGCCAGGCCGAGCGCACCCGGGACGCCGTCGACGCCGACCGCGGTCAGCAACCCGGCGAACACGGTCACCAGCAGCAGCGTCCGGACGAACTCCGCGGCCGTTTTCCACGGCGCGGGCCGCTCGACGGCCGCCCCGCTCAGCCTGGCCCAGACCGTCCCGAACGCCGTGTACCAGGCGGAACTCACCACGAACCCCGCCACGGAAGCCACCAGCACAGCCATCACCTGCATCGGAATCCCTTTCGCGTAGCACCTGCTTGCGAAGGGGACGTCGACGCCGCCGGCGGCGCTTCGACATGCCGGGCGAAAAACTTCTAGTGTCCTGAGTCGTTAATTCGTTGGCAGTATGCGGCGAGGGTGTCGAGGATCTGGTCGGCGGTTTTGGTCCAGACGAAGGGTTTGGGGTCGT
>NZ_JBSGAI010000035.1:0-117282 GCF_053600695.1 Amycolatopsis sp. NPDC005003 | reverse complement strand
GTGTTAAGCACGCCGCCAGCGTTCGTCCTGAGCCAGGATCAAACTCTCCAACAATGAACAGTTTAATCGAGGCAATTTTCTTGCTCTCAAAGGAACCTCATACGAGGTTCAATACATAAGCTCTACTAGCTTAGTTCACTAGCACACTGTTGAGTTCTCAAGCAACACACCCCGAGTCGCACCGCCGTCAAGCGGCCTTACTCGAAGCGAGTTATTTCTAGCAGTTTTGGTGGGCCACCCACTCAATCGCTTCTGCGAGAGCTTGGTTCGTGTCCCTGTCGCTCGGTTTCCCTGGCGACTTGGAGAACTTTACATGCCCCGAAAGGGCCCGAAACAGGGGGGTCCCTTAACAAGATCAGCGCAGGTCAGACCCCATGACGAAGCTCGCCTGCGGCCCAGTCTGCACCCGTGGGCCCCGGAGCGCCACCGAAAGAACATTGCTCCGACTACATTGCGCCGTATTGCTCCGATGCAGAGCTCCGCCTAGCGTCGGCCGCATGAACCTCGCCCACGACGACCTCGGCCCGGAGAGCGGGCGCCCGATCCTCCTGGTCCACGGCCACCCCTTCGACCGCTCGATGTGGCAACCCCAGGCCGAGCGACTCAGCGCACGCGGCTACCGGGTCGTCACCCCCGACCTCCGCGGCTACGGCGCATCCCCCACCCAGGACACCAGGACCGGCCTCGACGTCTTCGCGAACGACCTGATCGCGCTGGCCGACCGCCTGGAGCTGGCGAGCTTCGTCCTCGGCGGCCTCTCCATGGGCGGCCAGATCGTCATGCAGCTGGTGCAGGACCACCCCGGCCGCGTCCAGGCCCTCCTCCTCGCCGACACCTTCGCGGGCCTGGACACCCCGGAGGCCAAGCAGGCCCGCTACGACACCGCGGACCGCATCACAGAAGAGGGCATGGAGCGCTACGCCGAGGAGCTCCTCCCCAAGATGATCTCGAAGCAGACCCGCGCGACCAGGCCGGACGTCGAAAAGCACGTCCGGACGATGATGCGCAACGCCCCCGCCGAAGGCGCCGCGGCCGCGCTCAGGGGACGCGCCGAGCGCCCCGACTACGCCCCCGGCCTGAAGAGCATCGAGGTCCCCGCTCTGGTCGTCGTGGGCAGTGAAGACGAGTTCACCCCGGTCGGCGACGCCGAGCTCATCCACCGGGAAATCGGAACTTCCACCCTGGTGGTGATCGAAGGCGCGGGCCACCTGCCTAACCTGGAGCGCGAGACCGAGTTCGACGAGGCACTCAGCACCTTCCTGACCGACAGCGGAGCGACTCCATGACCCAGCAGACCGTGTTCGTGACCGGCGCGAGCGCCGGCTTCGGTGACGCCATCGCGCGCCGGTTCGCCGCCGAGGGCGCCCGCGTGATCGCCGTCGCCCGCAGTGCCGACAAGCTCGAGAAGCTGGCCGGCGAGCTCGGCGACGCCGTCCTCCCGGTCACCCTCGACGTCAGCGACCCCGAAGCCGTCAAGAGCACGATCGACGGCCTCCCGCAGAACTGGAAGGAAATCGACGTCCTGGTCAACAACGCCGGCCTGGCCAAGGGGCTCGAGCCCGCGCACAAGGCGGACCTCGACGACTGGGACGAGATGATCGCGACCAACGTCCGCGGCCTCGCGCACGTCACCCGCGCGCTGCTCCCGGGCATGGTCGAGCGCGGCCGTGGCCACGTGATCAACATCGGCTCGATCGCCGGCACCTACCCCTACCCCGGCGGCAACGTCTACGGCGCGACCAAGGCGTTCGTCCACCAGTTCAGCCTCAACCTGCGCAGCGACCTGCACGGCACCGGCGTGCGCGTGACCAACATCGAGCCCGGCATGGTCGGCGGCACGGACTTCTCGAAGGTCCGCTTCGACGGCGACCAGGCCAAGGCCGACAAGGTCTACGAGGGCACCACGCCGCTGACCGCCGACGACGTCGCCGAGTCCGTCCTCTGGGCCGCGAACCGGCCGAGGCACGTGAACATCAACGTCATCGAGCTGATGCCGGTGGTCCAGAGCTTCTCGGCGCTGCAGATCTACCGGGAATCCTGAAACAGGGAGAACAACGCCTGCTGCGCCGGGTCCAGCCCGGTCAGCAGGCGCTTCGTCCGCGGCCGCCCGCCGGTCGACGGGTAGGTCAGGACCAGCTCGCCGATGCCCGCCAGCTGGTCGAGCAGTTCCCGGACCGACAGGTTCATCCCCGCCCGGTCCGCCTCGCGCCGCATCAGGTGGGTCACCGTCGCGGCCAGGACCGAGACCAGGCCGTGCGCCGCGATCCGCTGCCGCGTCCACTCCCAGCGCGGGGTCGGGCCGGTGACGGCGGGCCCGGTCAGCCAGCGGAACGTCGATTCGAGGTGGGTGCGGGCCCGGTAGGCGGTGACGACGTCGCCGACCGGCCAGTCCCGGTCGGTGACCAGCACCTGCTTGCCGAAGAACTCCTCGTCGAGGCGGGCCAAAGCAGCGGCATCGATGCGCCGTTCGAGCCGGATCTCCCCTGGCCGCGTGCCGCTCAGGACGGCGGTGAGCACGCGCTCGATGCGGCGGCCGCGGGTCACCCGGCCGATTTCGGCGTGGACCTGGGCCCGGTCGCCGCGGTGGGTGCCCGCCGCCAGCGCCTCCGCCAGGCCGTCGAGCTCGCGGGTCGCGGTGGCCAGCTCGTCGGCGAACGCGCGCGACTGCGCCGCGTGCAGGGTCGCCGAATGCGTCAGGATCACCCGCCGCCGGACGCCGTCGACGACCGCGTGCGTGTCGAACGCCGTGAGCCCGGCGAACCGCTCCGGGTCGACGCGCTTGCGTGCGGACGCGGGCTGGGTCAGCAGCTCCGGGTGATCGGTCAGCGGCAGCGACCCGACGAACCCGCTGCGTGAGCCCAGGTCGAGCTGCGCCGCCTGGCCCGCGTGGAAGACCAGCGTGGCCGGGCCCAGCTCGCCGGTCAGCGCGGCGAATGTCGGGGCGTTGTCGCGGCGGTACAGCCGCGAAGCCAGCGGAATGGCGCCGTCGCGGGTGACGCGCAGGCCCACGCCGGCGAGCACCTCCCGGCAGGCCGAGGGCAGCGTGCAGTCCGCGGGGGCGAACACGGCGAACTGCGGGACGTCGACGGCGAGGGCCTCGTGGTCGTCGAGCGTCTCGAGGACGGCGGCGGAAACGGTCTCCTCGATGCCCGCGATCCGCTCCGGGGTCAGGCGTTCCAGCGCCCGCCACAGACCATCCACTGTGGACAGCCGGACCAGGTCGGCGGCCGGGCTCGCCGCCCACCACGACTCGATCGGCGTCTCGGGCGCGGTCGCGCGGTGCAGCACCGCGGCGGCGAGGACCAGCCCCAGCGGCGGCTTCGCGCGCACGACGTCGTCGACGCGCCGGACGAAGTCCAGCCGGCAGAGCGTCGCCCACACCGCCGCGACATCGCCGTACGTCCGGTGCGACGCCGAAGCGGGCTCGCCGCCCGGGACGGCGCGGGCGATCTCGTCGGCCGTGCCGAGGTAACGCTGGGTCACCACCCGCGGCTTGCCGTCCACCCGGGCGGACTCCGCCAGGTAGTAGTACGTCCGTCCGCCGATCTTCTTGCCGACCACCGATGCCACCCTTTAGGTAATACACGGCGGGAAGCTGATCGACAACCACGTGAACCCGCTGACCTGCGACGACGATCACGCGAACCGAACGGGTGAGCCGGGTGCGGAACACACACTGGCTGGTCGCGCGACGGCGGTCCTAGCGTGGGCGGAATGGGACCCGAACCCGACGCCACCACCCCGACCGCCTCCGCGATGCGCCGCGCGCTCGCCCGGGCGCGTGACGGGAAGACACTGGACGTCACCGAAGCGAGCGTCCTGCTGCACGCCCGCGGTGACGACCTCACCAAGCTGTCCGAGTACGCCTCGCGCATCCGCGACGCCGGCCTCGCCGAAGCCGGCCGCGCCGGCATCATCACCTACAGCCGCAAGGTGTTCATCCCGCTGACCCGGCTGTGCCGCGACCGTTGCGGTTACTGCACCTTCGTCACCGTGCCGGGCCGGCTCGAATCGCCGTTCCTGTCCCCCGACGAGGTCCTCGACATCGCCCGCAAGGGTGCCGAGATGGGCTGCAAGGAAGCCCTCTTCACGCTCGGCGACCGGCCCGAGGACCGGTGGAAGGCCGCCCGCGAGTGGCTGGACGCGCACGGCTACGACGACACGCTCTCCTACGTCCGGGCGATGGCGATCCGCGTGCTCGAGGAGACCGGCCTGCTGCCGCACCTCAACCCGGGCGTGCTGACCTGGCAGGATTTCCAGCGGCTCAAGCCGGTCGCGCCGTCGATGGGCATGATGCTGGAGACCACCGCGACCCGGCTGTGGAGCGAGAAGGGCGGCCCGCACTACGGCTCGCCGGACAAGGATCCGGCGGTCCGGCTGCGCGTGCTCGAAGACGCCGGGCGCAGCAGCGTCCCGTTCACCACCGGTGTCCTGATCGGCATCGGCGAGACGTTCGAAGAGCGTGCGGACGCGCTGTTCGAGATCCGCAAGGTCGCCAAGACCTACGGCGGCATCCAGGAAGTCATCGTGCAGAACTTCCGGGCCAAGCCGGACACGAAGATGCGCGCGACGCCGGACGCCGACCTCGAAGAGCTGGCCGCGAACATCGCCGTGGCGCGGCTGGTGCTCGGCCCGAAGATGCGGATCCAGGCACCGCCGAACCTGATCGGCAACCAGTACGACCTGATGATCCGCGCCGGCATCGACGACTGGGGCGGCGTCTCGCCGCTGACCCCGGACCACGTCAACCCGGAACGCGCGTGGCCGCAGATCGACGAGCTCGCCCGCCGCACCGAGAAGGCCGGCTTCGAGCTCAAGGAGCGGCTGACGATCTACCCGGAGTACGTCAAGGCCGGCGAGCCGTGGCTGGACCCGCGGATCACCCGGCACGTCGCCGCGCTCGTCGACTACGACACCGGGCTGGCCCGCGAAGGCGCGATGCCGGTCGGCATCCCGTGGCAGGAGCCGGACGGCGGCTGGCAGGAGTCCGGCCGCACCGACCTGCACACCGAGATCGACACCAGCGGCCGCACCGAAGACCGCCGCAGCGACTTCGACTCCGTGTACGGGGACTGGAAGGAGATCGGCGACCGGATCAAGACCGGGCCGGCCAGGTTCGACACGGACATCCTGGAAGCGTTGCGCAGCGCGGAAAAAGACCCCGCCGGGCTTTCCGACGACGCTGCGCTGGCCCTCCTGCACGCCGACGGCAAGGAACTCGACGCGTTCACCCGGATCGCCGACGACCTGCGGCGCGAGACGGTCGGCGACGACGTCACCTTCGTCGTCACGCGGAACATCAACTTCACCAACGTCTGCTACACGGGTTGCCGCTTCTGCGCCTTCGCGCAGCGTCGCACCGACGCCGACGCGTACACGCTCTCGCTGGAGCAGGTCGGCGACCGCGTCGACGAGGCGTGGGCCGCGGGCGCGACCGAGATCTGCATGCAGGGCGGCATCCACCCGGACCTGCCGGGCACCGCGTACTTCGACCTCGCGGCCGAGGTCAAGCGCCGTCAGCCGGAGATCCACCTGCACTCCTACAGCCCGATGGAGGTCGTGAACGGCGCTTCGCGGACGAACCTCTCGCTGAAGGACTGGCTGATCAAGGCCAAGGAAGCCGGTGTCGACTCGCTGCCGGGCACGGCGGCGGAGATCCTCGATGACGACGTCCGCTGGGTGCTCACCAAGGGCAAGCTGCCGACGTCGGAGTGGATCAAGGTGGTGACGACCGCGCACGAGGTCGGCCTGCCGACGACGTCCACGATGATGTACGGCCACGTCGACACGCCCGCGCACTGGGTCGCGCACCTCAAGCTGCTCGCGCGGCTGCAGCGCGAAGGACTGGAGAAGCACGGCCGGCGCGGGTTCAGCGAGTTCGTGCTGCTGCCGTTCATCCACCAGAGCGCGCCGATCTACCTGGCCGGTCTGGCCCGCCCGGGCACGACGCTGCGCGAGAACCGCGCGGTGCACGCCCTGTCCCGGCTGCTGCTGCACGGCATGATCGACAACATCCAGAGCTCCTGGGTGAAGCTCGGCGAAGAGGGCAGCCGCGCGGTGCTGCAGGGCGGGGTCAACGACATCGGCGGGACGCTGATGGAGGAGACGATCAGCCGGATGGCCGGCGCGTCGCACGGGTCGTACAAGACGATCAGCGACATGCGCGCGATGGTCGAGCCGCTGGGCCGCCCGCTGGTCCAGCGCACGACCGGTTACGGCCGGCCGAGCGCCGAGCGGCTGGCCGCGGCGGAGGCGTCGGACGGCGTCGCGACGCAGGTGCGCAAGCCGCTCCTGCCGCTGCTGACGCCGTGAGGTGAGGCGGGCGCCTTCCAGGGCGCCCGCTACCCTTTCGCCGCATGGGGGTTTCTCGCTTCACACCACTTCTCGTCGTAGCTCTTCTCGCGGGTTGTGGCACTCCGCCGCCACCGGCTCCGACACCCACTCCGCCACCGAGACCGACGTACGGGCCGCCGCCGCCCACCGGCCTGTCCCTTTCGGTCGGTCAGGTCGAAGCCGGTCTCGGGCACCGCGCCAGCGTCCTGACGCTGACCAACCGGGACACCGTGCCGCGCAAGGTCACCGGCTACCCGGACCTGAAGGTCCTGGCGGGCGACGGGACCCCGCTCGACGTCAAGGTCCTGCACGAGACGTCCTACTTCGCCTCGGATCCGGGCCCGCAGGACCTCACGCTCCAGCCGGGCGAGAAGGCGCTGTCGGTGCTCGCATGGTCGGCGACCGTCACCAGCGGCGACAAGCACACCGGCGCGGCGATCTCGGTGGTGCCGATCCCCGGGGAACCCGAGCAGAAGCAGCCCCTGGAGACCGATCTCGGCACCACCGACACCGTCAAGCTCAGTGCGTGGGCCAGCAGAATCGGCAATTGACGACCGTGTGTCACCGCTCACAAACCGACGGTTGACCAGCGGGCTTCTGTGCTACCTCTGTTTCTTCACCCGCCGGAAGGGACCTCGACGATGAGCACCTCCGTAGCGCCACTGGAAATGGTCGGCACCGACCGCTACCCGCTCACCGAACCGGACAGCCCGGCCTGGCGGGAGGTCGTCGGCCGCACCCGCGCGGAGCTGGCGGACGCCGGCTGCAGTGTCCTCACCGACTTCATCCGCCCCGAGCTGCGCGAGGTGCTGCGCGCGGAGTGCGCCGCACTCGAAGCGCACGCGTACACGAAGATCGAGCAGGTCAACGCCTACAACACCGCGATCGGCGAGCCGCTGCCCGAAGACCACCCCGGCCGGACGATCATGGAACGCGGCAACGCCTTCGTCGCGCGCGACCGCATCCCGGCGTCGTCGCTCATCAGCCGGCTCTACACCAGCCCGCTGTTCCAGCGGTTCGTCGCCGACTGCTTCGGGCTGCCGGAGCTGCACGAACTCGCCGACCCGCTGTCCGGGCTGACGCTCAACGTGATCGCGCCCGGCCGCGCGCACCCGTGGCACTTCGACACGAACACCCATACCGTCAGCATGCTGACGCAGGCCGCCGAGGACGGCGGGACGTTCGAATTCTGCCCGGGCATCCGGTCCGCCGCGGACGAGAACTTCGGCGCCGTGCGGTCGGTGCTGGCCGGCGACACCCGGCTGGTCCGCCGCCTGGAGCTGCGGCCCGGTGATCTCCAGCTGTTCAAAGGACGGTTCGCCCTGCACCGGGTCAGCACCGTGACGGGGACGGTCGCGCGGCACTCGGCGATCTTCGCCTACAGCGAGCGCCCGGGCGTCATCGGCAGCGCGGAGCGGACCCGGCAGCTGTTCGGCCGCGTCCTGCCGGCCCACCTCGCGGAGCGGACCGCCCGCGGCGACGCACTGCTCGACTAGAGGAGCCTGGCCCGTGCCCTTCGACTCGACCGGCAAGATCTCGTTCGACCACATCTACACCGCGCCCGACCCGCGGCCGTTCTTCGGCACGCTCAGGCGGGTCGGCTACGGCATTCCCCAGCTGGCGAAGCCGTACTTCGCGAAGCTGATCGAAGCGCACCCCGCCGAGCGGCCGACCGTGCTCGACGTCGGCTGTTCCTACGGCGTCAACGCGGCCCTGCAGCGCTGCGAAACGACGATGGACGACCTCTACGCCCATTACACCGACCCGGCCGTGCGCGCGCTGGACCACGCGGCGCTGATCGAAGCGGACCGGAAGCGCCTCCGCACCGGCAACCCGCGGTTCTACGGCCTCGACAGCTCCGCCCCGGCGCTCGAGTACGCGCTTTCCGCCGGCTACCTCGACGAAGCGATCCACGCCGACCTCGAACGCGACGACCCGGACGTCGTCCAGCAGAAGCTCCTGGACGACGTCGACCTCGTCGTCTCGACCGGCTGCGTCGGGTACGTCACCGAGAAGACGCTTTCCCGGGTCGCGCGGGGCGCGCGGCCGTGGATGGCGCACTTCGTGCTGCGGATGTTCTCCTACGAGCCGATCGCCGAGAGCCTCGCCGGGCTGGGGTACGAGACCGCGCGCGTCGGCGGGGTCTTCCGGCAGCGGCAGTTCGCCTCGGCCGAGGAGCAGGCGCAGATCCTGGACACCCTGAGCGCGGCCGGCGTCGACCCGAAGGGCCTGGAGTCCGACGGGTGGCTCTACGCGCAGCTGTATGTTTCCCGTCCTGCAGGCTTGCCCGAACTCGAACTCCAAGACCCGGAAGGATGACCGTGAGCAGTCCGGAATGGTCCACCCGCACCTTCGGCAACGAGGACCGGCTCCCCCGTGTCCCGCTTCCCACGCTGGAGGACAGCGGCCGCCGGTTCCTCGAGTGGTGCGCCCCGCTGCTGACGCCGGAGGAGCTGGCGGAGACCGAAGCGGCGGTTCGCGAGTTCCTGGCGAGTCCCGGGCCGGAGCTGCAGGCCCGGCTGGAGGAGTACGACCGCTCGCCGGGCGTGCGCAGCTGGCTCGACACGTTCTGGCCGTACCGCTACCTCGGCCGCCGCGACCGGATCGCGCTCAACGCCAACTTCTTCTTCCTGTTCCAGGACTCCCCGCTCGGCCAGGTGGAGCGCGCGGCCGAGCTGACCGCGTCCGCCGTGGACTACAAGCTGAAGCTCGACGCCGAACACGTGCCGCCGGTCCTCCTGCGCGGCACGCCGCAATCGATGGTGCAGCACAAGTTCCTGTTCTCGGCCACGCGGATCCCGGGCGAGGTGCTCGACACCGCGCGCACGCGGTACCCGTCGCCCGAGCGGCACATCGTCGTGTTCTCCAAGGGCACGCCGTTCCGGATGGACGTCCTCGCCGAAGACGGCCGCCCTCACTCGCCGGCGCAGCTGGCCGACGGGCTGCGCGCGATCCTCAAGGACGACCACGTCACCGACGTCCCGGCCGGCGCCTTCACGACGAAGGCACGCGCGGAATGGGCGGCTTCGCGGGCTGCGCTCCTCGAAGCGGGCAACGCGGAAGCCCTCGAGACCATCGAGACGGCGTTGTTCTGCCTGTGCCTGGACGACTTCACGCCGTCGGACGCCCTGGAGGCGGGCGACCGGCTGCTGTACGGCGACAACCGGTGGTACGACAAGGCCGTGTCGCTGATCGTGTTCGAGGACGGCACCGCGGGGATCAACGTCGAGCACTGCGAACTCGACGGCACGACGATCCTCGGCTTCACCGACGCCCTCCTGAGCGGTGCGCGCGAGGAGCGCGAAGCGGCTGACGCGGTCCCCGGCTACGAAGTCGTCGAGTTCACGCTGACCGACGCCCTACGCGAAGACGCGCGCGCCGCATGGGAAGCCTTCAAGGCCTACGCGGACGCGACAGCGACGCAGACCGTGTCGTTCGACTTCGGCGCCAACCGGGCGAAGGAGCTCGGGATGTCCCCGGACGCCTTCGCGCAGATGGCCTACCAGCTGGCCCACCGCCGCGCGAAGGGCCTGACCGGCGCGACCTACGAATCGATCGCCACCCGGCAGTTCCAGAACGGCCGGACCGAGGCCATGCGAGTGGTGACGCCCGAGGTCGTGCGCTTCGCCGACGCCATGACCTCCGACGCCTCTCCCGAGGAGAAGCGAGCGGCCTTCCGCGCGGCGGCGGCGAAACACGTCGCCCGGGCCAAGGAGTGCCAGGCCGGGGACGCGCCGGAGCAGCACCTGTGGGAACTGCAGCTGATCGCGAAACGCCGTGGCGAGCCCACGGACCTGCCGCTGTACACCTCGCCGGGCTGGGTGAAGTCCCGCGACGACTACCTGAGCACGAGCTCGGCACCGTCGGTCAACATCCAGTACTTCGGCTTCGGCTCGACCAGCCCGCAGTGCATCGGCGTCGCGTACGTGCTGCTGCCGGACCGGTGGAACATCTACCTCAGCACGCCTAAGCACGTGTCGGCGGAGATGTACCGCTTCGCCGGCGAACTCGCCGTCGCGGTGCGGGAACTGCAGGAGCTACTGGCCGAGTAGGCGGCGCAACCAGGTCCGCCGGGCGGCGCGGGCCGCCCGGCTGATCTTCGCCTCCGGCGCCAGCGAATCGAAGCCGTGGAAACCGCCCGGCCACACGTGCAGCTCGGCGTCCCCGCCCGCCTCCCAGATCCGGCGCGCGTAGGTGACGACCTCGTCGCGGAACGTCTCGACCGCGCCGACGTCCAGGAACGTCGGTGGCAGGCCGGAAAGGTCCTCGGCGCGGGCCGGGGCCGCGTAGGCCGGGACGTCGGCGGTGCCCCGGCGGTCGCCGAGGTACGCCGTCCAGCCGATGAGGTTGGCCGTCCGGTCCCACAGGCCGTGGCCGTCGAGGTCGATCGCCGACGGTGTGTCGTTGCGGTCGTCGAGCATCGGGCAGGCGAGCAGCTGGCCGGCCAGGGCCGGCCCGCCGCGGTCGCGGACCAGCAGCGCCAGCGCCGCGGCCAGCCCGCCGCCCGCGCTGATGCCGCCGAGCACGAGCGGACCGGCGCAGTTCTCGGCCGTCCACAGCAGACCGGCGTGGCAGTCCTCGAGCGCCGCCGGGTACGGGTGCTCGGGCGCGAGCCGGTAGCCCGGCGAGACGACGGTCAGGTTCGGTTCGCCCGACCAGGCCAGCGCGTTCCGGACGTCCTGGCCGAGGTGGCTGCTCGCGATCAGGCCGCCGCCATGGATGTAGTACAGGACGCCCACGCTCTCGGCCGGGCGCAGGACGAGCAAGGGGACCTCGCCCGCGTGCTTCTCGGATACCCGGTACGCCGGGTATGCGGCGGCCAGCTCTTCGAGCGTCCAGTTGTCCGCGGCGTTGAGCTCCCGGCGTCCCGGGATTTCGTCCAGGCGCGACAACGACGGGCGAAGCGCGCGGATCGCCTCGATGACCGGCGCCAGCTCGGGGTCGAACCGCGGCGGGGTCACGCCGTGGGGTCCGAGACGACGAGCACCAGCGAGCCCTCGAAGGTCGGCTGCTCGCGCAGCTTGCCGTAACGGCGTTCCCAGGTGCCGTCGTCGAGGTCGTGCTGGAGTTCCGCCGCGAACCGGTGGTGCACGCGGTCGTCGACGAAGCTCCACGCCGAGCACGACAGGCGCGCGCCCGGGTCCAGCAGGCGTTCCGGGCGGGCGTAGTAGGCCTCGTTGAAGCCGTCGGTGCAGTCGATCGGGATCGGCACCCCGATGACCGACGTGTGCCCGCCGAGGCCGTCGGCGATGTCGTCGACCGACGGGTAGCGCCGGGCCTCGGTCTCGATCACTTCGGGTGCGTAGTCGAGCAGCCAGAAGCGGCGCAGCAGGTCCGGGTCGCAGGTCAGGATGGCGATCGGGCCGCGGGTGACGCGGCGAATCTCCTTGAGGCCGGTCCACAGGTCGTTCCACTGGTGCACGCTGAACGTGCTCATCGCGCCCTCGAACGCCCGGTCCCCGAACGGCAGCTTCTCGGCGACGGCGTCGATCGCCGGCGGCAGGCCCGCCGGGCGTTGCGCGCGCATCGACGCCGACGGCTCGACGGCGGTCACTTCACGGTCTTCGGGTTCGTACGCGCCGGCGCCCGCGCCGACGTTGAGCACGGTCCGCGCATCCCCCAGCGCGTCGAGGATGTACTGGCCGATCCGGGGATCCGGCTTGCGGTAGTCGGTGTAGACCCCGCCGATCGCGCCGTAGTCCGCGTCCCCGGCGCTCCCGTCCGCACGTCGCTGGCTCATGACTGAAAACTATCAGCGCGGGCCACCGGCGAGGGTGTTGCTCCGCGAGGCGTAAGCGGACGTCGGGCATGCGGCCCAGTCGTCAATTTCTGTCGCAAACTTGCGTAAGTTCGTTCGACTATTGCGATTTCTTGTCCGGGATTCGTATGATCCCGATCACAGAGGTCCCCACCAGCTGCGGAAAGGCCAGTGCCGCCCATGTCTCCCAGCTCTGTCTTCAGCGCGCCCAAGTTCAGGTTCGGTGCCCTCGCCGCCGCGGTGATCGCCGCCGCCGGCGTCACCATCGCCGCGGTCCCGGCCGACGCGCTCGCCGCCGGCCGCGGCGCGACCGTGCCGTTTCTCGAGCAGGAAGCGGAAACCGCCGTGACGAACGGTTCGGTCATCGGCCCGAACCGGGCCGCGGGCACCCTCGCCGGTGAAGCCTCCGGCCGGAAGGCGGTGACGCTCTCCGGCCCGGGCCAGTACGTCGAATTCACCCTCACCGCACCGGCGAACTCGATCGACTTCCGGTACAGCGTCCCGGATTCCGCCGACGGCACGATCTCGCTGTACGTCGGCGGTGCCCACAACCGCGACATCGCGGTGACGTCGAAGTGGGCCTGGTACTACGGCTCGTACCCCTTCACCAACAACCCGGGTGACGGGCACGCCCACCACTTCTACGACGAGGCCCGCGCGCTGCTCGGCACGTCGTACCCGGCGGGCACCAAGATCCGGCTGCAGGCCGACGCGGGCGACGTCACGCCGGTCACCGTCGACCTCGCCGACTTCGAGCAGGTCGGCCCGGCCGCCGCGCGGCCCGCGAACTCGGTGTCCGTCACCGACTACGGCGCCACCGCCGGTGACACGAGCGACGACGCTTCGGCGTTCGACGCGGCGGTCGCGGCCGCCCGCGGCCAGGGCAAGGAGGTCTGGATCCCTTCGGGCACCTTCACCCTCGGCCACCACGTCACGGTCGACCAGGTGACGATCCGCGGCGCCGGGCCGTGGTACTCGGTGCTGACCGGGCCGCGCGCCGGGATCTTCGGCAAGGGCGAACCGGCGAGCTGCGGAACTCCGACGTATCCGGGCAATCCCGCCGTGCCCGGGGTCAGCAGCGCCGTGAAGCTGTATGACTTCGCGATCATCGGCCAGGTCGACGCGCGCGTCGACTGCGACCAGTCCAACGCCGTCGGCGGCGCGCTGGGCGGCGGCTCGGTGGTGCAGAACCTGTGGCTGCAGCACACGAAGGTCGGGCTGTGGCTCGACGGGCCGTTCGACGGGCTCACCGTGTCCGGCAACCGGATCCTCGACCAGACCGCCGACGGGCTGAACCTGCACCAGGGCATCAGCAACACGCTGGTGACGAACAACTTCCTGCGCAACACCGGCGACGACGGCCTGGCCATGTGGTCCGAGCACGACGCCGACCACCACAACACGTTCTCGTTCAACACCGTGCTGCTGCCGATCCTCGCCAACAACATCGCGGTCTACGGCGGGCACGACAACACCGTGTCCGACAACGTGGTGGCCGACAACCAGGACCAGGGCGGCGGCCTGCACATCGCGAACCGGTTCAGCGCGGTGCCGCTGTCGGGCACCACGACGGTCGCGCGCAACACCGCGATCCGCACCGGCGTGCTCGACTCGAACTGGCAGTTCGGCGTCGGCGCGCTGTGGTTCGACGGCCGCGACTCGGCCATCACCGGCCGGGTCGACGTCACGGACAACGACCTGGTGGACAACAACTACGAGGCGATCCAGTTCATCGACGGCGCCACCACGGACGTGCACTTCGACGGCGTCCGGATCACCGGCGCCGGCACGTTCGCCTGGCAGGTGCAGGCCAAGCCGTCGGGATCGGTGAAGAACGTCGTCGCGACCGGGGTCGGCCGCGCGGGCGTCTACAACTGCATGGGCCCGGACGCCATGGCCGGGCTCGCCGACCAGGGCGGCAACTCCGGCTGGACGACGACCTACTGCGGCTCGTGGCCGACACCGGTGTACGGCTCCGACAACGGCGGCACGACGACTCCGCCGACCACCACGCCGACCCAGCCGGGCGGGAACCTGGCGCTGCACAAGAGCGTCAGCGCGTCCGGCTCGCAGGGTGGCTACCCGGCGGCCAACGCCGTCGACGGTGACGCGAACTCCTATTGGGAGAGCACGAACAACGCGTTCCCGCAATCGTTCACCGTCGACTTCGGCAGCACGGTGACCGTCTCGCGGCTCGTCCTGAAGCTGCCGCCGTCGTGGGGCGCGCGGACCCAGACGATCTCGGTGGACGGCAGCAAGGCCGCGGCGACTTACACCTTCAGTCCGGGGTCCGGGAACACGGCAACGGTGACCTTCCCGGCAGCTTCGGTGCGCACCCTGCGGCTGACTTTCACCGCCAACACCGGCTGGCCCGCCGGGCAGCTGTCCGAACTCGAAGCCTATTCCTCCTGAGAGGTGATGACGATGTCCCGCATTCCGGCGTTGCTCGCCGCCGCGCTCGCGGCGTCCGGCTTGGCCGTGCTGTCCGGCGGCACCCCCGCGGCGGCGGCGTCCTGCCCGGCGACGGCCTCCGGCGGCGCGAGCGTGCCGTTCCGGACGGTCGAGGCCGAGTGCTCGGCCACCAACGGCTCGGCCGTCGGCCCCGACTACACGCAGGCGTCGATCGCCTCGGAAGCCTCCGGGCGGCAGGCCGTGCGCATCACGACCGGCCAATACGTCGAGTTCACGCTGCCCGCCGCGGCCAACTCGATCAACGTCCACTACAACCTCCCCGACGGCTCGTCCGGCCGCCTCACGGTGTCCGTCAACGGGACCAGGCTGGCCCTGCCGGTGACCTCCCGGTATTCCTATGTGGACACTTCTTGGATCCCCGGCGCGAAGACGCACCACTTCTTCGACGACGCCCGGCTGCTGCTGGGCCAGAACCTGGCCGCGGGCGCGAAGGTGCGCGTACAGGCGGATTCCGGCGACGTCGGTCAGGCGACCATCGACCTGGCCGACTTCGAGCAGGTCGGCGGCGCGGGCACGAAACCGTCGGCCGCGCTGTCGGTGACCGTCTACGGCGCCACGGCCAACGACTCGTCGGACGACTCGCAGGCGTTCCGCAACGCGCTCTCGGCGGCCCGTTCGCAGGGGCGTGAGGTGTGGGTTCCGTCCGGGCGGTTCGAAATCGGATCGGCGCTGCAGATCGACCAGACGACCGTCCGCGGCGCGGGCCAGTGGTACACGGTGCTGCACGGCAACAACATCTTCAACAACGGCAGCGCGTCCGGGAACATCAAGCTCTACGACTTCGCCGTGTTCGGCGACGTCACCGAGCGGAACGACGGCAGCCCGGACAACGCGTTCCACGGCGTCCTCGGGAACGGCTCGGTCGTGTCCGGGCTGTGGATCCAGGACACGAAGTGCGGGCTGTGGCTGATGAACGGCGCGTCCTCGAACGTCACCATCGAGAACAACCGCATCCTCGACACCCAAGCCGACGGCATCAACTTCGACGGCGCCGTCACGAACTCGACACTGCGCAACAACTACCTGCGCAACAACGGCGACGACGGCCTCGCGCTGTGGTCCAACGGCCAGGCCGACTCCGGCAACTCGCTGGTCGGCAACACGGTCGTGCAGCCGAACCTGGCCAACGGCATCGCGCTGTACGGCGGCTCGAACAACACGGTGAGCGGCAACCTCGTCCAGGACACCAACGCCCTCGGCGGCGGCTACCTGGTCGCGAACCGGTTCAACTCGGTGCCGCTGTCCGGCACGGTCACGCTGTCGAACAACACCGCGCTGCGGGCCGGCGCGCTCGACCCGAACTGGCAGTTCGGCGTCGGCGCGCTGTGGTTCGACGCGCGTGACCAGGCCATCACCGGCGTGACCGTCCGCGTCACCGGGTTCACCGCGATCCAGAGCCCGTACGAGGCCATCCAGTTCATCGACGGCAACGGCGCGGGCAAGCCGATCCAGGGCATCACCATCGACGGCGTCTCGGTGCAGGGCGCCGGCACGTTCGTGGCGCAGTCGCAGACACAGGGTTCGGTGTCGATCAGCAACCTGACCGCGTCCGGCGTCGGCGTGACCGGGACGTACAACTGCCCCTACCCGGCGTCGATCCCGAAGATGACCTTCAGCGGGTCGGGCAACAGCGGCTGGACCGGCACCTGGGGCGACTGCTCGACCTGGCCCGCGCCGAACTCGGGCCCGCCGCAGCCGCCGCAGCCCGGCACCAACCTGGCGCGGGGGAAGGCGATCACCGCGTCCGGGTCACAGGGCGGCTTCCCGCCGTCGAACGCGAACGACGGGGACGCCAACTCGTACTGGGAGAGTGCGAACAACGCGTTCCCGCAGACGCTGACGGTCGACCTGGGCACGGCGGCGTCGATCAACAAGGTGACGCTGAAACTGCCGCCGTCCTCGGCGTGGGGCGCGCGCACCCAGACGGTGACGATCTCCGGCAGCACCGACGGCGGCTCGTACACGACGCTGGTGGGTTCGCGCGGGTACCAGTTCGACCCAGCTTCCGGGAACACGGCGTCGGTGTCCTTCGCGACGACGTCCCAGCGGTTCGTGCGGCTGACGTTCACCGGCAACACCGGCTGGCCCGCGGGACAGGCGTCGGAGTTCGAGGTGGCGGCGGCCTGATGTGACGAAACCGCACGGCGGTTCGACGGTTCCGCACGGAAACCGCCGGGCCGCCGTGCGCTGCATTAGCATCGCCCCGGAGATCATCCCGGGGAGGACCAGTGCCGCGTCTGCTGCTCGTCGAGGACGACGAGGCCCTGGCCGAGGCGCTTTCGCTGGCGTTGCGCGCGCTGGGCCACGACGTCGTGCACGCTCCCACCGGCGAGCACGCGCTGACCTCGCTGGGCGACGCCGAGTTCGTCCTCCTCGACGTGATGCTGCCCGGCATCGACGGCTTCGAGGTGTGCCGCCGCATCCGCGCCCGCAGCCGGCTGCCGATCGTGCTGCTGACCGCGCGCGGCGACCCGATCGACGTCGTCGCCGGGCTCGAGTGCGGCGCCGACGACTACGTGGTCAAGCCGGCGGAGCCGCGCGTGCTCGACGCGCGGATCAAGGCGATCGGCCGCCGCGCGCAGCCGGCCGTGCCGGAAGCCGGCCTGCTGCGCGTGGGCGAACTGGAGATCGACGCCCCCGCGATGAGCGTCACCCGCGGCGGCGAGGAACTCGCGCTGACCGCCACGGAGATCCGCCTGCTCGTCGAGTTCGCCGAGCACCCGAACCAGGTGCTGAGCCGCCAGGTGCTGCTCAAGCGCGTCTGGGACTACGGCTACGTCGGCGACTCGCGGATCGTCGACGCGGCGGTCGCGCGGCTTCGGGCGAAGGTCGAGGACGACCCGGCGAATCCGGTGCTGCTGCGCACGGTCCGCGGCTTGGGCTATCGCCTGGTGACCAAGTGAGGCTCCCGGCGATCAGCCTGCGGACCCGGATCGCCGCGGCGATCGTCGGCGTGACCACCACGGCGACGGCGGTCATGGCGTATTCGGCCTACCAGGTGCAGGCGGACGAGGCACAGGGCCGCTTCGCCTGGTCGGCCGTGCGCAACGTGGCAGCCGACCGCCGGATCCTCGAGGAGTATTCGAAGGTGGGCACCGCAGGGTGGCTCGACGACGTCACCGCCCGCCTCGGCCCCATCCCGGACTGGGCCCTCGTGGCCGGGCGCCCCGGCGGGACGGTCGAAGTCGTTCGGGCCGCCACCGGGTACGTCTCGCTCATCCCGGTGCCGGACAAGCTCACGGTGCTGCGGACGGTACGGGACGAGCTGTTCCTCCAGACGCTGCCGGAGCAGTTCGGAAGCGCCTACGCGAGAGTGCCGCAGACCGGCCGGAAGGTGCTCGTGGTCAGCGCGAACCTGTCGCTGCCGGGCTACCACCTCGTCCAGTTCGTCGACTTCAGCCGGTTCGACGACGACCTGACCGAGCTGCGCTGGAAGCTGGTCCGCATCGCGCTCGGGGTGAGCGTGCTCGGCGTCGGCGTCGCGCTCCTGATCGGGCGCCGGATCCGCCGTCCGATCAAGGCGTTGTCCGCGGCCGCCGACGAACTCGGCGCGGGCGCGCTCGACACCCGCGTCCCGATCAAGGGCCGGGACGAAGTCGCCGCACTGGCCGCTTCCTTCAACGCGATGGCCGCCCGACTCGGCGAGTCCATCGAGGAGCTGCACGCGAAAGACCGCCAGCAGCGGCGGTTCGTCGCCGACGTCGCCCACGACCTGCGGACGCCGCTCGCCTCGATGATCGCCACCGTCGACAGCCTCGACCACGCCGAGCCCGCCACCCGCACCCGCGCCGCCGAGATCCTCGGCACCCAGGCGCGGCGGCTGGCGAAGCTCGTCGAAGACCTCCTCGAGATCGCCCGCTTCGACGCCGGGAAGGCCGACCTGCGGGTGGCACCCGTCGACCTCGCCGATCTGGTCGCGGACGCCGCCGCGGTCACCGGCGTCGCGGCCGCGGTGACCGCGAGCGGCGACGTCACGGTCGTCGCCGACCCACGGCGGGTGCACACCGTGGTGGCGAACCTGCTGAGCAACACCGTCCGGCACGGCGCCGCGCCGGTCACGGTCACCCTCGACGGCACCGGCGAAGACGTCGTCGTGCGCGTCGCCGACGCCGGTCCCGGGGTGCCGGAAGACCTGCTGCCGATCCTGTTCGACCGGTTCGCCCGCGGCGACCACGCGCGTCAGGCGACCGAGGGCAGCGGGCTCGGGCTGGCGATCGCCCGGGAGAACGTGCTGGCGCACGGCGGATCGCTCGCGGTGCACAACGACGGCGGTGCGGTGTTCACCGTGCGGTGGCCCAGGGGTGCCGAGAACACCTGAGCGGCGGTCAGCTCACGCGGGTGCTGCCCGTCGAAGTACGGCAGCGGCAGGTGGGCGAGCAGCGCCGCGGCGGCGAGCAGCGGGAGCGGGCGAAGGTTCCGCGGCGGGGTCAGCCACAACACCACGGCGAAGTTGGTGACCAGCAGGAACCCCCAGCGCGCCCAGTCCCAGCCCGCGAAGGCGAGCAGCGCGGGCGCCGCGACGGACGCGACCGCGAGCGCGTCGAGGCGTTGCAGCAACGCGCCGAGCACGACCACGGCGAAGATCGGGGTCAGGGACAGCAGCACCTCGGTGATCGAGTACAGCTGCCAGCTCTGGCTCTGGGTGCGTTCGAACAAGGCCAGCGCGTCGGCTCGCGGGGTGAAGTCCGCGGCGGCCAGCGCGGTCCCGAGCCGCGCGACCGCGCCCGGGCTCGACGCCGGGAGCGCGAGCACGGCGAGTTCCGCCACGATGGGCGGCACGAGCAGCATCGCCGTGTTCCGCACCGGGAACCGCCGGGCCAGCACGACCGCGAAGACCGGGAGGACGGTGAGGGGGGCGATCTCGTGGGTGAACACCGCGGCCGTCAGCAGCCCGGAGGCCACCTCGGGCCGGCGCGGCAGCTGCCACAACGCGGCGAACAGCAGCAGGTAGAGCACCTGGTCGAAGTAGCCGACCTCGTGGAAGAGGAATCCACCGGAGGGCAGCAGCAGCCAGCCGGCGACCAGGAGCTTCCGGGCCGGGTGCCGGGCGCGGGCGAACGCGACGGCCACCACCCCGAGCAGCGCGGCGAGGACGGCGAACGCGGCAGCCGCGAACACCCAGTACGCGTACCCGGTGGCGAGCGCGAGCGGGTGGAGCAGGGTGCCGACGAGGAACCGGCGGTGGAAGCCGTCGGTCACCGAGACGGCCTCGAGCGTCACGGCCCAGTCGCCCGGCAGCCGGAACCCGCGGTAGGCGGCGAGCACGAGAGCGAGCGCGCCGAGCGCGGTCAGGCCGCGAGACGTGGTGGTGCGATCAAGGGTGCTGGTCACGACGCCAAGCTAGGAACGGGGTGTGCGCGCTCCATGACCGTTGATCACCAGTTCGGAGCGGTTTCGCACGTCGTACTTTTGCGCTCGGTTGCTGTAAAGTTTCAGCCATGACGCGTCGTCTTGCCGAAGTCGCCCGCCAGGTCGGGGTCAGCGAAGCCACGGTCAGCCGGGTGCTCAACGGCCGGTCCGGGGTCTCGGCCAGCACCCGGGCCGCCGTGCTCACCGCACTGGACGTGATGGGCTACGAGCGGCCCACCCAGCTGCGGGGCGAGCGGGCCCGCCTGGTCGGGCTGGTGCTGCCGGAGCTGCAGAACCCGATCTTCCCGGCGCTGGCCGAGATCATGGGCAACGCCCTCGCCCAGCAGGGGTTCACGCCGGTGCTGTGCACCCGGACCGCGGGCGGGGTGTCCGAGGCGGAGTACGTCGAGCTGCTGCTGCAGCAGCAGGTGTCGGGCGTGGTGTTCGCCGGCGGGCTGTACGCGCAGGCGGACGCGATCCACACGCACTACCACCACCTGGTCGAGCGCCGGCTGCCGACGGTGCTGATCAACGCGGCGGTCGACCACCTCGGCCTGCCGCAGGTTTCGTGCGACGACGCGGTGGCCGTCGAGCAGGTGGTCGGGCACCTGAGCTCGCTCGGGCACGAGAAGATCGGGCTCGTGCTGGGCCCGTCGGACCACGTCCCGTCGCAGCGCAAACTGGAGGCGTTCCGCTCGTACGCCGCCAAGCTCGGGCTGCCGGTGCTGGACGAGCTGGTCGAGCACGGCATGTTCTCGATCGAAGGCGGCCACGCGGCGGCGGCCCGCCTGTACCCCCGAGGGGCGACGGCGGTGCTGTGCGCGAGCGACCTGCTGGCACTGGGCGCAATCCGCGCGGCCCGACGGCAGGGGCTTTCGGTGCCGGAGGACGTTTCGGTGGTCGGCTACGACGACTCGGCCCTGATGAACTGCACCGACCCGCCCCTGACGACCACCCGCCAGCCGATCGAGGCAATGGGGCGAGCAGTGGTGGAACTGCTGGTCAAGCGCATCAACGGCGGCGAGGTGGCGGCGGAGGAGCTCCTGTTCGCGCCGGAGCTGGTGGTGCGGGGGTCTACCGCGCGCCGCATCGCCTGACCCCTGCGGCCCGAGAGGCGCGATGGCTTGCGAGCTGTCGCGCCTTTCTTGTGTGCGCTTTCCGGGATCTGGCCCCGGAACTCCGCGGCCTCCCTGGGCAGGGTTCCGGCGAAGTCGTTGGTTCTGTGGGGATTCGGAGGAGGGCTCGGGAGGCGGCTGAGGGTGCGGCCGTCCTGGGTGATGCCGGGTTGCCTCGGCCCGACGGGCGGCGGGGGCCCACCGCCTCGAAGCCCGAGTCGGCGGCCACCACCCCGAAGCCAGAGGCCGCCGCCCCACCACCCCGAAGCCGGAATTGTGACTACGGCCGGTGGTACCGCGTCAAGGCGGGAAAGCGTGCCTTGACCCGGCACCACCGGCCGTGTTGGGGCTTCGGATCGGGGTTGCGGGGGGTCTGGGTGGGTGCCTGGTCGGGAGCCGTGGGAGGTCTGGCTGGGTGCCCGGTCGGGGGTCGTGGGGAGGTCTGGCTGGGGTGCAGGTCCGCGCGTCAGCCTGCCGCTCACGCCGGTGGAGCCACCTGAAGCAGCCCCTCCGACCGCCCCGAAACTCCCCCGCCCTCCCTAGGGGGCGTGCCCAAGTCCAGCTTATCGGTCCCGCCCGACACAAAGCCGCGAAAGACGCCGCTCGAGCGTGGCTGTCCACAGCCCTCACCCGATGTGGATGAGCCCAGCGGAAGGTCGCGCACGCCGGACGCCCCACGATCCACGCCCGAAAGGCATCACAGTCTGTTCGTAAGTTGCAGATTCTCGTCGGGTTATTGCGGTCATCGCGTCTCCCACTTTAGAGTGACCGCAATCACGTGACAGCCGTCGCGACCCGAGAAGAGGGCTTGAGATGAGCAGCACTTGGTCCCGAACCGTCTCCCGCCGAACGTTGTGCCTGCTCGCCGCGGGCGGGCTCGCCCTGAGCCTGGCCGCCTGCGGGGACAGCGCAAGCACCCAGGCCGGCGGCAAGGTCAAGATCACCGTTACCGGGCAGCCGCCGACCAGCCAGCCGTTCGAGCGCAGCGTCTTCGACGCCGACGTCAAGGAGTTCGAGGCGTCCCACCCGAACATCGACATCGATCCGCACGAAGGGTTCATGGACCCCAAGACGTTCTCCGCGAAGCTCGCCGGCGGGCAGCTCGAAGACGTCTACTACGTCTACTTCACCGACCCGGCGCAGATCATCGCCCGGCACCAGGCCGCCGACATCACGGAAGCCGCGAAGAGCGTTCCGCACGTCAACGACATCAAGCCGGAACTTCTCGACAACTTCCGCGACGCGAACGGCAAGCTCTACGGCCTGCCGACGATGAACTACACGATGGGCCTGCTCTACAGCCGCCCGCTGTTCCAGAAGGCCGGGCTCGATCCCGACAAGCCGCCGCAGACCTGGGACGAAGTCCGCGAAGCCGCGAAGAAGATCTCCGCGCTCGGCAACGGCGTCGTCGGGTACGCCGACTACAGCAAGAACAACCAGGGCGGCTGGCACCTCACCGGCTGGCTCTACTCGATGGGCGGCGACATCGCCCGCAAGGACGGCGACAAGTGGGTCGCCGACTTCGACAACGAGAAGGGCAAGCAGGCCCTCCAGTACCTGCACGACATGCGCTGGACCGACAACTCCATGGGCGCCAAGCAGCTCCTCGAAGCCCAGGACGTCCAGCGCATGATGGGCGCCGGCCAGCTCGGCATGTACATGGCCGCCCCGGACAACGTCCCGGTGCTCGTCAAGCAGTTCAACGGCAAGTACGAGGACTACGGCATCGCCGGCATGCCCGGCGGCCAGGGCACCCTGCTCGGCGGCGAGGGTTACATGATCAACCCGAAGGCGTCGCCGGAGAAGGTCAAGGCCGGCCTCGAGTGGATCCAGTGGAAGTACCTCAACCCGGACCGCTTCGAGAAGCACATCCAGCAGTACGTCGACGGCAAGCAGCCGGTCGGACTGCCCGCCGAGCCGACCCCGGACGTCTGGACCGGCGCCGTCCGCGAGCAGCAGCTGACACTGAAGGCCAAGTACGCCAACGTCCCCGCCGCCAACTACAAGTCCTATGTGGACACCACGAGCCGGATCAAGGGCAGCATCGAGCCGCCGAACGCGCAGCAGATCTACGCCGCGCTCGACAGCGTCATGCAGGCCGTCCTGACCGACCAGAACGCGAACATCGACCAGCAGCTGAGCTCCGCCGCGTCGAAGGTCAACAGTGTCCTCGCCCAGGTCAAGTAGCCTGCTCGCCTGGCCCGCGGCGAAACCGTCGCGGGCCGGGCGCCCGGCCGCCACCCCGGCGAACCGCACCAGACTGAAGCGCAAGCTCAAGGAGAACGTCACCGCGTACGGCCTGCTCTGCGCCGCGCTCGTGGTGTTCGCCCTGTTCTCCTGGTACCCGATCGGGCGTGGCGTGCTGCTGAGCTTCCAGCAGGTCGACTTCGTCAACGCGCCCACGTGGGTCGGCTTCGACAACTTCGCGAAGCTCTTCGAAGACCCGCTCTTCGGGATCGCCTGGCGCAACACGCTGCTGTTCACCGGGCTCGCGCTGGTCTTCGGCTTCGCCGTCCCGTTCCTCACCGCGGTGCTGCTGAACGAACTCCGCCACGCCAAGGCGTTCTTCCGGCTCGCCGTCTACCTGCCGGTGATGCTGCCGCCCGTCGTCACGGCGTTGATGTGGAAGTGGTTCTACGACCCCGGTCCCGGCCTGTTCAACTCCGCCCTCGGCGCGGTCGGCCTCCCCGGCGGCCAGTGGCTCGACTCGAGCGGCACGGCGATGCTGAGCCTGGTCTTCGTCTCGACGTGGGCCAACATGGGCAGCACCACGCTCATCTACCTCGCCGCGCTCGGCACGATCCCCGGCGAGCTCTACGAAGCCGCGGAACTCGACGGCGCCGGGTTGTGGAAACGCCTGCGGCACGTGACGTTCCCGCAGACGCGGTTCGTCCTGCTGGTGCTCCTGCTGCTGCAGATCGTCGCCACCATGCAGGTGTTCACCGAGCCGTACGTGATGACCGGCGGCGGCCCGGACGACTCGACGGTCACCGTGCTCCTGCTCCTGTACCGCTACGCCTTCGTCTACAACGACTTCGGCTCGGCGAGCGCGCTGAGCCTGCTGCTGTTCGTGGCGCTCGGCGTGTTCTCGGCGTGGTACGTCCGGCTGACGCGGAAGGCGGACCAGTCATGAGGACCCTCGTCTCCCCCGGCGCGTTGCGCAGCCCGCGCGGCAAGCTCGTCTACGGCGTGGTCTTCGCGTGCACCCTGGCAGTCTTCATCCTCGCCTTCATGTTCCCGCTCTACTGGGCGGTGACCGGCGCGATGAAGTCGCCGCAGGAACTGGCGCAGACGCCGGCGACGCTCGTCCCGCACGAGTGGCACCCGGAAACCTTCGCCGACGCCTGGGACCAGCTCAGCCTCGGCAAGTACTTCCTCAACACGCTCGTCGTCGCGGGCGGCGCGTGGCTGGCTCAGCTGGCCATCGACGTCCCGGCCGCGTTCGCGCTGTCGAAGCTGCGCCCGAAGTTCGGCAACGTCGTGCTCGGGCTCATGCTGGCCACGCTGATGCTGCCCGCCACCGCGTTGCTGGTCCCCACGTACGTGACCGTGACGGACCTGCCGCTGCTGCACCTCAACCTGATCAACTCGCCGGCCGCGGTCTGGCTGCCCGCGGCGGCGAACGCGTTCAACATCTACCTGCTGAAGCGGTTCTTCGACCAGATCCCGGACGAGCTGATCGAAGCGGCGCGGCTCGACGGCGCCGGGCCGGTGCGCACGCTGTGGCGGATCATCCTGCCGATCTCCCGGCCGATCCTGGCCGTCGTGTCGATCCTCGCGGTGGTCACCGCGTGGAAGGACTTCATCTGGCCGCTGCTGGTGTTCCCGGACACCGGGAAGCAGACGCTCTCGGTGATGCTGCAGCGGGTGGCGATCGACATGCCGCTCAACGTGCTCGTCGCCGGGATGGTGCTGGCCAGCCTGCCGATGGTGGCGCTGTTCCTGGCCTTCCAGCGGCAGATCCTCGCCGGGCTGACCGCCGGCAGCCTCAAGGGCTGACCTGTCCACTACAAGGAGGAGGGGCACTTTCGTGACCGACAAGACCGGCTGGTGGCGGAGCGCGGCGATCTACCAGGTGTACATCCGCAGCTTCGCGGACGGCAACGGCGACGGCGTCGGCGACCTCGCCGGCGTCCGCGCCCGGCTGGACCACCTGGCCGACCTGGGGATCGACGCGATCTGGTTCACGCCGTGGTACCCGTCGCCGATGGACGACGGCGGCTACGACGTCGCCGACTTCCGCGACATCGAGCCGCTGTTCGGCACGCTCGCCGAGGCGGAGGACCTGATCACCGAGGCGCACGCCCGGAACATCCGGGTGATCATCGACATCGTCCCCAACCACTGCTCGGACGAGCACCCCTGGTTCCGGGCCGCGCTCGCAGCGGGCCCGGGTTCGCCGGAGCGGCAACGGTTCTGGTTCCGGCCCGGCCGCGGCCCGGACGGCAGCGAGCCGCCGAACAACTGGAAGTCGCGCTTCGGCGGATCCGCGTGGACCCGCGCGGGAGACGGCGAGTGGTACCTGCACCTCTACAGCTCCCGCCAGCCCGACTTCAACTGGGACAACCCGGAGATCCGCACGGAGTTCGAGGACGTGCTGCGCTTCTGGTTCGACCGCGGGGTGGACGGCTTCCGCATCGACGTCGCCGACGGGCTGGTCAAGGACCCGCACCTGCCCGACGTCGACGACGGCGACGAGACGCCGTTCTCCGACCAGGAGGGCCTGCACGAGATCTACCGCTCGTGGCGCAAGATCGCCGACAGCTACGGCGGCGAGCGCGTGCTGGTCGGCGAGATGTGGCTGCCGGACATGGCGCGGGCCGCGCGCTACCTGCGCCGCGACGAGCTGCACTCGGCGTTCAACTTCGACTTCCTGGTCTGCCCGTGGGACAGCGAGCGCTTCCGCGACGTCATCGACCGCACGCTGAAGGCGCACGACGAGGTCGGCGCCCCGGCGGCGTGGGTGCTGTCGAACCACGACGTCACCCGGCACGTCACCCGCTACGGGCGGCAGGGGGACACGGGGTTCTCGTTCGCCGACCGGCTGCACGAGCTCCCGGTGGACCGCGAGCTGGGCACCCGCCGGGCGCGCGCGGCGGCGCTGCTGACCCTGGCGCTGCCCGGCGGGCTGTACGTCTACCAGGGCGAGGAGCTGGGGTTGTGGGAGGTCCTGGACATCCCCGACGACCTGCGCCAGGACCCGGTGTTCGCCCGCACCCGCGGCGCCGACCCGGGCCGCGACGGCTGCCGGGTCCCGATCCCGTGGTCCGGGACCGAGCCGCCGTTCGGGTTCGGCAGCGGCGGCGCTTGGCTCCCGCAGCCCGCGGAATGGAGGGAGTACACGGCCGAGGCCGAAGCGGCGGACCCGGCGTCGATGCTGTCGCTGTACCGCGCGGGGCTCCGGCTGCGGCGGGATCTCCCGGGCGGCCCGCTCGAGTGGCTCTCGCTGGGTGAGGAGGTGCTGGCGTTCCGGCGGGGGTTCACCTTCGCGCTGAACTTCTCGGCCGCGCCGGTCCCGCTGCCGGCCGGGGAGGTCGTGCTGGCCAGCGGCCCGCTGGACGGCGAGCTGCCCACGGACACGGCGGTCTGGCTGCGGCACTAGGACACCGGAGGCCGCCGCCGGGCAACCCCGGCGGCGGCTTCCAGTGGCAGGGGCAGAGCGTCATCGTCTACAGCGCGGACACGGGGTCACCGTCCGAGGAGAAGCTGCGCCTGCTGGCCAGCTGGACGGCGACCCCCCGCGCCGGCTACTTCGTGAGCTGCAGGACGTCCACGCCGCGGGTGTTGTCGGCCACGTACACGTACTTCCCGTGCCAGTACGGCGCCCACGCGCTCGCGTCGGCCGGGCGGTAGTAGGCGATCTGCCGCGGGTTCGTCGGGTCGCTGACGTCGAGGAACCGGGTGCCCTGCGCGTAGAACGACTGCACCAGGACCTTGCCGCGGACGTCGAAGTAGTGCGCGGAGCAGTCGTCCGAGGCCGGGTCGCTGCCCTCCTGGCCGTTGACGCTCCACGTGCCCACGCTCTCCAGCCGGAACGGCTTCTCCGGCGTCGAGCGCCAGCCTTCACCGTGGTAGGAGCCCTTCAGCGAGGAGATCGTCAGGACGCCGTCGCCCGCGCAGCCGTCGACGAAGTTCTCCTCCGTCGCGTAGATCAGGTCCTGGCCGCGCCAGGCGCCGTCGCCGATGCGGTGGCCGGCCGGGTGGAAGCTGTTGTGCATGAACCGCGAGGGCGCCGCCGTCTCGGCGATGCCGCCGCCGGCGTACGGGATCGGCTCGTGCGCCGTCGCGCGGCGGAGCTTGTTCGTCAGCGGGTCACGGTGCACACCGTTCGTCCAGTAGCCGCGCACCCCGCCGCGGCCGGACACCCAGGCCACGCCGTCGGCGTCGACCTGCACGTCGTGCACGTAGTCGGTCTTGCCGTCGTTGCGGGCCAGCTCGATCGGCTCCGGGTTCACCTTCGGGTGCTTCGGGTCGCGGATGTCGGTGACCCAGATCGGGCGCCCGCCCCAGTCGGCCGGCTGGTTCTCGGCCTTGGCCGGACCGCCGGTCCACAGGTAGCGGCAGCCGTCGACGCAGCTGGTCGTGTGGCCGGCCGGGACCTGGACGTAGCTGAGGATCGCCGGGGCCTCGGGCTTCGAGACGTCGACGACGTAGATGCCGGACTCGCCGGTGCGCGTGGTGCCGCCGTACGCGCGCGGGTCGCGGGAGAGGAACACCAGCTTGCGGCCCTGGTCGACCTCGGTGTCCTCGGTCTCCCACAGCCCGGGCAGGCTGACCTGCCCGACCAGCTTCGGCGCGGCCGGGTTCTTCGTCAGGTCGTAGACCTTGAGCCCGAACTCGCCGGACACGACCATGACGTCGCGGCGGCCGTAGTCGAGGAAGTTGATCGAGATGGCGCCGGCGGCGTCGGGCACGTTGCCGACGGTCTTGACGTTCTTGATCGCCCCGGGGTCACCCGCCGTGCGGGCGGCCGGGGTCGCCGGCTTGTCGTCCTCACCGCAGGCCGCGGCCGGCAGCCCGGTCGCGACCAGCGTGGCGCCGACGGTGACGGCGGCGAAGCACGACCGCAACCAGGTGCGCACGCGAAACCTCCCAGAACGCTCCGAGCGTGACCACCCGAACGGTACGACGGAGATCAACCGGACACAACCGTCTTTCGTTGCCTTCCGACTGGTAGGACTTTCGCATGCGCCTGTTCGTCCTGCTCGCCGCCGTGGCCCTCGCCGCCACGGGGTGTTCCGCCTCCGATCCCGCCCGGCCCGGAGTCCTGACCGTCGGTATCCGGGAGCCCGCGACGCTGCTGCCCGCCGACCTCGACGACCAGGCGGGCCGGCTGGTGACGAGCGCACTGTGGACTCCGCTCGCCGGCTACGACGCGGCGTCCGGGAAGGTCACCCCGCAGGCGGCGACGGCGATCGAGAGCACCGACCGGGTGCACTGGACGGTCAAGCTGCGGCCGGCCACGTTCCACGACGGCACCCCGGTCACCGCTCAGTCCTACGTGGACACCTGGCGCATGATCGCCGGTGAGCAGTGGGTGTCCTCGCCGGTGCTCACCAAGCTGCTGCACGCCCGCGAGATCAGGGCGGCGGCCCCGGACACGATCGCGCTGACCCTCGACCGGCCGTCCGGCCAGGTACCCGCGCTGCTCGCCGCGCCGGGCCTGGTCCCGCTGCCGGCGTCGGTGCTCGCCTCCCGCGACTGGAACGGCTTCGCGAAGGCGCCGGTCGGCAACGGCCCGTACCGGCTCGACGGCGGGTGGCGGCCGGGCTCGGGCGGCACGCTCAAGCGCGTCGGCGCCGGCAAGGCCGAGGAGATCGACCTGCGGGTCAGCGAGCCGGCCGCCCAGTACGACGCGGTCAAGGCCGGCAAGCTCGACCTCGCGACCGAAGTGCCCGACGAAAAGCACGAAGCCATGCACCCCGACTTCGGCGACGACCACCACGTGACGTGGGCGCTCCCGCAGGCGGGCTACCTGGCGTTCCCGGTGGCGGACCCCCGCTTCGCCGACGCGACGGTCCGCCACGGCTTCGCCCTCGGCGTCGACCGCGCGGCGCTGGAGGCCGGCCCGCTCGCGCACCAGGTCGACCCGGCCAAGGCCATGCTGCCGCCCGCGGACGCGCCGGGCGAGCGTGCGGGCACCTGCCGTCCGTGCAGCTTCGACGCGGCGGCCGGCAAGGCGCTCCTGAAGCAGGCGAACTTCCCCGGCGGCGCCACTGTCTACTTCGGACCCGGCGCGGAAGCCTGGACGCGCACCCTGGTGGTCGGCTTGCACCGGGCACTGGACGTTTCCGTGACGGCACAGGCCGCCCCGCACACCGGCCGGCTCGACGGTCCATCCACAGTGGACGTGAAGCTGGCGACGGGGAGCCCGTACGAGCTGCTGTCGCTCCTGGCCGCGGAGTCTGGTTACACGGACGAGGTCTTCCGCCAGAACCTGGAGCTGGCCGACGCGGCGACCACCCCGGAGGAGGCGGGCGAGCTGTACCGGCTGGCGGAGAACCAGCTACTGCGCGACCTGCCGGTGGCACCGCTCTGGTCCGGCCACGGCCACGCGGTGTGGGCCCCACGGGTCCACGACGTCACGGCGACGCCGTTCACGGGCCCGCTGCTGGCGGGGATCGGCGTCTCGTGAGCTGGGAGCCCGCGACCCTGCCCGAGGCGGCCAAGCTGTTCGCGCAGGTCCGGGCGCCGTGGTGGATCGCCGGCGGCTACGCGATCGAGCTGGCGGTGGGCCGGGCGTTCCGCGAGCACGCCGACATCGACGTCCTGCTGCTGCGCCGCGACCAGCGCGCGGTCCAGGAGGCGCTGCCGTCGTGGGAGTGGTGGGCGGCGGACCCGCCGGGCACGCTGCGCCCCTGGGCGCCCGGCGAAGTCCTGGGCGAAGACATCGACGACGTGTGGTGCCGCCCGTCGGCGTCCGCGCCCTGGCGGCTCCAGATCATGTTCGACCGAGCGCAGGACGACGAGTGGGTCTCGCGCCGGAACCCCTTGGTGCGCCGGGAAATCGCCCTGCTGGGCCGGATCTCGGCGGAGGGTATTCCGTATTTGGCTCCCGAGGTGCAGCTGTTCGCCAAGGCGCACGGCACCCGCCCCAAGGACGAGCAGGACTTCGAAGCCACCCTGCCGGTGCTCGATGCGGCGCAGCGGAAGTGGCTGGCAACGGCGCTGGAGAACACCTACGGCCGGCACCCCTGGCTCAGCCGCCTCTAGCGTCACGCGCTACCGCTCGGACCGAAGCGCCCTCATGCGTTGAGTGAACGCTGTGGCGCGAAGTGCCTCCATTGAGGTCGGCGGTGGGGGCACGGGGCCCCAAGGTGGAGCGCTTGGCGGGCCGCCGGAAACGAACCTCGACCGCTAAACCGTGGCGTGCGCCGCGAGGGTCTCGATGAATGCCCTGGTCAGCGGGTCCGGAATCCCGCGGGTGTAAGCCGTCAGCGTGCGGCGGACCGGCACGCTCGGGCGCAGCACCCGGCCGTCGAAGCGGGGCGGCAGGACGTTCGCCGGGACCAACGCGGGCCCCAGGCCCGCCGCCGCGAGGATCGGGGCGGCCGCCGTCTGCTCGGTGCGGACCGCCGCTCGCGGGCGGAAGCCCGCCGCCAGGCAGGCCGCGTCGACCAGCTCGGCCAGGCCGTTGCCCGGGGCGTAGTGCACCCACGCGCAGCCGGCGAGCGTGGCCAGGTCGACTTCGCCGGTGCTGTCGTCCTCGCGGGCGCCGTCGGCGGGCAGCACGACGACGAACTCCTCCACGCCCAGCTCCCGCACCGGGCCCGCCCAGCCGCCGGGCCGCGGGCCGAGCGCGATGTCGGCCTCGCCCGCGGCCATCGCCTCGCGCAGCTCGTCGGCGTGCCGGAACTCGATCAGCCGGACGTCGACCTCGGGCCGGTCGCGCCGCCACACGCGCAACGCCGGCGGCAGCACGCCGAGGCTGACCGAGTACACCGTCGCGACCTGCAGCTCGCCCGCCGCCGTCCCGGACGCGAGCCGGGCCGCGCAGCGCGCTCGCTCCGCGTCGGCCAGCGCCGCCCGCGCGTGCGGCAGCATCGCCCGGCCCATCGGGGTGAGCCGGACCGCGCGCGGCAGCCGCTCCAGCAGCGGGCCGCCGAGGCTGCGCTCGAGGGCGCGCATCTGGTGCGACAACGCCGGCTGCGTTACGTGCAGCTGCTCGGCGGCGCGGGTGAACGAGCCCGTGTCGACCACCGTGACCAGGTACTCGAGCTGCCGCAGACTTGTCATGAACTCAGCTTATCGACTTGGTGACAATCAAGCCTTGGACTTATCGGTGCGGCGAACCGAGCCTGGAGACATGGAACGCAAGACAGCTCTGGTCGCCGGAGCGAACGGGATCATCGGCCGCACGCTCACCGAGCACCTGCGCACGAACGGCTGGCACGTCACCGGCCTCTCGCGCCGAGGCGGCCCGGGCACGATCGCCGTCGACCTCCTCGACCCGGCCGACACCCGGGCCAAGCTCGCCCCGCTGACCTCGGCCACGCACCTCTTCTACGCCGCCTACCAGGACAAACCGACCTGGGCCGAGCTCGTCCCGCCCAACCTGGCGATGCTGGCCAACCTCGTCGACGCGGCCCCGCCCGGCCTGGAGCACGTCAGCCTGATGCAGGGTTACAAGGTCTACGGCGCCCATCTCGGCCCGTTCAAGACCCCGGCGCGCGAGACCGACGCCGGGCACATGCCACCGGAGTTCAACGTCGACCAGCAGCGGTTCCTCGAACGGCGGGCGGGCGCGTGGACGTGGTCGGCGATCCGGCCGTCCGTGGTCGGCGGCACGGCGCTGGGCAACCCGATGAACCTCGCGCTGGTGATCGCGGTGTACGCGTCGATTTCGAAGGAGCTCGGCCTGCCGCTGCGGTTCCCGGGCAAGCCGGGCGCGTACGACAGCCTGCTGGAGATGACGGACACCGGGCTGCTGGCCTCGGCGTCGGTCTGGGCGACCGGGCACCAGGGCGCGTTCAACATCGCGAACGGCGACCTGTTCCGCTGGCGCGAACTCTGGCCGAAGCTGGCGGCCTACTTCGACCTGGAGGTGGCGCCCCCGCTGCGGATGTCGCTCGTGGACGTCATGGCGGACAAGGGTCCACTGTGGACTCGAATGGCCGCGGAACGCGGTCTCACGGCGTCCTATGCGGACGTCTCGTCCTCGTGGGCGTTCGGCGACTTCGTGTTCGGCTGGGACTACGACATGTTCGCGGACACGTCGAAGTCACGGCGGGCCGGGTTCCACGAGTACGTCGAGACCGAGCAGATGTTCTACCGGCTCTTCGACGAGTTCCGGAAGGCGCGGGTCATCCCCTAGAACGGGTCCGTAGTCGTCCATGCCGGCACGGACACCCGGGAATGCAGCTAGCCGCGGCCGATGAAGGGCATGGTCGTCGCCGTGACGGTGAGGAACTGGACGTTGGCGTCGAGCGGCAGGCCGGCCATGTACCGCACCGCGTCGGCCACGTGCCGGACGTCGAACGTCGGCTCGGCGACGATCCGGCCGTCGGCCTGCGGAATGCCGGCGGCCATCCGTTCGGTCATTTCGGTGGCGGCGTTGCCGATGTCGATCTGGCCGCAGGCGACGTCCCAGGCCCGGCCGTCCAGCGAGATCGACCGCGTCAGCCCGGTGACGGCGTGCTTGGTCGCGGTGTAGGCGACGCTCGCGGGCCGCGGCGCGTGGGCGGAGATCGAGCCGTTGTTGACGATCCGGCCGCCGCGCGGGTCCTGGTCCTTCATCAGCCGCACGGCCTGCTGCGCGCAGAGGAACATGCCGGTGAGGTTGACGTCGACGGTCCGCTTCCAGTCCTCGACGGACAGATCGGCGACGGTTCCGCCCACGGAGATCCCGGCGTTGTTGAACAGGAGATCAAGCCGCCCCCACCGGTCGCGCACGGCCGTGAAGAGCGCCTCGACGGCTCGTTCGTCGGAAACGTCGGTGGGCACGGCGAACGCGGTGGTGAAGCCCGCGCCGGTTTCCTCGAGAGCGTCAGCGCGCCGCCCGGCCAGGGCGACCTGGTAGCCGTCTTCCAGGAGTGCACGGGCCACGGCCCGCCCGATGCCCGAGCCGGCTCCGGTGACCACCGCCGTTTTCGCCATCCCGCCTCCTAGACTGCCCGCATGGGACTTCGCGAAGGTTTCCAGGCCGGGCTGGCCCGGCAACTCGGCCACCCTAGCGGCCTGCGGGGCCGGATCGTCGGCGCGATGCTCAACCGCAGGAACCGCGGGCCGGTCACCGCGGCCGTCGCCGCGCTCGGGCTCGAGGGCGGGGAAACGGCCCTCGACATCGGGTTCGGCGGCGGTCTGGGACTCGCGCTGCTGCTGCGGAGCGCCGGCGCCGTCCACGGTGCCGAGATCTCCACGACGATGCTCGAGCGGGCCCGTCGCACCTTCCGGCGCGAGATCGCGGAAAACCGGCTGCACCTGCACGAGGGATCGATCACCGCGCTGCCGCTCGAAGCCGGCTCGATCGACGCCGCCGTCACCACGAACACCGTTTACTTCGTAGACGACCTCGACGGCGCGTTCGCCGAGGTCGCGCGCGTGCTGAAGCCGGGCGGCAAGTTCGTGCTCGGCATCGGCGACCCGGAGCTCATGAGCCGGGCGCCGCTGTTCACCGAGCACGGCTTCCGCATCCGCCCACTGGCCGAGGTCGAGGCCGCGCTCGCCCGTGCCGGGCTCGAAGTGCGCGGCCACGAGCGGCTCACCTCCGGTGAGCTCGTCTTCCACCTGCTGGTCACCGGCCCGGAATGACGGAAAACGGGGGCCCGGCGCACGCCGGACCCCCGTTGCCCGGACCGTCCTTACTTCGCCGCCACGCCCAGCGCGGCCAGCGCCGGGCCGGCCATGATCACGCCGTTGCCGGTCACCGTGTCGAAGCCCGGTGCGCCCAGGTCGATCGACGAGGAGACCAGGGCCGTGCGGATCTCGGCCGGCGTCGCCGTCGGCTTGCCCGACAGCAGCAGGGCCGCGATCGCCGCCGCGTGCGGGGCGGCCGCCGACGTCCCGAAGAACGGCTGGAAGCCCGTCACCGACGTCGCGACGCCGTCGGCCGCGGTGATGTCCGGCTTGTTCCGCACCGTGCCGCCGGTCGAGGACACGTTGCCCGGGGTGATCGCCGAGCCGTCCGCGTTGTAGAACAGGCGGCGCTTGCCGTCGGAGGAGAACCGCTCCCACTTGCTCGACGCCGTGTACAGGCCGGGGTACGGGCCGGCCGGGTTGGCCGGGTCGCCGGTCTCCAGCGGGCGGGTGAACGCCCCCGCCGCCGGCGCCGCCGCCACGCTGAACGCGTTGGCCGCGGCCGAGTGGCCGTTCGTGACGCCGTTGGTGCTGAACGCCTTGAGCGAGCCCGAAGCCACGAACCGGCCGCGGATGACGTTCAGCGCGATGAAGCGGTCGGCGCCGCTGTACTTGACCACCGCGACCTTGTAGCCGGAGCCCGAAGAAGGCACCGAAGCGATCTCGTAGGGGTTCTGCGAACCGGACTGCGCGTTCTCGCTGGAGGCCACGACGCTGCCCGAGGAGTTCAAGATGAACAGGTCGTAGTCGTTGGCGGACTTGCCCCACGGGTCGGACCAGAACAACGTCACCGGGCGGCCGAGCGAGCCCGCGGAAAGCGCGTCGAAGTTCTGCGTGGTGCTGCTCGGGTCGAAGTCGTGCGGAGTGCCGGTGACGCCGCTGATCTTCGACGACGAGGCCCGGAAGTCACCCTCGTAGTAGCCGCTGGTGCCGTCGGTCGCGTTGCCCGAGTTGCCGGCCGAGGAGAAGTAGAGCGCGCCGGCCGCGGTCACGTCGTTGACCGCCTGCGCGACCTGCGTGTCCTGGAACGGCGATTCGTCGAAGTAGGAGACGTCGTCGACGATGATCTGGCAGTTGCCGGTGCTGCGCAGCGCGCGGATGTTCGCCGCGAAGCTGGCCTCGCTGGTGAAGGCGGTCGCGAAGCCGAGGGCCGCGTCCGGCGCGAGGTCGTGGATGATCTCGAGCATCGCGGTGCCCTCGTCGCCGCTGCCCTTCTGGCCGGACAGCACGTCGACGGCGGGCAGCTCGCCGGCGGCCTGCGACTTCGCGAGGGAGTCGACGCCGTCGGAGAGCACGCAGACCTTCACGCCGGAGCCGCTGACGCCGTAGGTGGTGCGGGCGGTGTCGGCGCCGTGCGCCTTGTCCCCTTCGGACACCTGCGTCGCGGCGGCGGCCTGCTTGGCCAGAGCCCGGCGGAAGTCGCGGTTGCCCTGCTCGCTCCAGGTGGTGGCCTGTGCGGCGGGCTTCACCTCGGTGACGTCGGCCCGGCCCGCGATGGCGTCCAGCGCGGACAGCGGCAGGTCGGCGCGGACGGCGCCGTCCGGCGAGACGTACCGGACCGCGCCGCCGGCCGCCTTGACGGCGTTCGCGACGGCCTTGCCCTGCGCGGCGATGTCGACCGAAACGGTGCCGGCGTTGCTGACGCCGACGCCGGAGCGGTATTCGGGCAGCTTCGCGGCCAGCGACCGGTCGGCCCGCAACCGCTTCTCGACGACCAGCTGGCTCGATTGCTTGCGCTCCGCGGGGCTCAGGCTCTTCTTGATGCTCTGCAGCGCGTTGATGCCCGCCTCGGTGCGCGCGGCCGCCGCATCCACGGTGGACGGCTGCGCGGCCGAGACCCCCGTGGTCAGCAGCAGTGCACCGACCGTCAGCGGAACCGCGTGCGCGGCGACCCGGCTGAATCTCACCATCGATGTCTCCCTGTGGTACTCGGCCACCTGACCGAATGACACCCGACCGGGTGTAATGGGGAGAATCTAAGGAGTGACCGGCCCGGATTCCAGCGACCAAAGTCGGGAACGCCCGCGGGTCCACATGCTGGAACGATCAGGGGAATGTGAGAACTATTTTTCCCCGGACGTGCCCGGTCTCGATTTCCCGATGCGCCGCCGCGGCCTCGGTGTACGGGTAGGCCCGGCGCACGGTGAAGCGCAAGTCGCCCTTGGCGTAGAGCGCGGCCAGCTCGGCGAGCCGAGCGGCCGAGCGCCCGGACTTCGAGACGAGCACGCCGAGATCCGCGGCCCGGTGGTGGTCGACGAGGGTCAGGATCCGGTTCCGGTCCTTCACCAGTTCGAGTGAGACGTCGAGCGCTTTCCCGCCGGCTCCGTCCAGTACCACGTCGATCCCCTGCGGCGCGGCGGCCTCGATCCGCTCTCGCAGGCCGTCGCCGTAGCTGACGGGTGTCGCGCCCAGCTCGCGCAGGTAGTCCTGGTTGGCCGCACTGGCGGTGCCGACCACCCGCGCGCCCCGGAGTTTCGCGAGCTGGACGGCGGCGGTGCCGACCGACCCGGCGGCGCCGTGGATGAGCAGCGTCTCCCCGTCCCGCAGTTCCAGCGTCTCCAGGGCGATCGACGCGGTCTGCGTCCCGGCGGTGAACCCGCCGGCGACCTCCCACGGCATTTCCGGCGGCTTCGGCGTGACGTCGGTGACGGGAACGACGATGTATTCGGCGGCGGCCTGCACGGCGGTGAAGCCGAGAACTTCGGTACCGGCCTCGAGATCGCCTTCGTCGACGACCCCGGCGAACTCGTTCCCGGGCACCCGCGGCCAGCCGAGCTCCAGCCCCGGCGGCTCCCACCCGGCCCGGACGGCGGCATCGTACGGCTGCACCCCGGCGGCTCTGACCCGGACGCGAACCTGCCCCGGCCCGGCGTGCGGCTCGGGCAGGTCGAGGACGCGGAGCACTTCGGGCCCGCCGAATTCGGTGAACGCTACGGCTTTCATGACCCCAGCGTGATACTTCAAGCCCACTGGAGGTCAAGCGTGCGACGGTGATTGTCGGTGCCCTGCCGTACGTTCGGTGGCATGACAGAGATCGAGATCCTCCGCGCCACGCCGGACCAGGCCGGTACCCTGACCGCCCTGATGCACGCTTCCTCGGCGTACCAAGGCGAGTATGCGTCCATCTTGGACGGTTACGTGATCGCGCCCGGGTACGTGGAGGCCAACCCCACCTTCGCCGCCACCAGGCACGGCGAGCTCCTCGGCTTCTACGCGCTCCTGGAAGCGGAACTCGACCTGCTCTTCGTCGCGGACCAGGCACAGGGGCTCGGCATCGGCCGCCGCATGGTCGACCACATGCTCGCCGAAGCCCGCGAGCGCGGCCTGGGCAGCGTGCGCGTCGTCTCGCACCCGCCCGCGTTGGCGTTCTACGAGCGGATGGGGGCGCGGCGCACCGGCACGATCCCGGCCAAACCGCCGAAGGTTCGCTGGGACCGGCCGGAGCTCCGCTTCGACGTCCCTACATGTTGATCATGTGACCCGCGAGGCCGTGGATCGCTTCCTTCACCGCTTCGCCCAGCGTCGGGTGGGCGTGCACGTTGCGCGCCACCTCGTGCACCGTCAGGTCCCACTGCTGGGCCAGCGTCAGCTCCGGCAGCAGCTCCGTCACGTCCGGGCCGATCAGGTGCCCGCCGATCAGTTCGCCGTACTTCGCGTCGCTGATCAGCTTCACGAAGCCGGCCGCGTCGCCCAGGCCGTGGGCCTTGCCGTTGGCGGTGAACGGGAACTTCGCCACCTGGACGTCGTATCCCTTCTCGCGGGCCTGCGCCTCCGTCCAGCCGAAGCTGGCGATCTGGGGCTGGCAGTACGTGGCGCGCGGGATCATCGGGAAGTCGAGCTCCATCGTCTCGGCGCCCGCGATCGTCTCCGCCGCCACCACGCCCATCGACTCGGACGCGTGCGCCAGCATCAGCTTCGCCGTCACGTCGCCGATCGCGAAGATGTGCTCGACGTTCGTCCGGCCGCGGCCGTCCACGGCGATCGCGCCGCGCTCGGTCAGCGCCACGCCCGTCTTCTCCAGGCCGTAGCCCTCCACGCGCGGCTGGAAGCCGATCGCCTGCAGCACCTTGTCGGCCTCGAGGACCTGCTGCCCGTTCTTCTCCGACGACACCGTCACGCGGACGGACGAGCCCGAGTCGTCGATCGACTCGACGCGCGTCGACGTCAGCACCTTGATGCCGAGCTTGCGGTACCGGCGCGCCAGCTCCGCCGACACCTCGGCGTCCTCCAGCGGCACCATCCGGTCGAGGAACTCGACGATCGTGACGTCGACGCCGTAGTTGTGCAGCACGTAGGCGAATTCGACGCCGATCGCGCCCGCGCCGGCGATCACGATGCTCGACGGCAGCTCGCTCGAGAGGATCTGCTCTTCGTACGTGACCACGCGCTCGCTGCGCGAAGTCCCCGGCAGCAGCCGCGTGGTCGCGCCGGTGGCGATGACGCAGTGGCCGAACGTGATCCGCTCGCCGTTGACCTCGAGGGTGTGGTCGTCGACGAACGTGCCGTGCCCGTCGAACTCGGTGATCTTGTTCTTCTTCATCAGGAAGTGCACGCCCTTGACGCGCCCCTCGGCGACCTTCCGGCTCCGCTCGTACGCGGCCGTGTAGTCGACCTTGATCGGGCTGTCGGAGGAGATGCCGAACGCCTTCGCCTCCTGCGTGACGACGTGGGCCAGCTCGGCGTTGCGCAGCAGCGCCTTCGACGGGATGCACCCGACGTTCAGGCAGACGCCACCCCAGTACTTCTCCTCGACCACCGCGGCGCTCAGCCCCAGCTGGGACGCGCGGATCGCCGCGACGTAGCCGCCCACCCCGGCCCCCAGCACGACGACATCAAAGTGTTGTGCACTCATGCCCCGAAACTACCCTCCTCACGACCGCCCGGCGGAGTGACGGCGACCTCAGGCGGCGAGCAGCGCCGCCGGTGGGAGCGGCGACGGCGCGGGGCTCCCGGCCGCGGCGAGAAGCGGGACCAGGACCGTCCGGCGCACCGACCCAGGCCTCAGGTGGCGAGCAGCTCGCGCAGCGCCGGCCGCGCGGGGCTCCCCGGCCGCGACGAGAAGCGGGGCCGGATCCATCCGGCGCACCGACCCAGACCTCAGGCGGCGAGCAGCTCGCGCAGCGCCTCGACCACCTCCTCCGGCCGTTCCTCGGGCAGGAAGTGCCCGCAGTCCAGCACGTGCGTCCGCAGGTCGGGCGCCCACGAGCCCCACACCGCCGCCGGATCGAACGGCAGCTCGCCGACCGGTCGCTGCCACAGCGCCGCCACCGGCATGGAGAGCCGGCGGCCGGCCGCGCGGTCGGCCGCGTCGTGCTCCGCGTCCACCGTCGCGCCCGCCCGGTAGTCCGCGCACACCGCCGCGATCGCCTCCGGCGTCGAAGCCGCCGCCAGGTACTCCGCCCGGATCGATGGCGGGATCGCGCCCGCCTCCCGCACCCAGGTGTCCAGGAAGTGACCGAAGAACTCCGCCGGCGCCGCGCCGAGCAGCCGCTCCGGCAGCGGTGGCGGGTGCGCGAGCAGGAACAGGTGGAACGCGAACACCCCGGCGGTGCCCGTCAGCGACTCCCACAGGTCCACGGCCGGGATCACGTCGAGCACCGCCAGGTGGCTCACCGCCGCGGGGTGGTCAAGCGCCGCCCGGAACGCCACCAGCGCGCCCCGGTCGTGGCCGGCCAGCGCGAACCGCTCGTGCCCGAGCGCGCGGGCCAGCTCGACGACGTCCGCCGCCAGCCGCCGCTTCGAGCAGTCACCCGGTGGCTTGTCGCTGCCGCCGTAGCCGCGCAGGTCGGGGCAGATCACCCGGCGGTCGCGCGCGAGCCGCACCGCCACCTCCCGCCAGGCGAGGTGGGTCTGCGGAAACCCGTGCAACAGCACCACCGGCGGCCCGGCGCCGCCCTGCGCGACGCCGAGGCGCCCGCCGTCGACGGGGATCCGCTCGTAGGAGAACCCGGAGATCGTCATGCCGGCAGGTTCTCACCCACCACCGACATTTTCGGGGGGTGCGGGTGGCGAAGCCCCCGCCCCGGGGCAAAGCCCCGGATCTCACCGCCGCCTTTCAGGCCGCGGCCGGCCGCTTCTCGCCGCGGATCGACTCGAGCAGGGCGGTCACCTCGCCCATGATCCGCGCCGTCGCCTCCTCGAGCACCGCTCGCGTCAGCTCGCGCCCGACGAGGTCCGAGAGGTCGACCGGCGGCCCGGCGACCAGCTCGACGGTCTTGCGCGGCAGCACTCGCGGGAGCTTCGCCGTCGACGGCAGCAGGTGGTGGGTCCCCCAGTTGGCCACCGGGATCACCGGGGCCCCGGTCTCCAGCGCGGCCCGCACCACGCCGGTCTTGCCGCGCATCGGCCAGCCGTCCGGGTCGTTCGAGAAGGTGCCTTCCGGGAAGATCGCGACGCATTCGCCCGCCCGCACGGACGTCACCAGGTCGCGGTAGGCCTCCGCGGCCGTCGCGGCACCGCGGTACACCGGGATGTGGCGTCCCGAGCGCATCACGCGGCCGACCACGGGCAGCTTCCAGAGCGACGCCTTCGCGAGGTAGCGCGGCACGCGGCCGGCCTCGAGGCAGAACGCCGTGAGCGTGGTGGGGTCGGCGAACGACAGGTGGTTCGACGCCACCAGCACGCCACCGGTCTTCGGGATGTGGTGCGCGCCCCGGACGCGGAACCGGGTGGTCTGGACGAGGAACTGCCAGACCACCTCGATGGCGAAGCTGTACCAGGCGCCCCGGCCGGCGCGGGCGAAGCGCCGGCCGTAGGCGATCATCTGGCGTCGGGTGAGCAGCTCACCTTCGGTGTCCAGGGCGGTCCAGCGGTCCATGAGTGTCATTCGTAGCCCACGACCGGCCGGATCGGCCCGTGCCCGCGCCGAACGCGGCGCAGATCACAGCGAAAACTTCAGAGCCGCTCGAGCACCACGACGGGGATCTCGCGGTCGGTCTTCTTGGCGTATTCGTTGTAGTCCGGCCAGACGGCGGCGAGCTTCTCCCAGAGCTTCGCGCGCTCCTCGCCGGCGGCCGTGCGGGCGCGCGCGGAGAACTTGTCCGCCTTGACCTGCACGCCGACCTCGGGGTGCTCGACGAGGTTGAAGTACCAGCCGGGGTGGTTCGGCGCACCGCCCTTGGAGGCCACGATCACCGGGTTTCCGTCGACTTCCTGGTAGATCAGGGCGAACTTGCGCTCCTGCCCGGTCTTGCGGCCCTTGGTGGTCAAGACCAATGTCGGGACGCCTTCCTTCCACTCGTGGCCGACCTCGCCGTCGGTCTCCTCGTAGCGGCGGACGTGCTCGTCACCGAACAGCATGCGGGTTCCTTTCGCGTCGCTCAGCAGTGGCGGACTCACTACTTGAAGGTTCTCCTTGTTTCCAACAAACTCACGGCGCGCGATCTTCCCGGCCGTTTTCACTCGTTCGGGGGAGGTCCCCCGAGCAGCGGCTTCTCCCGGCACACCCTCCTCCCAGTAGATTGCACCGACCGAGCACGCCGAGACACTCGACACCGATCTTGGAGGAGCCAGCCATGAAGGCCCGGCCGCACGTGACACTCGAAGACGTGGCACGCAGCGCGAACGTCTCGCTCGCGACGGCGTCGCGGGTGCTCAACGGCACCGCGTCCGTCCGCGCCGACCTGCGGGAGCGGGTGTCCGCCGCCGCGGCCGAACTGGCCTACGCCCCCAACGCGCACGCTCAGGCCCTCGCCGGCGGCACGCACCGCACGGTCGGCGTGATCTGCCACGACGTCAGCGACCCGTACTTCGCCGCCATCGCGGGCGGGGTGATGCGGGTGGCCACCGACAACGGGCTGCTCGTCATGCTCGCCGGCACGTTCCGCGACCCGGACCGCGAGGTCGCCTACGTCTCGACGCTGCGCGCGCAGCGGGCCGCGGCGATCCTGCTCATCGGCTCGGCGTTCGAAGACCGGGCGTGGGAACGCGCGATGGCCGCCGAGCTGGAGCCCTACCGCCGCGGCGGCGGCCAGGTCGCGGCGGTCAGCCGTCACCGCGGGCTCAAGATCGACACCGTGCAGCCGGACAACAAGGGCGGCGCCGCGGCGCTGGCGAAGGAACTCGTCGGCCTCGGCCACAAGCGGTTCGCCGTGCTGGCCGGGCCGCGGCGGCTGAGCACCGTGATCGACCGCCTGGCCGGGTTCACCGGCGAGCTCGCCGCGCACGGCATCGAGCTGCGTGAAGACGACGTCGTCGAGGCCGCGTTCAGCCGCGACGGCGGCTACGAGGCGACCAAACGGCTGCTCGCCGGCCGCAAGCGCAAGCTGCCGACCTGCCTGTTCGCCGTCACCGACGTGATGGCGATCGGGGCGATGACGGCGTTGCGCGAGGAAGGCCTGTCCGTGCCCGGCGACATCTCGGTGGCCGGGTTCGACGACATCCCGGTGGTCCGCGACCTGGCCCCGGCGCTGACCACGGTGCGGCTGCCGCTGGAGGAGCTCGGCGAACGCGCGATGGACCTGGCGATCAAGGGTTCCGCCGGCGCCCGGCCGCGGACGGTCCGGCTGTCCGGCGAAGTCGTCCTGCGCGAAAGCACCGGACGCCCCAAACGCTGACCCCACCGGGCCTTGCCGCGGACGCGGCACAGGCCCTACCGTGGGCCGAGAAAGCGCTTTCTGACCCTTCCGGAGGTCTTCGATGCTCGTGCTCCCGGCTCCCGGCGGCGAGCTGCTGCACTGGTCCCCGTCCGGGCCGCGGCCACCGGCACCCCCGAAGACACTGCCGACCTCACGCATCGCCTACGCCGCCGCGCACGTCGTCGCGGACGCGCTGGCCGACGAGCCCTACGCCGTGGACTGGGACACGACGCTGGCCTTCCGCGAGCACCTCTGGTCGTGCGGGCTCGGCGTCGCCGAGGCGATGGACACCGCGCAGCGCGGCATGGGCCTCGACTGGGCGACGACACAGGAGCTGGTGACCCGCACCGGCGCGGCCGCGGCCGGGCGCCGCTGGTGCGCCGGCGTCGGCACCGACCAGCTGCCACCGGGCCCGGCCACCGTGGCGTCCATTGTGGACGCCTGGCGCGAGCAGCTCGGCCTGGTCTCCGGCGCGGGCGCGGTCCCGGTCGTGATGGCCAGCCGGGCGCTGGCCGCCGCCGCCAAGAGCCCCGAGGACTACCACGCGGCATACGGGAAGCTGCTGTCCGAGGCGGGCGGGCCGGTCCTGCTGCACTGGCTGGGCGAGCAGTTCGACCCGGCGCTGGCCGGCTACTGGGGCCACGACGACGTCCGCGCCGCCGCCCGCGAGCTGGCCGCGCTCTGCACCGAGCACGCCGCCACCATCGCCGGGGTCAAGGTTTCGGTGCTCGACGCCGAGGTCGAGGTCGAATTCCGCCGCGCCCTCCCGGACGGCGTCGCCTGCTACACCGGCGACGACTTCAACTACCCGGAACTGATCGCCGGAGACGCCGAAGGCCACAGCGAGGCCCTGCTCGGCATCTTCGACCCGCTCGCCCCGGTGGCCGCGGCGGCGCTGGCCCGCCTCGACGACGGCGACCGGGCCGGGTTCCGCGCCCTGCTCGACCCGACCGTGCCGCTGTCGCGCGAGATCTTCCGCGCGCCGACCCGGCACTACAAGACCGGCGTGGTGTTCCTGGCCCACCTCAACGGCCACCAGGACCACTTCCGGATGATCGCCGGGCAGGAGTCCGCGCGCACGATCACCCACCTGGCGACGCTGCTGCGGCTGGCCGACGAAGCCGGCGTGCTGGCCGACCCCGACCTGGCCGAGGCCCGGATGCGGCCGCTGCTGCAGGTGGCGGGGGTCGCGTGATGGACCCGCGGCTGAGCCTCAACCAGATCACCACGAAGTCCTGGTCGCTGCCCGAGGCGGTGGCCGGCTGCGCCGAAGCGGGCGTCGGCTGGATCGGGCTGTGGCGCGACAAGGTCGCCGAGACCGGCGTCGACGAGGCCGCGCGGCTGCTCAAGGAGCACGGTGTCCGGGTTTCGTCGCTGTGCCGCGGCGGGTTCTTCACCGGTGTGACGCCGGAAGGGTCCCCTGTGGACGGTGTGGCGCAGACCCGGGAGGCGATCGACGAAGCCGCCGCGCTCGGCGCCGACGTGCTCGTGCTGGTCGTGGGCGGGATCGCGGGCAACGACCTCGCCGCGTCCCGGCAGCGGGTCGCCGACGCCGTCGGCGAGCTCGCGCCGTACGCCGGGGAGCGCGGGGTCCGGCTCGGCCTGGAACCGCTGCACCCGATGCAGTGCGCGGAGCGGTCGGTTCTGTCCACTGTGGACCAGGCGCTGGCGATCGCCGCGGCGCACCCGGCCGAGCAGGTCGGCGTGGTCGTGGACGAGTTCCACGTCTGGTGGGACCCGCGGATCGAGGAGTCGATCGCCGCGGCCGCCGGCCGGATCGCCGGGTTCCACGTCTGCGACGTCCTGGTGCCGCTCCCGGACCCGCTGCTGGGCCGCGCCCTGCCCGGCGACGGCCCGATCGACCACCGCCGGCTGCGCGCGGCCGTCGAGGCGGCGGGCTACACCGGGCCGATCGAGGTCGAGGTGTTCAACGCCGATCTGTGGGCCCGGCCGGGCGGGGACGTGCTGGCGGAGACCGTTGCGGCGTTCGAGCGACACGTGGCCTGAATCCGTCCACCAGTCGGTACGCTGGGTCCATCAGGCGGGACGGGGCGCTCGATGACGGCAGGCGAAGACGGCGGGGTCCGCAGCGTGCTGCGCGCGTTCGACCTGCTCGCCCTCTTCACCGAACACCGCCGGACCTGGGCGGTCAAGGACCTCACCGCGGCCAGCGGCCTGGCGAAGACGACGGTGCTGCGGCTGGTCGCCACCTGTGAGCAGCGGGGGCTGCTGTGGACGCGGCCGGACGGGCGGATCACCGTGGGGCCCGGGATGCTGCGCTGGGCCCAGCTGGCGAACACGGCGTGGCAGCTGCCCGAGCCGGTCCGGGAAGTGCTGCGCGAGCTGGCCCGCGACTGCGGCGAGACGGTGCACCTCTACGTGCGCAGCACCGCCGTGCTGGTCTGCGTGGCCCAGCAGGAGGGGTCCCGGGCCATCCGGCACGTGGGCCGGGTGGGTGACGAGCTGCCGCTGCGGTGCGGGGCCGCCGGGCAGGTCCTCGGCGAGGCGGCCGCGGACACCGCGGTCAGCCACGGCGAGCCGGAGGCGGGCGCGTCGAGCATCGCCGCCCCGGTGCGCGACGGCGAGGGCCGGGTGCTGGCCGCGCTGGCGATCACCGGACCGAGCAGCCGGTTCGGACCCGCGGAAATCACTGCGTTAACCGCAGCGGTGGCCGGGGCCTCCCGGCGGATATCGCAGATCGGGCTCGGCACGCGGACGGAATAGCCCACAATCACCCGGCGCTCGCCGGAACGTTGGTTAGGCTTCCCGGCATGCCGAACCTGCTGGTGGTGGAAGACGACGCGGCGATCGGCAGCGCGCTCGAATCGACCCTGCGACTGCACGGTCACCAGGTGTGCTGGCGCCGCGACGGGCGGACCGCCCTGCAGGCGGCCGAATCCGGCGACGATTTCGACCTCGTGCTGCTCGACCTCGGCCTGCCCGACCTCGACGGCGTCGAGGTCTGCCGCCGCCTGCGGGCCGCGTTGCCCGCCGCGGTGCTGGTCATCCTCACCGCGCGGCAGGAGGAAATGGACGTCGTCGTCGGCCTCGACGCCGGAGCCGACGACTACCTCACCAAGCCGATCCGGCTGGGCGAGCTGCTGGCCAGGGTGCGGGCGCACCTGCGGCGCGGCGCGCCGGCCGGGGCCCGGCCCCCGGTGACCATCGGCGGGCTGACCGTCGACATCGCCGGCCGGCGCGCCGTTCTGGGCGGGCGCGAGGTGGTGCTCCGCGCCAAGGAGTTCGACCTGCTGGCCCGGCTCGCCGAGCAGCCCGGCGTCGCGGTCAGCCGGGAGACGCTGATGTCCGAGGTCTGGGACGCGCACTGGTACGGCTCGACGAAGACGCTGGACGTGCACATCGCGGCGGTGCGCCGCAAGCTGTCGGCGGCCGCCGGGCCCGACGACGAGGTGCCGCGGATCGCCACCCTGCGCGGGCACGGCTACCGGCTGGAAGACCCGGCCCGGTCCGCGGCCGAAGGGTAGCCGTGCGCCGCCGGATCACCTCGCTGACGGTACTGGCCGCCCTGGTCGCGACCATGCTGTTCGCCCTGCCCCTGGGCTTCGCGGTGTGGCAGTACTACCATGACGACGCGAAGGGCGACCTGGAGCGAGCCGCGGACGCGGCCGCGCTCGCCGTGTCGCACGAGCTGAACGCCGGCCTGACGCCGGACGTGCCGCCGGTCGAGGAGGAGGCGGGCGAGGTCGACGTCGCGATCTACCTCCCGGACGGGCGGCTGCTCGCGGGGCGCGGGCCCGCCGTCGGCGGCCCGGTCGAGCGGCAGGCCGCCCAGGCCACGGTGGACGTGGTCATCGGCCGCGAAGACGGCGAACTGGTGCTGGCGGTGCCGGTGGTCAGCGGCTCCCGGGTGACGGGCGTGGTCCGCGCCGCGCGGCCGTTGTCCGAGCTGAAGCGGCAGATCATCCTGACCTGGGTCGGCATGGCCGGGCTCGCGGTCGCGACGACCGGGGTGAGCTGGCTGCTGGCCCGGCGGTTCACGAAGCGGCTCGTCCGGCCCCTGGAGGAACTCGCCGCCACGGCCGAGCGGCTCGGCGACGGCGACTTCACCGCCCGGTCCCCGCGCACGGGCATCCCCGAGATCGACCAGGTCGGCGAGACCCTGGACGCCACCGCGGCCCGGATCGGCTCGACGCTGGAGCGCGAGCGGGCGTTCTCCGCGGAGGCGTCGCACCAGCTGCGCACCCCGCTGACCGGGCTGCGCCTGCAGCTCGAGGCCGCGCTGGAAGCCCCGGCGGCGGACCCGTACGCGGCCATCCGCGCCGGCATCGCGTCCGCCGACCGGCTGGAACGCACCATCGAGGACCTCCTGGCACTGGGCCGGGAACGCCGGGCCCCGCGGGCCGAGCTGGACCTCGGCGCGATCCTCGAAGAGGTCCGGCAGACCGGCGAAGCCCTGCTCGGGCCGCAGGGGCGGACGCTGCGGATCCTCCGGGAGGACCCACCCCAGGCCCGCGCGGCGGCCGCGGCGGTCCGGCAGGTCCTCGGCGTGCTGGTGGACAACGCGGTGACGCACGGCCGTGGCACGGTGACGATCCTGGCCCGCGACGCCGGTGACGCGCTCGCCATCGACGTCGCCGACGAAGGCCCGGACCTCGGCGAGACGGACCCGTTCGCGACCACGCCCACCGGCCACGGCATCGGCCTCCGGCTGGCCCGCGGCCTCGCCGAAGCCGAGGGCGGCCGCCTCCGGCTCAGCCGCCCCGACCCACCCACGTTCACCCTCCTCCTCCCCGCCGCCCCACCGTGACGAACCAGGCATCACCCGTGTCTGGAGAGGCATCGGCGTGATGCCCTCCCGGTCACGCGAGATGCCCCGCTGATCACGCTTGATGCCTCGGGGACGGCTACATCGGGAAGGTTGCCCGGAAGGGGGCCGAGAGGGGTTCGAGGTCGGCGATGAGGTGGTCGAGCTCGGCGGGGGAAAGGGCCGTGTAAGGGGCCTCGGCGAGCTGGTCGGTCAGGGCCTCGACGCGGTCCTTCGTGGCCCGGCCGTCGGAAGTGAGCCAGCCGTCGGGGCCGACCAGGCCGCGGACGCGCATGCCTTCGATCACGGCGTCCAGCTGGGCCGCCGGGAGGTGCCAGACCCGGCCGAACTTCTCCGCGGGCAGATCGATGGACAGGGCGTGGAGCACGTGGGCCTCGGTCCCGCCGATGCCCTCGGTCAGCAAGGCGACCGTGTGGCCGTCGCCGCGGTGCTCGCGCAGCAGGGTGGCCGCGTGCCACAGCCGGGCCACCGGCTCCCGCGGCACCGGGAGCGCGCGCAGCGCGGCGTAGAGCGGACGTCCCCCGACCGGCGCGCTGGTCGCCGCCTTCAGCAGGACGTCGGCGGCGCGGGCGACGCGCGGATCGTCCGCGAGTTCACCGAGGATCCGCCGCATCCCCGCGACGCAGCCGCGTTCGCGGGCGGCCAGCGCCGCCTCGGGGGTGGTCAGTTCCCAGACCGCCGGGATGTGGCGGGCCACCTCGCCGGGGGCGAAGTTGTAGAAGACCGCGTGGACCACCTCGGCCGGGACGGACCGGCCGAAGGGCGCGGCCCGGCCGGCGAAGTAGGCGTCCCACACGTTGCGCAGGCCGAGCGCCAGCAGGGCCTCGTCCGACTCGTCGGCGAAGTAGGGCACCAGGCCGATCGGCTCGACCAGGTCGTACATGCGGCGGGCGACGGGCATCTTCTTCCCCCTGCGGGTCCTGCGGCACCCTCGTGGCGGCCGCGCTCACCCCCTCCACGAACAGCTCACCCCGGATCCGACACCTCGGCACCCGGCAAAATCCGGTGCGGAACGAATCGCCATGATCCGAAGCCGCTGTGCAATGAATCACCTGTGATTCATCTGTACGCGCAATGTTCCCCTGTTTTGCGCTCCGAAGACGACCGTTACCGTCGTCGACATGACTCTGCGAGCCGCGACGGTGCGGCGGAAACCGGTCGCCGACCTGGTCGCCGAAGGTGATCATGGCACGTTGAAGCGGTCGCTCGGCCTCGGGCAGCTCACCATGCTCAGCATCGGCGCGACGCTGGGCAGCGGCATCTTCGTCGTGCTCGGCGAGGCCGTCCCGGTGGCCGGCCCGGCGGTGGTGCTCTCGTTCGTGCTCGCCGGCGTCACGGCGTTGTTCTCGGCGCTGTCCTACGCCGAGCTGGCCGGGATGATCCCGCTGTCCGGTTCGTCCTACTCCTACACCTACGCCACGCTCGGCGAGCTCGTCGCCTGGATCTGCGGCTGGTGCCTGGTGCTCGAATACGGCGTCTCGGTCGCTTCGGTCGCCGTCGGCTGGGGGCAGTACCTCAACGAGCTGCTGCGGCTGGCCTTCGGCTTCGCCATCCCGGACGCGCTCAGCCAGCCGCCGGGCTCCGGCGGGATCGTGAACGTGCCCGCCATCCTCGTCGTCGTCCTCGCGATGCTCCTGCTGCTGTCCGGCGCGAAGGAGAGCGCGCGGGCCAACGCGGTGATGGTCGTGATCAAGATCGGCACGCTGGTGCTGTTCTGCGCGATCGCCTTCAGCGCGGTGCAGGCGAAGAACTTCACGCCGTTCCTGCCGCTCGGGCTGGCCGGGCTCAGCGCCGGCGGCGCCAAGCTGTTCTTCTCCTACATCGGTTTCGACGCGGCCTCGACGGCCGGCGAAGAGGCGAAGAACCCGCAGCGCGACCTGCCGCGGGCGATCCTGCTCTCGCTCGGCATCGTCACCGTGCTGTACTGCCTGGTCGCCGTGGCCGCCGTCGGCGCGCTGCCGTGGCAGCAGTTCGACGGCCAGGAGGCCGCGCTCTCGCGCGTGCTCGACGTCGTCTCGGACAACCCGTTCTGGGCCGGGCTGCTGGCCGTCGGCGCGATCGTGGCGATCTCCAGCGTCGTGCTGACCGTCCTTTACGGACAGACGCGCATCCTGTTCGCGATGTCCCGCGACGGCCTGGTCCCGCCCGCGCTGTCCAGGGTGGACGCGAAGACCGGCTCCCCGCGGATCAACACCCTCGTGGTCTCGGCCTTCGTCGCCGCCCTCGCCGCCTTCATCCCGCTCGGGAAGCTGGCCGACGCCACCAGCATCGGCACGCTGTTCGCGTTCGGCCTGGTCAACGTCGCGGTCCTGCTGCTCCGGAAGCGCCAGCCCGACCGCCCGCGCTCGTTCCGCGTCCCGCTCTCGCCGGTCACCCCGATCCTGGGCGTGCTCTGCTGCGCGTACATGATGCTCAGCCTCGACGGCGCCACCTGGCTGGTCTTCGGCGCCTGGATGGTCCTCGGCCTGCTGATCTACTTCGGCTACGGCATCCGGAAGTCGAGGCTGGCGTGAGGGTCGCGATCCACCAGGGCCCGCTCGACGACCTGCGCGAGATCGACGCCGACCTCGTCGTCACCGCGGAAATGAGCACCACCGGCTACCACATCGGCGCGCGCACCCACGAGCTCGCCGAGCCCGCCGACGGGCCCATCGCGGCCCGGATGGCCGCGCGGGCGCGGCAGCTGGGCACCGCACTGGCGTACGGCTACCCGGAAACCGACGGCGAGCACGTCTACAACAGCGTCCAGCTGATCGACGCGACCGGCCGCCGGCTGGCCAGCTACCGGAAGACGCACCTCTTCGGCGACCTCGACAAGGCCTGGTTCACCCCCGGCGACGAGCCGGTGGTCCAAGCCGACCTCGGCGGCCTCCGGATCGGGCTGCTGATCTGCTACGACGTCGAGTTCCCGGAGCTGGTCCGCGCGCACGCGCTCGCCGGCACCGAGCTGCTGGTGGTGCCGACCGCGCTGATGAGCCCGTACGAGCTGGTCGCCGACACGCTCGTGCCCGCGCGCGCCTACGAAAGCCAGCTGTTCGTCGCCTACGCGAACCGCTGCGACACCGAACGGGAGCTGACGTACTGCGGGCGGTCCTGTGTGGTGGCCCCCACCGGCGAAGTGCTCGCCCGCGCCGGCGCCGGGCCCGAGGTGATCGCCGCCGACGTCACGCGGGCCGCCCTGGCCGCGTCCCGCCTGGAAAACACCCACCTGGCCGACCGACGGCCCGAACTGTACCGAGGAACCACCGCATGACCTCCGCCGTCCCGACCGCGCTCCACCACGACGAACCGGCGGGCCGCCCGATCACGATGTTCGGCCCGGACTTCCCGTTCGCCTACGACGACTACCTCGCCCACCCCGCCGGCCTGGGCTCGCTGCCCGCCGGGCGGCACGGCACCGAGGTCGCCGTGATCGGCGGCGGCCTCTCCGGCGTCGTCACCGCGTACGAGCTGATGAAGCTGGGCCTGCGGCCGGTGGTGTACGAGATCGCCGAGCTCGGCGGCCGGCTGCGGACGGTGCGGTTCCCCGGCTGCCCGGACGACGTCGTCGCCGAGATGGGCGCGATGCGCTTCCCGCCCGCGTCGACCGCGCTCTTCCACTACATCGACAAGGTCGGGCTGGAGACGACGCCGTTCCCGAACCCGCTGGCACCCGGGACGCCGAGCACGGTCGTCGACTTGAAGGGGCAGAGCCACTACGCCCGCACGCCCGAGGACCTGCCCGCCGTCTTCCGCGAAGTCGCCGCGGCCTGGGACCGGACGCTGGCCGAACACGCCTCCTTCGCGGAAATGCAGACGGCGATCCGCGACCGCGACGCGAAGACGATCAAGCGGCTGTGGAACGACCTGGTCCCGAAACTGGACAACCAGACGTTCTACGGCTTCCTCTGCGACTCCCCCGCGTTCGCCTCCTTCCGCCACCGCGAGATCTTCGGCCAGGTCGGCTTCGGCACCGGTGGCTGGGACACCGATTTCCCGAACTCGATCCTGGAGATCCTGCGGGTCGTCTACACCGGAGCCGACGACGAGCACCGCAGCATCGTCGGCGGCAGCCGGCAGCTGCCGCTGCGGCTGTGGGAGCACACCCCGGAAGACACCGCTTTCTGGCCGGCGGGCACCAGCCTGAGCACGCTGCACGGCGGACGCCCACGGCCGGGCGTCGCGCGGCTGCACCGCACGGCACCCGGCAACATCACCGTGACCGACACCGAAGGGCACATCCGGACGTATCCGGCGGCGGTGTTCACCGCGCAGAGCTGGATGCTGCTGTCGAACATCGAGTGCGACGAAGCGCTGTTCCCGATCGACCACTGGACGGCGATCGAGCGCACGCACTACATGGCGTCGTCGAAGGTGTTCGTGCCGGTCGACCGGCCGTTCTGGCTGGACCGCGACGCAGGCACCGGCCGGGACGCGATGAGCATGACGCTCACCGACCGGATGCCCCGCGGCACGTACCTGCTCGGCGACGACCCGGCGAAGCCCGCGGTGATCTGCCTGTCCTACACGTGGGCCGACGACTCGCTGAAGTGGCTACCGCTGTCCGTCGGCGAGCGCGTCGAGGTGATGCTGCAGTCGCTGCGCGAGATCTACCCGGGTGTCGACGTCCGGCGGCACATCATCGGCGACCCGGTGACCGTGTCCTGGGAGGCCGAGCCGCACTTCATGGGCGCGTTCAAGGCGAACCTGCCCGGCCACTACCGCTACCAGCAGCGGCTGTTCACGCACTTCGTGCAGGACGAGCTGCCGCCGCGGTACCGCGGCCTGTTCCTGGCCGGCGACGACATCTCGTGGACGGCGGGCTGGGCCGAGGGCGCGGTGCAGACGGCGCTGAACGCGGTGTGGGGCGTCCTGCACCACTTCGGCGGGGTCACCGATCCGGCGAATCCGGGCCCGGGAGACGGCTTCGCGGACCTCGCGCCGATCACGCTGCCGGACTGACCGTGCCCCGATCGGGTATTGGCGTGGCGGCGCATCCGACATCGTGCTGACTACCCTGCCCGGCACAACGGCCCGTGCGACGATGGGGCCATGAACACCGAGCCGGCGCCGAGATGGCGAAGACTGGAACCGGACGAACGGAAGGAACAGATCTACGCCTGTGCAGCGCAGCTCTTCGGTGAGCGCCCGTATTCCGAAGTGTCCACTTCGGACATAGCCGCGGCGGCCGGCGTCGCGCGGGGGCTGATCAACCACTACTTCGGCACGAAACGCGAGCTGTACCTGGAAATCATCCGCCGCGCGCTGACCGTGCCGCGGCTGGCCGTCGAAATCCTCCCCGACGGGCCGCTCGAGCTGCGCGCCGACGTCGCCATCGAGTGGTTCCTCGACATGGTCACCAGCCAGGAGCGGATGTGGCTGGCCGCGATCGCGCCGGAGGGGATCGGCCGCGACCTCGAGGTGGAGCGCATCCTCGAAGAAGCCGACCGCGAATCCGCCGACCGCGTGCTGGAGGCCGTCGGGCTCTCCCGGGAGAGCGACCACGGGCCCGAGCTGAACGCGCTGGTGCGCGCGTTCGGCGGGATGGTGAAGGCGGCGGGCCGGGAGTGGCTCGTGCGGCGGTCGCTGACCCGCGACCAGGTGCACCTGCTGCTGTCGAAATCGCTGGTGACGCTGGTCGGCGAGATCTTCCCGGCCATCCAGGCGAAGCCGCCGCGCACCGGCCCGCCCGCGCCCCGGCAGGGCGATCCCGGGTAGACCGAAGCCCCCGGCGCCACGAGGGGGAGGAGGGCGCCAGGGGCTCCGGGTCAGTGGGCGAACCACCGACGCACGCCCACGGTACGCCGACGCACTGTCAAGTTGCTGTCAACCCGAGATGTCCGGTTTACGAAGCTCGTCCAGGCGATGGGCGAGGCCGTCCAGGCATCGCCGGACCGCGTAGTCGTACAGCTGCGCGTAATAGCCCGACGCGAGCTCCGGGTCACCCATCAGGTCGTGCATCGCCGCGCCCAGCTCGGCCATCCCCGGCAGGTCGGTCCGCTCGCGGTAGGTGGCGTACTCCTCGGTGTTGTCGAGCCGCAGCGCGAGCGCGCCGTCGCGGTCGTCCTCCATCGCGACGAACTGGCAGGCGGTCATCAGCAGCAGGTTGTAGGCCAGCACGCTTTCGCGGCCGAACCCGGCGGCCAGCAGCACCCCGACACCGGCGTCGATCGTGCGCGTGGCCGCTTCGACCGACGGGCCGAACAGCGCCAGCCGCCGCGCGCAGCCCGGGTACGTCCGCAGCACCGCGCGCAGGCCGGCCAGCAGCTCGGTGAACCACTCCTGCCACGGCAGCTGCTCGTCCGGCAGCTCCAGCAGCCCGACGACCCGGTCGACGACGGCGTTCACCACCGCGTCCCGGTCGCCGACGTGGTGGTAGATCACCGCCGGGTAGGCCTCGACCGCGCGGGCGAGCTCCCGCAGCGTCCAGTTGTCCAGGCCGCGCTGGGCGGTGAGGGCGGTGGCGGCGCTGACGATGCAGTCGGCCGTCAGCGCCGGCAGCCCCGCCGCGGCCCGCGACCGGGGGCGCTGTCCCGTGCCCGAGGATGAGGTCGGCATGGGGCGTAACGGTAACGGCCCGACCGGGCCCGGTGCCAGCTCCGCACGGGTACGGCAGGATCGGGGTATGGCACGCGCACAGGCCAACGGTCTCGAGCTCGAGTACGACACCTTCGGCGATCCGGCGGCCCCGCCGCTGGTCCTCGTGATGGGCCTCGGTGCCCAGATGATCACCTGGGAGGACGGCTTCTGCGAGCTGCTCGCCGGCCGCGGTTTCTTCGTCGTGCGTTACGACAACCGGGACGTCGGGCTCTCGACGTGGCTCGACCACCTGCCGCCGCCGGACCTGGCCGCGCTGGCCGCCGGGGACCTGTCGAGTGCGCCGTACACGCTTTCGGACATGGCGGACGACGCCGTCGGGCTGTTCGACGCGCTCGGCATCGCCGCCGCCCACGTCGTCGGGGCGTCGATGGGCGGGATGATCGTGCAGCAGCTGGCGATCGACCACCCGGACCGGCTGTTGTCGGTCACGTCGATCATGTCGACCACCGGCGACCCGGCGGTGGGCCAGGCCGAGCCGTGGGCCCTGGCGTTGCTGACCCGGCCGCCCGCCACGACCCGCGAGCAGGCACTGGTGGACAGCGTGGAGGGCTACCGGCAGCTCGGCTCCCCCGGCTACCCGGACGACGAGGCGTTCCTGCTGGCCAAGGCGGCGCTGCACTACGACCGCGCCCGCCACCCGGTGGGCACGCTGCGCCACGCGGCGGCGGTGGTGGCCTCGGGCGACCGCACGGCCGGTCTGCGTTCGGTGCGGCTGCCGGCGTTGGTCGTCCACGGCGACGCGGACCCGCTGATCAACGTGAGCGGCGGCAAGGCGACGGCGGAGGCGATCCCGGGCGCGGAGCTGCTCGTGATCCCGGGTATGGGGCACAACCTGCCGCGCGCAGTCTGGCCCACGCTCGCCGACGCGATCGAGGGCGTTGTCAACAGGGCGTAAAGATCCCGGGGTCGTGGCGTAGGGAAGGTGTCCTGGCCCACGCTTTCGTTCGTCCGCCGGACTGGACTGGGCGAATGGGCTTCGGATTCCCGTTCGGATGCGTGGCGGCGGTCGCCGCGGTGATCGTCGCGGACCTCTTGGGCGCGACGAGTCACCCCTGGTACGCGCTGGTCACCCTGGGCGCGGTCGTCCTGGCTTCCGCCTACCGAAGTACTTTCGCGGCGGCGACGGGGGTCGCGGTGGTCGCCTGGGCCCTGCACACGGGCTTCATCCTCGGCCGCCTCGGTGCGCTCACCTTCACCCCCGCCTCCGGCCTCGCTGCGCTCGTCCTCGCCTCGGCCCTGGTCGCCGGCGCCCTCGCCCGCGCCGTGTCGTCCCGCCAATCACGCGAACCGACCCTCCAGGTACGCGAGTCGTCCCTCCAGGTACGCGAGTCGTCCGTCGGGGTACGCGAGTTCGCCGGACGGGTCCTCCGGGTTCCGTGATCGGAAGGTCGACTCGCGTGCTTAGGGAGTCGACTCGCGTACCGGGAGGGTCGGCTGGCGTACCTGGAGGGTCGGCTGGCGTGATCAGCGGCGCATCTCGCGTGATTGGACGCGTATCTCGCGTGATTCGAGGGGCATCTCGCGTGATTGGAGGGGCGGCGCGTCAGTGGCGGGCGGCGCGGCGGGCGGCGGAGGCCGCGATGATGCGGGGCAAGCCGGCCGGGTGGAGGGGGTCGATGCCGGTGAGGTCGCGGATGCGGCGGAGGCGGTAGTCGACCGTGTTGGGGTGGACGTGGAGCTGGGCCGCCGTGCGGCGGCGGTTCGTGTCCAAGGCCAGGTACGTGTCGAGGGTCTCGACGAGCTCGGGGTGTGCGTCCAGCGGGTCGAGCGCCGCCGCGAGGCGGTCTCGGGCCGCTCCCGGGCGGGTCAGCTGGTACTCGACCAGGACGTCGTCGAGGCGGTACAGGCCCGGCGGCCTGCCGAACCAGCGCAGCACGTCCAGCACCTCGCCGGTCTGCGCGGCCGCCGCCCGGACCTCCGGCGGCGCCGCCGTTTCCGCCGCCGCCAGCACGGTGACCCCCGCCGCGCGCCCGGCCGCGTCCAGCACCGCGTCCCAGTCCGGGAGGCGGCCGGCCGCCGGGAGGAGGACGAGCCCGCCGGGACCGTCCAGGGACGCGAGCACGCCGTCGCCGCAGAACCGTTCGAACGCCGCCAGGAACCGGCGGAGCTTGCGCCGGACGGCGATCTCGGCGTCCACCCCCGGCGACTCCTCGTCCGCGTGCGGCCCGAGTTCGACGCTCAGCACCAGGTACCCGGCGGGCAGCGTGATCCCGGCGCTGCGGGCGACGACGTCGACCGGGCCGCCGTCGACCAGCACCGAAAGCAGCGTCCGGCGCGCGGTGTGCTCCTGCCCGACCTTCGTCCGCAGCTCCTCCAGGTACCCGCGCGTCACCGCGCCGGTGACCGTGCCGACGAACGCCAGCACCCGGTCGGCGACTTCGAGCAGGTCGGCGACGTCCGCGCGGCCCGACTCGGCCGACCCGACGGCGAAGATCTCCCGCGCGCCGACGTGGTACGCGGTCAGCACGGCCTCCAGCGGGAAGCCCTCTTCCGCCCGGCGGACGGCGGACGCGCCGACCTGCCGCAGCTCGGCCACGTTGAGCTCGCGGTCCTCGCGCAGGCTGCGCACGAACGCCCGCACCGCCTGCCGGGTGATGCCCGCGATGTCGCCGGCCAGTTCCTCCACCGGCAGCCGCCGGTAGTCCGCGACCTCGGCCTGGATGCGCGTGAGCACCCGGGCGATCAGCTCGGGCTCCTCCCGGGTGAGCCGCTCGTGCACGCGCTGCCCGCCGAGGGTGAGGTCCTCGCCGCACTTGTGCTCGGTCACAACCGATCCCCCCGTTCTCTGCCCGGATTCCCAGTCAATCCGGTGACGCCCGGTGCCGATGGTGTCACGGAGACCAACGTTGAGCACAACGTCAAGGAGGACGGGCGTGCGAGTGAGAACGACGGCGTTCATCGCGATCCTGGTCACCGCGCTGACGGGCGCGACAGCGGGCACGGCAGCGGCGGGCACCGCCGGGGAGTACGTGGCACTGGGCGATTCGGCGGCGGCCGGGCCGCTGATCCTGCCCTGGGACCTCTCCTCCCCCGGCTGTCTCCGCTCCCTGCTCGACTACCCGCACGTCGCCGCGAAGGAGCTCGGCGTGCCGCTGAAGGACGTCACCTGTTCCGGCGCGACGACGGCGGACATGACCGCCCCGCAGCAGACGTCGGCCGGGGCGGTGCCGCCGCAGCTGGACGCGCTGAGCGAGCAGACGCGCACGGTGTCCGTGACGATCGGCGGCAACGACGTCGGCCTGGTCGGCGCCGCGACCAGCTGCATCAACCTGCTGCCCGGAGTCGTCCCCGACTGCGTCGACCGGTACACCGCGGGCGGCCACGACCAGCTGGCCGAGAAGATCGCCGCGTTCGAGCCCGTGTGGGGCGCGCTGCTGGACGCGATCCACGCGAAGGCACCGAACGCCGACGTCTTCGTCGCGGGGTACGGCACCTACCTGCCGCGCAACGGCTGCTGGCCGGTCGCGCCGCTGACCCCGCGCGACGCGAACTACATCCAGGGCAGCATCGACAAGACCAACGCCGCCCTCGCCCGGCAGGCCGCCGCGCACGACGCGCACTACGTCGACGTCCGGACGGCCTCGATCGGGCACGACGTCTGCAAGCGGCCCGGTGTGAAGTGGTTCGAGAGCCTGATCCCGACGTCGGTCGCCGCGCCGCTGCACCCGAACGAGGACGGCATGGTGGCCATCGGCGGGCTGGTCGCCTCGGCGATCAGCGGCTGAAGTCCCAGCGGGTGGCGCCGTGGGGCTCGGCGGTGGCGACGCCGACGGCCCGGTGCAGCGTGAGCCGGTACAGGTGCCACGGCGCCGGGCCGGCGCTCGCCGCCATGAACGGGGCGTTGAACCCGCCGTCCTCCACGGTCGCGGGCCAGCCGCCCTCGCGGTAGACGGCCGCCACCCGCTCCAGCGTCGCCGGATCGGCGATCCGGTGGGCCTCGCCTTCCATGGTGAGGTCGAGGCCGCGCAGCCGCACCGACACGCTGCACGCCGGGCTCGCCGCCAGGTTGCGGGCCCGGCGCGTACCCGGCCCGCTCACGAAGTACAGGGCGTCGTCCACCCAGATGGCGCCGACGCCGGCAGCGTGCGGCCGTCCGTCGGGGCGGACGGTGCCGACGAAGAAGGTCAGGTCTTCCTTGGGGGTCTGGGTGGCGAGGAGGTCGCGCGCCCTGCTCCACGGCAGCGCCGCCGCGGACCCGGTGTGGTCGAGGTTTCGGGTCTCCTGAGGTTCCGTCATGCCTACGCGTCGAACGGGACGACGGCGGATCGACACGCGGCGAGAGTTTTCGCGCCACCGGGGTCGTCGTCGCTGGTCGCGGGCACGATCGCCAGCTCGTCGATCCCGGCCGCCGCGTACTCGCCGGCCTTCGCCGCGATCTCGGCGCCGGACCCCAGCAACCCGACCACGGCGATGGCTTCGGCGGGCACCGCGGCCAGCAGCTCACGCGGATGCGGCCGGGTGCGCGCGAAGTCGATCAGGTCGCCGAAGCCCGCCGCGCGGAACATGTCCGCATAGCCGGGCGCCGCGAGGTAGCCGACGACACCCCGGCGAAGCTGCTCCAGCTCGGCCGGGCCCGGGTCGGCCGCGGCGACCACCCAGGCGGCCACCGGCGGCGGGGTCGTCCCGGCCTGCTCGGCGGCCGCGTGCAGCCCGCGGACCAGCGTCGCCGCGGCCGCCGGGCTGACCAGGTTGACCACCATCCGGTCGGCATGACGCGCGGCGGCGTCGAGCGCCCGCGGCCCGAACGCGGCGATCGTCAAGGGCGACTTCGGGGCGGCCAGCCGCAGCCGGTACCCCTGCGAGCCGACAACCGATCCGTCCACAGTGGACTTGGCGCCGGCCAGCAGCTGACGGACCGCTGCGGCGGACTCCGCCAAGGCCGTGGCCGCCCGATCGCGCGAACGCCCGTGCCAGCCGCGCACCACGACGTCGCTGGACGTCCCCAACGCGACCCCGGTCGACCGGCCGGTCAGCGCCGCCACCGACGCGACGCCCATGGCGATCGTCGCCGGGTCCCGCACGGTCACGGCCAGTGGCCCGAAAGTCAGGGAAATCCGTGAGGTGGCCGCCCCGATCGCGGTGCCGAGCGCGAAGGCGTCCCACGTCGCCATCTCGCCGATCCACAGCTCCGGATAGCCCGCGGCCTCGGCCGCGCGGGCCGTCTCCAGTGCCTCCTCCGGCGGCCGGTCCTGCCATAGCCCCAGCGACACCGAAAGCCTCATGCGGTGACCACCATCGTGACCACCGTGGTGAACGACCCGCCGATGTTCAGCGTCAACGCCGTCCGCGCGCCCCCGACCTGGGTCTCGCCCGCCGTGCCCGAGACCTGGCGCGCCGCGTCGCGCAGCATGCGGACGCCGGTGGCGCCGACCGGGTGGCCGAGGCCGATCAGGCCGCCGCCCGGGTTGATCCCGGCCGCGTCGAGGCCGCCTTCGGCGATGAACCGGCCTCCGTCGCCGGGTGGTGCCGCGCCGAGGTGCTCCAGCGCGACCAGGCCGGTGATGGTGAAGCAGTCGTGCAGCTCGACGACGTCGAGCGCGTCGAAGCCGGGGACGCCCGCTCGCCGGTAGGCGTCGGCGACGGCGCCGCGCAGGTGCGGGAACAGGTACTCGCCGCCGGACGCGATCTTCGGCGCGAGGCCGATGTGCGCGGTGCGGTGCCCGAAGCCCGCGATGCGGGGGAAGCCGCCGCCGAGCCGTTCGGCGAACGCGGGCGAGGCCAGCAGGACGGCCGCGGCGCCGTCGGTGATCCGGCCGCAGTCCTGCTTGCGCAGGCGTCCCTCGATCACCGGGTTGAGCTCGTCGTCGGGGCCGAACGAGCCGGCCGGGAACCGCCAGTCGCGGGCCTGGGCCAGCGGGTTCGACGTTGCCCGGTCGAAAGCGTGCGAAGCGAACTGCCCGAGGTGGTCCGGGTCGAGGCCGTACCGCTCGTCGTAGGCGGAAGCGATGTCGGCGAACAGCGCGGGCCACGGGAACTTCGCGGCGACGGCCTCGTGTCCGGCCCAGGCGGCGGACCCGAGGTGCTCGGCCGCGCGCTGCCCGTCGACGTTGCGCATCAGCTCGACGCCGACGACCAGCGCCACGTCGTAGCGGCCCGCCTCGAGGTCCGCGCAGGCGGCGAGGACGGCGGTGCTGCCGGACGCGCACGCGGCTTCGTGCCGCGTCGACGGCACGCCGTCCAGCTCCGGGACGGCCGCCACCAGCAGCCCGCCGAGCTGGGCCTGCCCGGTGAACAGCTCGGCGGCGAGGTTCCCGACGTGCGCGACTCCGACGTCTTCGGCCGAAACACCGGCGTCGGCCAGCGCGGCGGGCACGACCTCGGCGAACAGCTCGAGGAGCCCTCGGCCTTCCTTGGTGAAATTGCGCGCGAAGTCGGTCTGCGCCCCGCCCAGCACGAACACCGTCATGGCCTCACCCCAAGCTTTCCCGCAGCTGCCGCTTCAGGATCTTCCCCACCGGGTTGCGGGGCAAGGCGTCGGCGTACTCGATCCGCTCCGGCAGCTTGAACGCGGCCACCTTCTTCTCGCGCAGGTACGCGACCAGCTCGTCCAGGGTCGGCTTCCGCGAGCCCGGCACGACGACCGCGCACACCCGCTCCCCCATGACCTCGTCGGGCACGCCGATCACGCCGACGTCGGCGACGTCCGGGTGCCCGGCCAGCAGGCCCTCGACCTCGGCGGGCGAGATGTTCATGCCGCCGCGGATGACCAGGTCCTTCATCCGGTCGACGTACTTCAGAAACTCCCCGCGCTCGCCGTCGACCTCGAAGACGTCGCCGGTGCGGAAGTGACCGTCGTCGTCGAACGACGACGTGTCCAGCGGCTCGCCCACCTGCTTGAGGTACCCGGCGAACACCGTCGGCCCGGCGATGTGGAGCTCGCCCGGACGCCCGGGCTCGGTCACGCGCTCGCCGGTGACCGGGTCGTGCAGCCGCACCGACGTCCACTCGGCCACCGGCGTCGACCAGGTGACGGCGGAGGCGTAGTTGGGGAAGTAGGTCGCGCGCTGGTCCGGGTCCGGGATGTCCACCGGGCCGGACAGCAGCGCGGTGCCCTCGTTCGAGCCGAAGAAGTTGATGATGTCGATGCCGTACCGCTCGGCCCAGGTGCGCACGAGCCACGGCGAGAGCGGGGCCGAGCCGGACCCGATCTTGCGCAGCGCGGAGATGTCCACTCCGGACAGGATCTTTTCGTTGTGCAGCAACATGGTCAGCAACGCCGGCGGCGCGAGCGTGTACGTCACGCGTTCGGCGGCGAGCTGCCCGAGGAACACCGGCAGGTCGAACGGGTGGTGCGGGACGAACACCGCGCCGGTCAGCAGCCACGGCAGGAACATGCCGCCGATGCCGGCCATGTTCGTCATCGGGAACGGCGAGAGCAGGACGTCTTCGCGGGTCATCCCGGCGGCCTGGGCGCAACCGGCGGCCGTCGCCAGCCAGTCGCCGTGGCAGCGGGGCACGGCCTTCGGTTCGGCTTCGGTGCCGGACGTCCAGCAGATGGTGACGCAGTCGTTCACGTCGGCTTCGGTCAGGTGTGCGGCCAAAGCGGACTTCTCCGCTTCGGACAGCGGGGCTTCGGGCCAGGCCAGGGCGCCGGCCGGTTCGTCGTCCCCCGAGGCGACGACGAACCGGACCGACGGCGCCGAAGCGCCAACTAGCCCAAGGGCCGCCCCGGCGAGCTCGTGCTCGCCGTATCTGGATGCGGTCACCACCCCGACGGCGCCGGTGCGCCGGCACATCGGGCCGATCTCGTGTTCCCGGTAGGACACCGGGAACGGGGTGACGATCGCGCCGATCCGCACGATCGCGAGGAACGCCTGCACCAGGACCGAGCAGTTCGGCAGCTGCACGGCCACGACGTCACCTGCCCGCACCCCTCTGGCGAGCAGGAACGCGGCCAGGACGTCGACGCGTTCGTCGAGCCGGTTCCAGGTCCACCGCACCGGGTCGCGTCCGACCAGTGCGGTGGTGTTCGGTGGATCGACCAGCGCGAGACCCTCCGGGTCGGCACTGACCCGCTCCTTCACGAGCTGGTCGATCGTCTCCGCACTCCACCATCCCCGCGCCCGGAAGTCCCGGGCGCGACCCTCTCGATGGCATCTCATGAACGGAGGTTTTCCAGCTGGTCCGCCCGGACCCAGGTCGCGTGAAAACCGAGCGGGACACGCTGGGGAAGCAGGACCCTGGCCACGGGTCCGGCAGCGAGATCGGCGGCGTCGAAGACGTCCAGTTCGGAGCGCCCCTCACGCTCGTCCTGCACGAACGTCACCAGATAACCGTCCGCCGAGTCGGCGGCTGCTCCTTCGCGGGGTGCGAACGGAGCCTCACTGCCCCACCGGCCGGGACCGAACCGGTATTCGGTCTTCGTGCCGGCAAGATTGTCGTGGCGCACCAGCCCGTCGAACTTCAGCGTCGACTCGGGCGAGATGTGCACCGCGTAGGAGTACCGGTTCTTCCGGCCGACGCCGCGGGCGTCGACGGTCGGGAACTCGGTGTTGTCGTCGTCGAGCGGCGCCTCGTGACACGCGCCGGTCCGCAGGTCGAAGCGGTAGCGGTGCAGCTGGGCGTCCAGCCGCAGGTAGGACAGCATTTTCGCGAGCGGCGTGTGCGCGTCGGCGCGCGGCTGCGGGCGCTGCACGCGGCAGACGTCGAGGATGACCTCGTCGCCCTGCTCCCAGGCGTTGACGACGTGGTAGATGTAGCACGGGCTCGCTTCGAACCACCGGATCTGGCTACCTTCTCCGTAGCGTGGCATGACGCCGAAGCGGCTCGGCAGCGAGCGGTCGAAGTGCAGCTTGTGGCGCCCCCGCTTCGCCGCCGCGAGGTCCTGGACCAGCGGCAGGTCCATCAGCACCGCGTAGTGCTCGGTGATGGCCATGTCGTGCGGCAGGCGCGGGCCGGGCAGCTCGATGTCGGTGGTGCGCACGACCGTGCCGTCCGCGCTGATCACGCCGTAGCGCAGGTACGGCGGGCGAGGTCCGTAGTCGAACCAGAACAGCTCGCCGGTGGTCTCGTCGACCTTGGGGTGGGCCATCATGTCGCCGGCCAGCGTGCCGAGGAAGTCCTCGGCGCCGAGGGTCTCCAGCGAGAGCGGGTCGACCGCGTACGGCGAGCCGCAGAGGTACCAGGTGGCGAGGATCCGGCCGCGGTGGAAGATGACGTCGGTGTTGGCGTTGTCCTTCAGGCCCAGGCCGTGGGTGTTGCCGAAGGGGTTGTCCTTCGGGTTCTCCATGACGCCGGTCCAGAGCGCCTTGCCCGCCGCGGACTCGGCCTCGAAGGCCTTCGTGCGGATCCAGCGGTTGCGGTAGCGGGCCTTGCCGTTCTCCAGGTGGACGGCGTGGATCATGCCGTCGCCGTCGAACCAGTGGTAGCGGCCTTCCGGGGCGAACCGCGGGTTCGGGCCGTTGCGCAGGTAGACGCCGTTGAGGTCTTTCGGGATCTTGCCGATGACCTGCAGGTCTTCGGCGTCGATCTCGGTGCCGACCGGGGCGTAGACGCCCAGCAGGTAGGGGTTGTCCTCGCCGGTGTCCGCCGTCCGGGCCACCATCAGCGGCTGTTCGGAGGTGCTGGTCATCGGGCTGCTCCCTGGCTGTGGGCCTCGGTCGGCGGGCTGCTGGAAACGAGACTATGATTTGTGTACCCAGCTGTCAATAGGCTTCTTTTGGTGTAGTCAGGTGCTACCCTGAAGCCGCCATGTAACGAGGGGGAAGGTTTTGGTGGAGGCGACTGCACAGCGCATCCGGCCGGCGGGAGATCCGCTCCGCCGGGCGCTCGAGCTCGTCGGTGACCAGTGGACGCTGCTCATCCTGCAGAGCCTGTTCCTGCGCTTCCGCCGGTACGAAGAGCTGCGCCTGCGCCTGGGCATTTCGCCGACGGCGCTGTCCGGACGGCTGCGGGACATGGTGGACGCGGGCATGCTCGTCCGCGTGCCGTACCGGGACGCGCGCCGCACGCGGCACGAGTACCGGCTCACCGAGCGCGGCCTGGAGCTGTGGCCGCTGCTGATCTCGATCTGGGCGTGGGAGCGCGAGTGGGTCGAAGGCCGCCGCGAGGTACTGCCGACGCTGATCCACCTCGACTGTGAGCTGGCTACATCAGCGCCGCTGGGGTGCGCGGCCTGCGGCCGCCGGGTCGACGCCCGGGACGTGCGGGCCTCGCGGCTGGACAGCACCGGCGTCGCGGCGGCGACGGCGTCCAAGCGCTTCCGCCGCAAGGACGCGGATTCGCTGGCCGGCGACCCGATGATGTTCTTCCCGGACACGATGGAGCTGCTCGGCGACCGGTGGTCGACCGGCCTGCTGGTCTCGGCGCTGCTCGGCTGCCGGCACTTTTCGGAGTTCGAGCGCGAGCTGGGCATCGGGCCGAGCGTGCTCTCGGCCCGGCTGAGCAAGCTGGTCGAGGTGGGCGTGCTGCGGACGGGAGCGGCCGCCACGCGCACGGACGCGCGCGACTACCGCCTGACGGCGAAGGGCCTGGCGTTCTTCCCGGCGCTGGCGTTCATCGCGGAGTGGTCCCGCGGGTTCGAGGTGACGGGCCAGGAGCCGGACATCACCCTCCACCACGTCGAGTGCGGCGAGCGCCTGCGCCCGATGCTGCTGTGCGACCACTGCGGCCGCCCGCTGACCCGCAAGTCGGTGCAGTTCGGCGGCGTGCCGTCCCCGAAACGCTGAAATCGACTCGCCAATCGGGTGCGCGGCTGCCAGGCTGGAACGGTCACACGTCGTCGTTTTCGGAGGTAAGCATGAGTGAACCGACCCCGTCGCCCAGCGGCGAGGAGGACGACGTCAAGCGCAAGTTCCGCGAGGCACTGGAGCGCAAGCAGGCCCACGCCCGCTCGGGAGCATCCCACGAGAACGGCGGCGGAAAGAACCAGCACGCCCACGGCCCGGCGGCGAACAAGCGAACCTTCCGACGCAAGAGCGGCTGACCGGCAGGCAGGACCCCGGGAAACTCCCCCGCCCTCCCTGGGGGGCGTCCCCAAGTCCAGTCTATCGGCCCCCACCGACAAAGCCGCCCGAACGAGCTTCGGGCGGCTTTGCTGTGCACATCACGGCGAGATTGTGGACAACCACTACGGGGTGAACTCGCCCAGGTGGTCGAGGACCACGAACTCGCTGTCCGGGCTCGCCGCCGCCACCGCCTTGCGCAGTGTTTCCAGGCCGCCGGCGTCCTTCACCTGGCCGAGTGGCAGGTCGAAGTCGTCCCAGTGCGTTGCCGCCACGTATCTCGGGTTGCCCACCGTGCGCAGCAGCCGGGGGACGTACTCGCGGACCTTCGCCCCTCCCGGCGGCAGCAGCACCACGTCCGGACGCAGGCCGGGGAGCTCGGACTCGACGTAGTTCGATCCGCCGAAGTCCAGCACGCTCGCCCCGCCGCCGGACACGAGATAAGCCAGCGTGCCGCCCTCCAGGAGGTCCGCGATCACCCGCGGGCGGTCGCGGCGGGACAGGGGCCTCGTTCCCGGGAACGCCACCTGGGCCCGGCTTCCCGTGGCCGAGTGCAGGGATCGCAGCACCCGGATCGAGTACCCGTCGAACGTCAGGTCCTCACCGCCCGTCGCGATCGACAGCTGGTCCTCCGGGGCACCCAAGGCCGCCATGAGACTCAAATGCGTCTCGGTGCCGATGATCGTGGCTCCGGTGCGTTCGGCCAGGTACGGGACGTCCGTCAGGTGGTCGTAGTGGCCGTGGGTCACCAGGATGTGGTCCGCGCGGAGGAAACCGCGGTCGAGGTACCCGTCGATCAGCGACCGGTTCACCGAGAGCGGGGTGCGGGGGTCCGCGCCCGCCGGGGTGTACGTGCCCGTCTTGAAGCGGGTCGGCCACGGGTCGATCAGGACCGTCTTCGACCCGATGCGGATTTCCCAGCCATTGTTGCCCCACCAGCGCAACGTCATCCCGGAAGCCGAAGCCGCCCGTGCCACGCCCGGCGCGCCCGCGAGGATCGCCGCGGCCGCCGCGCCCGCGCCGAACAGCCCGCGCCTGCTGATTCCTGTCTCCATGGGACCACCCGACCATGAACCACCGAAGCCTGTCCAAGATCGACGACGGCACCAACCCATATGCGAACGGCTATCGTCGCAGCGTGGACCACCTTCGTTCGCTGCGGTACTTCCTCGTCGTCGCCGACGAACTGCACTTCGGGCGGGCCGCCGAGCGGCTCGGGATCGCGCAGCCGCCGTTGAGCCAGCGCGTCAAACGGCTCGAAGCCGAGCTGGGCGCGACACTCTTCGAGCGCGGCCGCCGCGTCACGCTCACCGAGGCCGGCGAGGTGCTGCGCGCCGAAGCCCGCGATCTGCTCGCCCGGTGGGACCGGATGACGGCGCTGGTCGGCAAAGCCGGTCGCGGGGAGCTGGACGGCCTGCGCGCGGGCGTGCCACCGGACCTGCCCGGCCGGGCGCTGGCCGCGATCCTGACGGAGTTCGCCGACGAGTGCCCGGCCGTGCGGCTGGACCTGCAGGAACTCACCACCGCCGAACAGTCCCGGCTGCTCGCCGGCCGCGAACTCGACGCCGGCCTCCTGCAACTGCCCGTGGACGTGGTCGGGCTCGAGCTCGGCCCGGTCGTCGACACCCCGCTGGGCGTGGTGCTCCCCCGCGACGCACCCCTCGCGCGGCGCTCGAAGCTCGCCCTCGCCGACCTGGCCGGGGAAGGGCTGGTGCACGCCCCGCGCGCCGCCGCGCCGGGGAGTTACGACGCGCTGCTGCGCACCTGCTGGGACCACGGCTTCCGCCCGGCCGCGATCCGGCACGCCCGCAACCCGGAGTTCGTCCTCGGCCTGGTGCTGGCCGGGCACGGCGTGGCGTTCGAACCCGCGGCCCGCAAGGAACCGCGGTTGGTGTGGCGGCCGCTGGACGGCGAAGTGCTGCGGACCCGGATGGCCTTCGCCTGGCCCGCGGCCAGCCCGCACCCGCAGGCCGCGACCCTCGCGCGGATCGCGGCCACGGTCCTCGGGGACGACGGAGTCTCCCGCCTGGTGCCACCGCCGCAGGAGCCGCGGCCGTGGGACGTGTTCTACGAGCGCAGCTGATCGACCGCCGCCCGCGCCGCGCTTCCGATCGCGCGGTCGATGTCCGGGCGCCGCAGCGTCTCCGCGCCGCCGACCGTGAACACCGCCACCGCGTACGCCGCGCCGTCCGGGTAGGTCGCGACACCGATTTCGTTGCGGATCCCCGGGAGCGTGCCCGTCTTGCCCGCCACCGCCACCTCCGGCGGGAACCCCGCCGCCAGCCGGTGCCAGCTGACCTGGGCGGACATCCACTCGCGGACCGGGGCGCCGGCGTCGTCCGCCCAGATCGCCGCCAGCAACGCCGTCATCTCCCGGGGCGTGGTCGCGGACGTCCTCAGTGGATCCAGCGCCCGCGGCGGGCGGCCGGCCGCGGTGTCCTCGATGATCGTGCGCAGCACGTCCCGCGGCGCGCCGACCACCGAAGTGCGCGTCAGGCCCAGCTCCGCCAGCAACGACCGGACGTTGTCCACGCCGACCCGGTCGAACAGCAGGTCCGCCGCGGTGTTGTCGGACACCGAAAGCGCCAGCAGCGCCGCGTCCCGCAGGCTGTAGGAGACGTCGTCGGCGAAGCCCGCCGAACCGGTGCCGCCCAAGCGGTCCGCCGCGGACGCCCGCACCCGGTCGGTGGGGTCGAGCAGGCCGGCCGCCACCTGGCGCGCGAACTCGAACGCCAGCGGCACCTTCACCACGGACGCCAGCACCACCGGCGAATCCGCACCCCAGCCCAGTGCATCGACGGAACCGAGCCGGCGGGCGTGCAGGAAACCCCGCACGCCCGCCGCTTCGAAGAACGCGGAAGGACTCACCCGGTCATGATGGACCGCAGCCGGCCGACCTCCGCCATCCGGCGCTCGGCGAGGCGGTCGGCCGCCGTCGCCGGGGGCACGCCGTCGGTGTCGGCCAGCGCGAACACCGCCTTCGTCGTGTCGTAGATGGCCGTCGTCTTGCGCTTGGCGCGCTCGAAGTCGAAGCCGTGGCGTTCGTCGTCGACCTGGATCACGCCGCCCGCGTTCACCAGGTAGTCCGGGGCGTACAGGACGCCGCGGTCGGCGAGCTGCTTGTCGATGCCGGCGTGCGCGAGCTGGTTGTTCGCCGCGCCGCAGACGATCCGGGCACCGAGCACCGGCACCGTCTCGTCGTTGAGGACGCCGCCCAGCGCGCACGGCGCGAACACGTCCAGCTCGGTGCGCAGCAGGGTGTCCACATCGGACACAACCTGCACGGACGGGTGCGCCTCGAGCGTGCGGGCGATCGCCGGCGCGTACACGTCGGCGATCGTGACCTGCGCGCCGGCCGCCACGAGGTGGCCGACCAGGATGTGGCCGACCTTGCCGACGCCGGCCACGCCGACGCGCTTGCCGGCCAGGTCCGGGCTGCCCCACACGTGCTCGGCCGAGGCCCGCATGCCCTGGTAGACGCCGAACGCGGTGAGCACCGACGAGTCGCCGGCGCCGCCGTCTTCGGGCGAGCGGCCGGTGACGTACCGGCATTCGCGGGCCACGACGTCCATGTCCTGCACGTACGTGCCCACGTCGCACGCCGTGATGTAGCGGCCGCCCAGTGACTGCACGAAGCGCCCGTACGCGCGCAGCAGCGCTTCGGACTTGAGCGTCTTCGGGTCGCCGATGATGACGGCCTTGCCGCCGCCGAGGTCGAGCCCGGCCAGCGCGTTCTTGTACGCCATGCCCTTGGACAGCGCGAGCACGTCGTCGAGCGCGTCGGATTCGGTGGCGTAGGGGTGGAAGCGCGTCCCGCCCAAGGCGGGGCCGAGCGCGGTGGAGTAGATGCCGATGATGGCCTTGAGGCCACTGGCCTGGTCGTGGCAGTACACGACCTGTTCGTGCCCGGTGCCCCGGGCGAACACTCCTTCGGTCACGGGTGGTGACTCCTTTGTCATCCGCGCCCGGTTCGTGGCCGGGACGCGCCTCACGGGTTGGCGGGCGCCCGGCGCGGAGGTCGTCCGCTCGGGTGCCCGGGATCAACCTAGATCCCCGGTGATCGCGAGACCAGTGGAGGTCTCGCGATACGGACCGGTAATCAGCCGTTGATCACCTTGCCCAGCGTGCGCATCGCGGTCTCCAGCTGGGTGTCCGAGAGGTACGGCGCCGGCCCGAAGCGCAGGTACGGCCCCCGGCTGTCGGTGCGGACGCCCTCCGCGGCCAGCGCCACCTGCAGCCCCGCGGCGTCGGCGCAGCGCAGCGACAGGAACCCGCCGAGCATCCCGAGCGGCGTCTCGCGGTCGCGGGTGACGACGTCCTCGGGCAGCCCCAGCGAATCGAACACCGACGCGAGCAGCCCCACCTGGTGCTGCGACACCTCGCGGAGGAACTCCGGGGTGAGGCCCTGCTCGGCGAAGAACCGCTGGACCCGGACGCCGCGGTAGTGGCTTGCCGGGTCGTAGGTGGCGCCGGCGAACCGGTCGCCGCCGGTGGCGTAGGGCACCGCGCCCGGGTGGCGCTCGTCGGCCAGCGCGCCGAACTCGGCGTACCAGCCGGTGATCACCGGCCGCAGCTCCTGGGCGTGCGCGGGCAGCCGCAGGAAGCAGTTGCCCTCGCCCAGCTGCAGGTACTTGTAGCCGCCGCCGAGCACCCAGGCGTTGGTGAGCCCGAGGTCGTGCAGCGCGAACGGGACGACGCCGAGCGCGTGGTAGGCGTCGACGACGAGCTCGATCGAGCGGCCGCGGCAGACGTCGGCCAAGTGCGCCAGCCCCGGTACCAACCGAGACGTCTCGAACAGCACCGCGGACACGAGCACGGCGGCGGTGTTGCCGTCGACCTCGCCGGCGACGCGCTCGGCGAGGGTCGTCACCGGGTCGAGCGGCACCCGCACGACCTCGACGCCTTCCTCTTCGAGGCGGGCGAGCTGACGGCGGAGGGTGTGGAACTCGCCGTCGGTGGTGACCAGGCGCGGCCGGCGCGGCAGCTCCATCGCCGACAGGAAGCGCAGCACCAGGTCGTGCGTGCTCGCGCCCAGCGCGTATTCGCCGTGCGGGTCGCCGAGCAGCAGGCGGAAGCCCGCGCGCAGCTCGTCCGCCTTGGCGAAGGCGCGGTCCCACTTGCCGTCGACGTCACGGGCGGCGTCGGCGAAGGACTCCAAGAGCCCCTCTTCGGCGACGTCCGGCCAGGCCTGGTGCGAGTGCCCGGAGAGCAGGAGGCGGTCGGCCACCGCGAACCGGGTGTAGTGCGCGGCGAGGCTGTTGGCGTCCGCGCGCAGGTCGTCCAAAGTGGTCACAGTCGGCTCCGTACGGCCCAGAGATCCGGGAACATCGGCTGGAAAAGCGTGGTACGCAGGTAAGTCGCGCCGGATGATCCTCCCGTCCCGGTCTTGTCGCCGATGGTGCGTTCGACCATCTTCACGTGCCGGTAGCGCCACTCCTGCATCCCTTCGTCGAGATCGACCAGACACTCCGCGACGACCGAGGGTCCCCCGTCGTCGCTGTACACGTCCAGCAATATCGCCTGCAGGGCCGGGGACGGCTCCACCGGTCGAGTGACGTCTCGGTCACACTCGACCGCGTAGCCAGAAACCTTGAGGTACGCGAGAAAAGAGTCGAACAAGGACGGTCGCGCCATCGCTTCGGCAATGCGTTTCCGCTGCTCGCCACCCTCGGGGTAGTGCGCGAACACGCGCTCGTCACGCCGCCCGAGCACCGCCTCCAGCTCGCGGAACTGGGCCGACTGGAAGCCGCTCGAAGCGTCCAAACGGGCGCGGAAACTGGTGAACTGGCTGGGCGTCATCGTTTCCAGCACGTCGATCTGCGCGACCGCGACCTTGAGGATGGTCAGGATCCGGCGCAGCGTGCGGATGGCGTGCGCGGTGTTGCCCTTTTCGAGGTTCCGCTGGAGGAAATCGATTTCGTGCAGGATCTGCTTGAACCACAGCTCGTACACCTGGTGGATCACGATGAACAGCAGCTCGTCGTGCTCGTCGGAGCGCAGGCGCTGCGCGTTCAGCACTTCGTCGAGCCCGAGGTACGAGGTGTAGCTCAGGGCTTCCTGGGTCGCTTGGCTGGGTTGGGTCATCCCTTGGTCACCTCGTCGAAATGGCGCTGGGCAGGCTGCGCGAGCGCGGTGTACAGATCGTGGAACAGCTCGACCGCCGCCGCCCGGCGGTCCGGAGCGGGCACCAGGTCGGCGGGCAGTTCCGGGTCGAGCGACGGGAACATCCGGAAGGTGTGCACCAGCCGGGTGCGCACCTCGAACGCCTCGGCGTCCGGCGGCTCCCGGCCCGCGTACCCGCCGAACTGACCGACGAACGCGGCGTACCGCGCGGCCAGGTCGTCGAGGTCCCAGGCCCGGCCGGCGAACCGGCGGACGTCGAGGGCGGCCGACGGCCGGCCGAGCAGCAGGCCGGCGTGCTCGGTGACGTCGAGCTCGCCGAGCAGGGCGACGACCTCGGCCTCGCGGTCGTGCGGGGCGATCCAGGTGCCGTCGGAGTAGGGCCCGAACCCGAGGAACCGCAGCCGCCGGACCAGGCGTTCCCGGGCCTGGCGGCGGCTCTCCGGGATGCTCTGCCACAGCACGGTCCACTCGCCGGCGGCCCGCTCGCGGCGGCCCAGGGAGAAGATCCGCCGGTCGCCGTCGGCGAGCAGGGCGACCGTGCGCCTGGTCAGCGAGTAGTGCACGGTCCGGCCTTCGCGGTGGCGCTGCAGCAGGCCGCGACGCACCAGGCGGGTGAGCGCGATCCGCGCGGCGCCGTCGGAGAAGCCCAGCTCGGCGAGCACCGCGACCAGGCCGCCCGACCACACCCGGCGGGTTTCGCGCGGGTGCACGTAGCTGCCCAGCAACGTCATGACCAGCTCCTGAGGGCCGGCTTCGAAGGCATCGGTGGGCATGGGCGCAACTCTATACACCTCAGGCCGCTGCGGTGTAGCGTGAATTGCGTGACGTACTTCGCGGACCTCACCTCGCGGCAGGTCGCTTCGTTGCCGGACGGCGAGCGCGTCCCCGTGCTGCTGCTCCCGGTGGGCGCGGTCGAGCCGCACGGCCCGCACGCGCCACTGGGCACCGACCCGCTCATCTCGCGCGGGATGTGCGAGCGGGCGGTTGCTCGCTTGGCCGCCGACGAGGACGTCCGCGTGCTCGTCCTCCCCGAAGTGCCGTACGGGGTGACCCGGTTCGCGGCCGGGTTCGCCGGCGGGATCCACGTCGGCGAGGAGACGCTGCACTCGCTGCTCGTCGACATCGGCGCGGCCCTGATCGGCCAGCGGCTCCGGCGGATTCTGCTGGTCAACAACCACTTCGAGCCCGCCCACCTGGTGACGCTGCGGCGGGCGGTGGAGACGCTGAACTTCGCCTACGACGGGCGGGTCGCCCTGCTCGACCTGGTCCGGCGGCGGCACGCGGAGCGGCTGACCGAGGAGTTCCGCTCCGGGGAGTGCCACGCGGGGCGGTACGAGACGTCGCTGGTGCTGGCCGACCGGCCCGAGCTCGTCGACCAGGCGCTGATGCGGACCCTGCCGCACGTGCCGGTCAGTCTCGCCGCGGCTCCTTCCGACGGGGGCTTCCGGGAGATGGGCATGACCGAGGCGTACTGCGGCGCGCCGGCCGAGGCGACCCCTTCCGAGGGCGAAGAGACCTTCTCGACGTTGACCGACCTGCTGGTGGAAGCGATCCGGGAGCTGGCCCGTGAGTGAGCCGTTCAACCTCGCCACGCACTTCCTCGACCGGCACGTGGCGGCGGGCCGGGGTGACCGGACGGCCCTGTTCGTCGGGGACCGCACGATCAGCTACGCCTCGCTCGCGGCGCTGGCGAACCGCGTCGGCAACGTCCTGCTGGACGCCGGTGTCCGGCGCGGACAACGGGTGCTGCTGGCGCTGAGCGACGGCGACGAGTTCGTCGCCGCCTGGTACGGCGCCCAGAAGATCGGCGCGGTGACCGCCGAGGTGTACCCGTTCCTGCAGCCCAAGGACTACGCGTACTACCTCGGCTACACCGAGGCCGTCGCGGTGCTCGCGGACGCCGTCACGCTGCCCGCGCTGCGCCAGGCGGGCGCCACCGGGTTGCTCGTCACGGGCGTGCCCGAAAGTGAGCTGCTCCCGGGTGAGCGTCCATTCCGGACCCTGGTCGACGCCGCGCCGGATTCGCTGGAGGCCGCACCGACCACTGTGGACGACGTCGGCATCTGGAAGTTCACCACCGGCAGCACGGGCGCGCCCAAGGCGTGCGTGCATCCCTTGCGCAGTCCGCTGGAGAGCTTCGAGCGGTACGCCGTCCAGGTGCTCGGCCTGCGCGAGGACGATCGGATCCTCGCCGTGCCGAAGCTGTTCTTCGGCTATGCGCGTGATCTGGTGGCGCTGTTCCCGTTCGGCGTCGGTGCCGCGGGGATCGCGTTCCCCGAGCGCACCACGGCGGACCTGGTGTTCGAGCTGATCGCCCGCCACCGGCCGACCGTGCTGGTCAACGTGCCGACGATGATGAGCGCGATGGTCGCCCACCCGGCCGCGGCGAAGCAGGACCTGAGCTGCCTGCGGATGACGACGTCGGCGGGCGAGGCACTGCCGTCGGAGCTGCACCGCAAGTGGGACGCGGCCTTCGGCGTGCCGGTGGTGGACGGGATCGGCTCGTCCGAGGCGTACCACATCTACCTGTCGAACCGGCCGGGCGCCGCGCGCGTCGGCACGTTGGGCACGCCCGTGCCCGGCTACACCGCCGAGGTGGTCGACGAGCTCGGGAATCCCTTGCCGGACGGCGAGATCGGGCCTCTCCGGGTGACCGGGCCGACGATCGCGCTGGAGTACCACGGCGACCCGGAGAAGTCGGCGCGGACGTTCGACGGCGACACGCTCACGTCGAGCGACCTGTTCAGCCGCGCCCCGGACGGGTACTTCCGCCACCACGGCCGCGCCGACGCGCTGCTCAAGGTCGGTGGCGTGTTCGTCGCGCCCGGCGAGATCGAGGACTGCCTGCTGGGCCACCCGGACGTCACCGACTGCGCGGTGGTCGGCCACGAGGCCGACGGCCTGGTCGTGCCGCGCGCGTACGTCGTGCTGCAGCCCGGTTCGGCGGTCACCGCCGACGCGCTGAAGGACCACGCGAAAGCCCACCTGGCCAAGCACAAGTACCCCCGCGAGGTGGTCTTCATGACGGAACTCCCCCGCACGGCCAACGGAAAGCTCGACCGGCGCGCCCTGGCGGCCCGCCCGTGAGCCGCCTGGTGGTGGTCACCGGCGGCACGCGCGGCATCGGCGCGGCGATCGCGGCCCGGTTCCGGTCTTCCGGCGACACGGTGCTGGCGCCGGGCCGTGCGGACTGCGACGTCACGTCCGAGGAAGCCGTGGCCGCGTATTTCGCTTCGGCGGGCCCGGTCGACGTGCTGGTCAACAACGCCGGAATCTCCTCGAGCGCCCCGGTTTCCCGGACTTCGCTGGCCGACTGGCGCGAGCAGTTCGAGGTGAACGCGACGGGCGCGTTCCTCTGCACGCGCGCGGTGCTGGACGGGATGCGCGCACGCGACCGCGGCCGGATCGTCACGGTGGCGTCGACGGCTTCGCACGTCGGCTACCGCTACACGGCGGGCTACACGGCGTCGAAGCACGCGGCGGTGGGCTTCATGCGCGCGGTGGCGGCGGAGCTGGCCGGCACCGGCGTCACGGCGAACGCGGTGTGCCCGGCGTTCGTCCGCACCGACATGACGGCGACCTCGGTGGAGCGGATCGTCTCCCGCTCCGGCCGGTCCTCTTCGGAGGCGGAAGCGGCGCTGGCGGCGGCGTCCCCGCTCGGCCGGCTGCTGGAGCCGTCGGAAGTGGCGTTCGCGGTGTCCTTCCTGGCGGCCCCGGAGGCCGCCGCGATCAACGGCCAGACCCTCGTACTCGACGGCGGAGGAATCCAGTCATGAGCCCGTTCCGCGCAACCGCCCCGCTGACCCGCGAATGGGAGCACTTCGGCTTCGCGGTGGCCGACGGGGTGGCGACGGTGACGTTCACGCGTCCTTCGAAGCTCAACGCGCTGACGTTCGACGTTTATGCGGATCTGCGGGACCTGGTCATCGAGCTCCCGCAGCACGAGGACGTCCGGGTCCTCGTGATCACGGGCGAAGGCCGCGGGTTCTGTTCCGGAGGTGACGTCGAGGAGATCATCGGCGAGCTCCAGAAGTTCGAGACGGCGGAGCTGCTGGAGTTCACCCGCATGACGGGCGCGGTGGTGAAGGCCCTGCGCGAGTGCCCGATCCCGGTGATCGCGGCGGTCAACGGCGTGGCGGCCGGAGCGGGTTCGGTGATCGCGCTGGCCAGCGACTTCCGGCTGCTGGCCGAGTCGGCGAAGTTCGCGTTCCTGTTCACGAAGGTGGGCTTGGCGGGGGCGGACATGGGCTCGGCGTACCTGCTGCCGCGGCTGGTTGGCCTGGGCCGGGCGACGGAACTGCTCATCCTGGGCGACAAGGTGTCGGCGTCGCGAGCTTCGGAGATCGGCTTGGCTTCGCAGGTGGTGCCCGACTCGGAACTCCCCGATGCGGCCGCGGCGTTGGCACGCCGGCTGGCCGACGGCCCGGCGCTGGCGTACGCGACGACGAAGGTGCTGCTGACCCGCGAGCTGGACATGGACCTGGGCAGCGCCATCGAGCTGGAGGCGATCACGCAGGCGCTGCTGATGACGGCGAAGGACCACAAGGAGTTCTACGCGGCTTGGACCGCGGGCCGGGAGCCGCGCTGGACCGGACGCTGAAGGCTCAGCTCACGGGCGTCACCGCGATCGCCGACTCCTCCAACGAGCCGAAATACAGCCGCCCCTGCCACTCGCGGACGCCCACGAGCATGTGGAAGCCCGGGATTTCGCCACGCAGCTCACGCACCACCGTCCCGTCCGCCGCCACCCCCAGGACACCCACCTCCCGCCCCGGCGAGGGCTGCAGCGACGTCGGCAGCCGCCGGACACCCGCCCGGAGGAAGGCCGGCAGCCGCCGGACCACGTCGAGAGCCGCGACGCGAGGGGACGCCTGCGTGATCCAGATCAGGCCGTCCGTACCCGTCGAGATGTTGTCCGGGAAGCCCCACAGACCGTCGACGAACACCTCCGAACGGCCGTCGGCAAGCCATACCCGGGACACGCTGAACCCGCCCGTCTCCGCCACCGCCACGAACGACCCGTCCGGGGCCAGCGCCACGCCGTTCGCGAACTGGAGGCCGTCGAGCAGCAGGTCGATCGTGCCGTCCGGGGACCGGCGCAGCAGCCGTCCTCCTGCCGTCTGCTCGATCAGGTCGTCGCGCCAGTTGTCGATGCCGAAGCGGCGGGAGGAATCCGTGAAGTAGACCGTCCCGTCCGCCGCCACCGCCGCGTTGTTGCAGAACACGAAGTCCAGCCCCAAGGCGGAAGTCGCCAGGGTGGAAACCGCACCGCCGGCGAGGGGGACCACCAGCAGCCCGGCGCGGGCGTCGCAGACCAGCAGCTCGTCCTCGCCGTACAGCTCCAGCCCGAGCGGGCGCCCGCCGGTGTCGGCGATGACGTCGATGCGCTGCCCGTCGGGCGAGAGGCGCAGGATCCGGCCGTCGTCGACGCCGGTGTAGATCCGGCCCTCGCCGTCGACGACGACGTCCTCCGGGCCGTGCCCGTTCACCGGGTACAGCGTGACCTCGCCGAACTCCATCGAGCGCCTCCTACCGGTAGGTGAGCAACGCGGCCGCGTCCGCCTCGAAGTGCGGGTGCTCGTTGAACGACAGCAGCGTGACGCCGCCGCGGCCGGACACCAGCTTGGTGATCCCGCCGTTGACCGTGACGCGGTTGAGCTTGAGCAAGCCGGTCTCGGGGGTGCCCATGAGCAGGCCGCAGATCGTGGCGATCACGCCGCCGGAGGTGAACACGACCGCGTGCTCGCCCTTGCCCAGCGACGCCACCAGGTCTTCCAGCGCGGACCGGCAGCGCGCGAGGAACGCGGGCCACGTCTCGGCGCACGGCCCGCCGTCGCCCGCCGACGCCCACGCCGTCAGGGCCGCGTCCAGGATGCCTTGGTAGGCCCGCGAATCCTCCTGCGGCGCCCCGCCGGCGTGGTGGAGCGCGATGTCGACGTGGTCGTACTCGTTCCACCGGGGGTCCTCGACCACCGGGACGTCGCTGCCGAGCACCTTCAGCACCGTCGCCGCGGTGTCGCGCTGCCGCGCCAGCGTTCCGGACCGGACCTGACTGAAGACCACGTTGCGCCGCAGCAGTTCCGAACCGACCACAGTGGACTGCTCGAAGCCGCGCGGCGACAGCGCGTCGTAGTCCGAAGCGCCGAACGACGCCTGTCCGTGCCGAACGAGGTAAATCGCGCCCACTACACGCTCCCCTTCGCGATGATCTCGCGGCAGCGCCAGTCCAGGTAGCCGACGAACTGCCAGAAGTCCTTGAACGCCGGGTTGCGGGTGGCGCCGTCGCGATACCGCCGGTACAGCTGCTGCAGCACCGCGGCGAGCCGGAACAGGCCGTAGACCTCGTAGAACCGCCAGTTCCCGATCGACAGCCCGGTCTTCTCAGCGTAGCGCGCGACGAACTCCTCCCGGGTGAACATGCCGGGCAGGTGGGTCGGCTGGCGGCGGCTGGCGTGCATGACGTCGTCGTCGCCGGCCTGGACCCAGTAGGCGAGCATGCTGCCGAGCTCCATCAGCGGGTCGCCGAGCGTGGCCATTTCCCAGTCGAGGACGCCGGTGATGTTCAGCGTCGACGGGCCGTCCAGCACGAGGTTGTCGAGCCGGTAGTCGTTGTGGATCAGGCAGATCCGGACCTCGCCGGGCTGGTTGGCGGCCAGCCACGCGCGCACCTCGGCGAAGTCGCCGACGTTGTCCGTGCGCGCCGCCACGTACCGCTCGGACCAGCCGCGGACCTGCCGTTCGACGTATCCGGCGCCCTTGCCGAGATCGGCGAGGCCGGCCTTTCCGACGTCGACGGCGTGCAGGTCCACCAGCCGGTCGACGACCTTGCCGGACAGCTCGCGCGCCTGCTCCGGCGCCAGCGTCATCCCCGGCGGGAGGTCGCCGCGCAGGATCAGGCCGCCGAGCTTCTCCATGACGTAGAAGTCGCCGCCGAGCACGGCCGGGTCGTCCCCGAACGCCACCATCCGCGGCACGTACGGGAACACCGGCTTCAGCGCGTGCTGCACGCGGTACTCGCGCCGCATGTCGTGCGCCGACGCGGCTTTGTGCCCGGCCGGCGGGCGGCGCAGGATCAGCTCGCGGTCCGGGTAGGTGAGCAGGTACGTCAGGTTGGACGCGCCGCCGGGGAACTGCCGGACGTGCGGCGGTTCGTCCCCGAGGCCGTCGATCTTCGCGCGGAGCCAGGCGTGCACCGCGGCGATGTCGAAGGCGTCCTCCGCGCGGACCTCGACCGGGGCGTTCACGCGAACTTCCGCAGCAGCGCGGCCGGCACCACGCGCATGACGACGCTCAGCGGCACCCACGGCCACGCCGGGACGTAGGCGCGGCGCGGTTCGGCCTCGATCGCCTTGGCCAGCGCCCTGGCCCCGGTGTCCGCCTTGGCCAGCAAGGGGTTCCGGCCGATCCGGTCGTTCATCTCCGACTCGATGTAGCCGGGCCGGACGTCGGTGACGGCGATGCCCCGGCGCTTCAGCTCGATCCGGGTGCCGTCGACGAACGCCGAGATCCCGGCCTTCGAAGCGGCGTACGCGGTGAGCTTGCCCGGAAACGGGCGAAGCGCGCTGAACGAGGAGATGACGGCGAGGTGGCCGGCGCCCTGCTCGCGGAAGATCCCGGCGGCGGCCTCGATCTGGGCGGCGGCCGCGACGAAGTTGACCTCGAGGGTCTGGCGGTTGGCGTCGAACCGGCCGGTGCCGACCCGCTGCCCTTTCCCGAGCCCGGCGTTCACAATCACCCGGTCGAGGGACCCGAGCTCGGCGCGGAACTCCTCGAAGACGGCGAACACGCGGTCGTGGTCGGTGACGTCGAGGGTGCGCGTGACGACCGTGATCCCCGGGTGCGCCGCGGTCAGCTCGGCGGCCAGCTTCTCGAGCCGCTCGGTGCGCCGCGCGCACAGCGCCAGGTTGCGCCCCTTCGCCGCGAACCGGCGGGCCATGCCTTCGCCCAACCCGCTGCTGGCGCCGGTGATCAGGATGTTCTTCCGGAGCGTCATGCCCGGGATGCTACCCGGTGGTAACAAGACCGGTGGCCCGGCGCTGGGGGCGTCGCCGGGCCACCGGTCATCGCGCGGCCACCTCGGCCGGTCGCACAACTCGGCCGGGTGAACCGGAGCCGGAACCGCTCGCGCGGCCGGTCACACCTGCGCCCGGGTGGGCCGTGAGGGGGAGGCGGTGCCACCGGCGCAGGCAAGTCATACAAGCGCGTCGCCCCAGGCCGGGGCAATGGTTCACAGTTGCCAGTACTAGCCCGTTCGCCTGAGTGGCAGCCCCGGTGGCACGGCCGAAGAGGGGCACGGAGACCGGGCGGAAAACTGCTAACGTGCTCCTGGTCGGGAATCGTCGGGGGACGGCATGGGGCGGGTCGGGATTTCAGCGATGGCGAGCAGCACGGTGGGTGACGACCAGGAGAGCGGGCGCACCGAATTCGCCATCCGGCTACGCGCGGCCATCGCCACCAGCGGGCTCTCGCTCGACCGGATCCAGGCGCGGCTGCGGGCCCGCGGCGTCGTCATCAGCGTCACCGCGCTCAGTTATTGGCAGTCGGGCAAAAGACAGCCGGAGCGGCAGAGCTCGCTCTCGGCCGTCCGCACGCTCGAAGAGATCCTCGACGTCCCCGCCGGGTCCCTGCTCGGGCTGCTGCCGCCGCCCCGGCCCCGCGGCGGCGCCGGGAAGCGCCAGGCCGGCGGCGAGCCGATGTCGTTCCCGCGTGAGGTGCTGCAGCCGCTGCTGGAGAAGGTCGGCGCGCCGCACGCCCTCGAGCGCCAGCAGCCGCTGAGGATGGTCGGGCTGCACGACCTGTGCGAGATCGCCGCCGACGGCGGCCAGCGGGCGGTGACCGCGCGGGCGGTGTTCCAGGCGGTCGCCGACGGCCAGGACCGCTGGCTGCTGGTCTACACCCAGGACGACCCGGCGGCGGGTGTGCCGGAGCTGCACGCCGTGCGCAACTGCCGGGTCGGCCGCGCCGAGATCGACGAGGCACACGGCCTGCTCGTCTCCGAACTGCTCTTCGACCAGCCGATCAACCGCGGCGAGACGCACCTGATCGAGTACACGCTGACCAACGGCGGGCCGCCGTACCCGGAATGCCGCAACACGCACTACCGCGAGTTCCGCCGCCCGGTGCGGGAGTACCTGCTGGAGGTCCGGTTCGCCCCGGGAACGGCACCGGACCGCTGCTGGCAGTACTCCCGGAACGGCGCGAACGGCACCCTCGCCCGCCGGGCGCTGAAACTCGACGGCGCGGACGGGGTGCACGCGGTGGCGTTCGACTTCGGCCCGGGCGTCTTCGGCATCGACTGGGACTGACCTTCAGCCGAGCCGGGCCGCCGCGAGGGCAGCCAGTTCGGTGCGGTTCGCGATCCCGAGCTTCGCGTAGACGTGCGCCAGGTGCGTCTTCACCGTGCCGCGGCTCATGAACAGCCGGGTGCCGATCTCCGGGTTCGTGCAGCCCTCCGCCGCCAGCTTCACCACCTCGAGCTCGGTCGGTGTCAGGCTGCCCCAGCCGCTCGACGGCCGGCCGCGGCTGCCGCGGGCCCGGCGCACGAACGCGACCACGTCGTCGAGGGCCATCGGCGGTTCGGCGGTCACCAGGCCGAGCGCGTCGAGCTCCGCCTGGGCGGCCGGACGGCGAGGCACGCCCAGCTCGGCCCGGGCCTGTGCAGCCGAGACGAGCACCCGGGCCGCGTCGGCCTCGCGGCCGGTGCGCGCGAGCAGCGTCGTCAACGCATCGAGGCCGGCCAGGACGCCCAGCCGGAGGCCGTGGTCGAGGCGCAGGCTCAGGGCTTCGTGGTGCAGCTCGGCCGCCTGCTCCGGCTCCGCCAGGTACCCCTGCTGGTCCAGGGCGTCGGCCAGCGGCGACGGCAGCGACCAGCGGCGGGTCAGCTCGACGGCGGTGGCCAGCACCTCCGCGGCCTCGTCGGGCCGGCCGAGCTCGCGCAGCAAAGCACCGCGTTCGGGCAGGCCCTGCGCGGCCATGTACGTCCCGGGCACGGCTTCACGCTCGAACCAGCGCAACGCCGCTTCGGACTCGCCCCGCCGCCAGTGCAACTCGCCCAGCACCCCGGCCATGCCCGGCACGAAGACGTCCCCCGCCGTTTCGAGCAGCCGCAGGAACGGTTCCATCACGCGGAACCCGGCGTCGGCGTCCCCGGCGAAGCCGTGCACCCGGGCCGACTGGCACAGGGTCGTGTTGACCCGGTGGAAGTCCCCGAGCGGCGCGGCGACCTCGACGGCCCGCTCGGCGAGTTCCTTCGCCCGGGGCAGGTCCGCCGCCGCCAGCGCACTCGCCGACTGCACACTGAGGACGGTCGAGGCGAGCCCGCGGTCGCCGCGCCGGAGAAGCCCTCGGGCCGCCTCGGCGAGCAGCGGGGCCGCGTCGTCGTGCCGGTCGCGGACGGTCCGGATGATTCCGCGCAGCATCAACGCGCTGTCCCGCGCGAAGCCGTCGGCTTCCTTTTCGGCTTCGACGGCGAGGTCCCAGGCGGTGTCCAAGTCCGTGTAGAGGTGACCGAGCGCGGTCAGGGCGAGGCACCGCGCGCGCAGGTCCGCTTCGCCGAGTTCGGTGGCCAGGGCCAGCCCCTGCCGCGCGGCTTCGACGTCGAACGGCGCCGTGGTGTCCGCGACCAGTCCCATCCCGGTCAGCAGCCGGGCCTGCAGCGGCGTCCGGTCGTCCGGGCGGCGGGCCACCGCGCGCCTGAGATACGCCAAGCCTTCGTGCCCGCGGCCACCCAGGTTCCACAGCCACGCGACGGCCGCGGCGAGCCGGCGGCCCCGGTCCGGGTCCTCGTGCGCCAGGCCCCATTCCAGGGCCGCGCGCAGGTTGTCCCGCTCGGGCTCGACCCGGGCCCGCCAGGCGTCCTTGTCGCGGTCGAGCTCGGGTTCGGCGGCTTCGGCCAGCGCCAGGAAGTGGTCGAGGTGACGGTCGCGGACGGCGGCGGTCTCCCCCGCCTCGGCCAGCCGGGCCGCCGCGTACTCGCGGAGCGTCTCCAAGAGCCGGTAGCGGCCGTCTTCGGCGAGCACCAAGGACTTGTCGACGAGCCGGCCGAGCGCGGGCAGCACGGCCGGGCCGCCCGCCGCGTCGAGGGTGAACCCGTCGGCGAACACCGCGAGCCGCCGGAACACCGCGCGGTCTTCGCCGTCGAGCTGGTCGTGGCTCCACGCGATCGAGCCCTCGAGGGTCCGCTGCCGCTCCGGCACCCCGCGCGGACCGCGGGTCAGCAGCGCGAACCGGTCCTCGAGACCGGCGTCGATCTGGTGCGGGGTCAGGGTTCCCAGCCACGCCGCGGCCAGCTCCACGGCCAGGGGGATGCCGTCGAGCCGGGTGCAGATCGACCGGACGGCGGCCGCGCTGGAGGCGTCCAAGGTGAACAGCGGCCGGACCGCGCCCGCGCGCTCCACGAACAGCGCGACGGCCTCGTCGACGGCCAGCGGCGGCACCCGCCACACGGTCTCCCCCGGCACGCCCAGCGGCTCCCGGCTGGTCGTCAGCACCGCCACCTCGGGGCAGGACCGCAGCAGCTCGATCGCGACCTCGGCGGCGCCGTCGAGGACGTGCTCGCAGTTGTCGAGGCAGAGCAGGACGCGCCGGTCGCGCAGTTCCGTCGCGACCGAGCGCGCCGCACCGGCCTGGGGTTCCACCGGCACGCCGAGCGTCGCGGCGACCCGCTCGGCGACCTCGGTGACGGCGTCGAGCGCCACCCACCAGACGCCGTCCGGCCACTCCGTGCTCGCGGCGACCTGGGCGGCGAGCCGCGTCTTGCCGCTGCCGCCGGGGCCGGCCAGCGTCACCAGCCGGGTGCCGGCGAGCTGCCGCCGGACGTCGCGGACCTCGGCGTCGCGGCCCACGAACCCGGTCAGCTGCACGGGGAGGTTGTTCGGGACGGTGTCGAGCGAGCGCAGCGGCCCCGGTGTCTCGCCGAGCTCGAAGACGCGCTCGGGCGCGGCGAGGTCCGGCAGCCGGTGGCGGCCGAGGTCGTGCAGCGTCACGGCGTCACCGAGGGCCGTCGCGGCCCGGGCCGACACGAGGATCCGGCCCTCGTCCGCCAGCGCGCGCAGCTGTTCGCAGCGGCGGACGGCGGGTCCGGTGGGCGTGCCGTCGTCGCGGATCAGCACGTCTCCGGTGTGCACGGCCGCCGGGCCGCCGGTCAGCGCGGCGAGGGCCTCGCCGGGGGTCGTGAAGACCACCGGGGCGGCGTCGCCGGCGCAGAGGATGGTGACCGTGCCGGCCGGGAGGAGTTTCGTCGCAGTCATGGCCCGGTCAGTCTGCCAGCGGATCTCGGCCAGGTGGCCGATGTTGCGCTACTGGGTGCCTGCGACCGTCGGAACCGTGGAGACGTTCGAGGAACTGCTGGCCCGCTGGCGGGACGCCGAAACCCGCGGCGACGGCGCTGCGTCCCTGCTGGCCGCCGACTTCCGCGGTGACGGCCCGGACGGGCTGGTGCTCGACCGCGACCACTGGCCCGGCCGGGCGCCGGCCGCGGCGTTCCGGTGGACCCGGCTGGAGGTGACCGCCGCCGTCGGTGTCGCGACCGGACACCGCGACGGTGCCGCCTGCACCGTCGTCGCCGCGTGCCGGGAGGGACGCTGGCTGATCGTCAACGTCCAGCGAGGGTCATGAGAGCTTTTCGGGGGCCGGGTGGCGAAGCCTCGGTTGTCACTGGAGTTTGGTGCGGAGCACCTTTCCGGTCGCGTTGCGGGGCAGTTCGTCCAGGAACTCGACGTCGCGGGGCACCTTGTAGCGGGCCAGGTTCGCCTTGACGTAGTCGCGGATCTCGTCGGCTTCGAGGTCGGCGCCTTCCGCCCGGACCACGAACGCCTTCAGCCGCTGCCCGAACTCCGGGTCCTCGACGCCGATCACCGCCGCCTCGACCACGTCTTCGCGCTCGACCAGCAGGTTCTCCACCTCGATCGGGAACACGTTCTCGCCGCCGGAGACGATCATTTCGTCGTCGCGGCCGTCGATGAACAGGAGGCCGTCTTCGTCGAAGTGGCCGACGTCGCCGCTGGAGAGCAGGCCGTCGATGATCTCCTTGTGGCGGCCGTCGGTGTAGCCGCCGAAGCTGAGCCCGCTGCCGACGAACACCCGGCCCGTCACGTGCGGCTCGGTGATGCGGCTGCCGTTCTGGTCGTAGAGCGCCACCTTGCAGCCGACCGGCGCGCGGCCGACCGTGCCCGGGGCCTTCGCCCAGTCCTCCGGCGTCGCGACCGTCGCCACCGCGACCTCGGTGGAGCCGTAGAGGTTGTGCACGACCGGGCCGAACGCCTCGTTGGCCCGGTTGCCCAGGTCCGGCGAGAGCGCCGAGCCGGCGACGAAGATGATCCGCAGCGCCGAGGTGTCGTACTTGTCCCGGACGTCCTTCGGCAGGTCCACGATGCGCTGCAGCATGGTCGGGACGAGCACGAGCGCGGTGCACTTGTGCTCGGCCACGCCGCGCAGCGCCTCTTCGGGGTGGAACTTGCGCCGCATCACGACCTTCGAGCCGAGCGCGAAGGACAGGATGAACTGCGACAGGCCGGTGCCGTGGAACAGCGGCGCGCCCATGTAGGTGGCCTCGTTCGACCGCAGCGGGATCCGGTCGAGGAACTGCGCGGACGCGAGCGCGGAGGTGTGCGGCCGCGGCGCGCCCTTCGGCGTGCCGGTGGTGCCGCTGGTCAGCAGCACGAACCCGCCCGGCTTGGCCGGCGCGGGCCAGGGCCGGTCGTCGGTGCTGGCGATGATCTCGTCGAGCACCGGGACGGTCCGGTCGGTCAGGTCCGAGCCCGGGTCGACCCAGGCGAGGTAGCGGTCGACGCCGTCGGGGATCGCGTCGAGCAGGCCGGTGAACTCCTGGTCGTAGACGAGCGCGGTGACGCCTTCGCGCTTGGCGACGTCGGCGAGCTGCGGCTTCGCGAACCCGGTGTTCATCAGCAGCAGGCGGACGCCGAGCTTGCCGGCCGCGGCCATCGTGATGACGAGGCCGCGGTGGTCACGGCACAGCGCGGCGACCACCTGGCCGGGCCGGATGCCGCGCTCGGACCAGGCCCTGGCCAGGGCGTTCGACTGGTCGTCGAGCTGCTTGTAGGTGAGCGGGCCGAGCTCGTCGACGATGCCGACGGCGGCCGGGTCGCGGCGGGCGGAGATGTGGTTGGCGCCGGCGAACGGGCCGAACTTCCGCAGCGCGACCAGCGAACGCACGCCTTCGTCGACTCTGGGGAAGGGGACGAGGCCCGCCCGCCGCATCACGTCGACGCTGCGCACCGTCTCGGTCACCTTGTCCGCCACCGTGGTGGCGAGCGCGACCAGGCTCATCCGGGCACCTCCGTTGCTGCGGGAAGAGAGCCCATGCCGACGGCGGGCGTACCGGCGGTATGGGAGCTACCGGAGAGTAAACCAAGGGTAGGCCGAACGCACCAGCCCGCGAGCGAGCGGAAACTGTCGGTGGTGGTCGGCATGATGTCCGGGTGCAGGTGATCGCGGGACGGGAGGAGGACGGCAGCTTCACCGTGCACACGCCTTCGGACACGGTGTCCGGCCTGGACGAGGCGGCTTTCGCGGGGCTGGCGCGGGAGCTGGAGTCGTCGCTGGCGCCGCGGTGGGTGTTCCCGTCGGTGGAGCGGGCGTACCCGGTGCTGATCGCGGCCGGGCTGCGGGTGCGCCGCTGCTACGACCTCGAGCTGGCCGAGGGGCTGCTGCTGGCGTACGAGGGCGCGGAGGCGCAGTCGCGGAGCCTGCGTGCGGCGTGGGCCAGGGCGAACGGCGAGGAACCGCCACCGGATTCGGCGGCCGTCGAGTTGGCGCAGCCGACGCTGTTCGAGACGAGGGCGCCGACGCTGCCCGAGGGCGTGACGGTCGTCACGGCGGTGCGGCGCGTCCTCGCGGAGCAGGAGCGGCGGGTGGCGGCTGTCGAGCACCCGGACCGGATGCGGCTGCTGCTGGCGGCGGAGTCGGCGAGCGCGCTGGCGGCGGCGGAGATGTCGGCCGACGGTCTGCCGTGGCGCGCCGACGTGCACGAGGAGCTGCTGGCTGCGCGGCTCGGGCCGCGGGTGCCGGCCGGGCAGCGGCCGAAGGCGCTGGTCGAGCTGGGCGCGAAGATCAGCGAGGCGTTCGGCGGGCGGCCGGTGAACCCGGACTCGCCGCCGAGCGTGGTCCGGGCGCTGGCCCGCGAGGGGATCGAGGTGCCGGCGGCGCGGAAGTACCTGCTCCGCGGGATCGATCACCCGGCCGTCGGGCCGCTGCTGGAGTACAAGGAGCTGTCGCGGCTCTTCGCGGCGAACGGCTGGGCGTGGCTCGAAGAGTGGGTCACCGAGGGCCGGTTCCGGCCGCACTACGTCGTCGGCGGAGTGGTGACCGGGCGGTGGGCCAGCCGCGGCGGCGGGGCGCTGCAGATCCCGAAGGTGCTGCGGACGTGCGTGCGCGCGGACCCGGGCTGGAAGCTGGTGGTGGCGGACGCGGCCCAGCTGGAGCCGCGGGTGCTCACGGCGCTGTCGGGCGACCGGCGGCTGGCCGACGTCGCGGCGGCGACGGACCTGTACGCCCGGCTGGGCGAGGCGCTGTTCTCCGGCAACCGCTGGGTCCCGGCGGCGAACGACGACCGCGACGACCGGGCCCGCGCGAAGATCGCGATGCTGTCGGCGATGTACGGGGGCACGTCCGGCGAGGCCGGGCCGCTGCTGGGCCTGCTGCGGCAGCGCTTCCCGGACGCGGTGTCCTATGTGGAGCGTGCCGCGCAGGCGGGCGAGCGCGGCGAGCGGGTCCGGTCCCGGCTGGGCCGCACTTCGCCGGCACCGTCGGCGGCTTGGCGCGCGCTGACGGGCGGGCCGGCATCGGACGAAGCGGCCGAGCTGAAGGCGCGACGGGCGTCGCGGGGCTGGGGCCGGTTCACCCGCAACTTCGTGGTCCAGGCCAGCGCGGCGGACATGACGGCGGTGATGCTGGCGACCCTCCGCACCCGCCTGCCCTCACCCGCCCACCTGGTGTTCTTCCAGCACGACGAGGTGATCGTCCACACCCCGGCCGAGCTGGCCGCCTCCGTCACCCAGGCCATCGAGGACTCGGTGACAGAGGCGGCCCGCCTCCTGTTCGGCCCGGCCTGCCCGGTCCGCTTCCCCATGCAGACCGCGGCAGTCGACACCTACGCCGACGCGAAATAGCGAGTGATGCCCGCTCAGTCACGCGAGATCCCCCGCCAATCACGCGAGATCCGCGCTCAATCACGCGAGATCCGCGTTCCGCTACGGGAACATCGGCAGGGTCTGCGTCCCGACGTCCTGGTTCGGCAGCGTCCGGCCCGGGTTGCCGCGGAAGTCGGTCCACGCCGGGTGCAGCCGGAAGTCGGCGCCGACGGCCGCGGCCGTGTAGTCGCCGATGAACACGCCCTGCAGCTCCTTGCCCGTCTCCGCGCCCGTCGAGACGAACTGGACCTGCGGGTTCGCCGTCTGCGTCGTGATCCTGCGCAGCGGGGACAAGCCGTCGCCCCAGCCGGTCGCGTACGCGTAGTCCAGCCCGATGCCGTTCGGGTCGTACGCACGCGTGTACGACGTCACCGCGACCCGCCCGCCGAACGCCGCCACCGCCGGGAACACCTCGTCGGCGCCCGTGCCGACCTTCACCGGCTTCGACCAGCCGTGCCGGCCGTCCGACCCGCTCAGGAAACTGTCGCCGTTCGTCTTCACCGACTCGCCGTCGCGGTACGTGCCGTTGCGGTCGTCGGCCCAGGTCACCCACAGGTGATCCGTCACGCGGTCGTAGGTCAGCTGCGGGAAGCTGTTGACGCGGAAGTTCTCGCCGGTCAGCGCGTTGTTGGCGACGTCTTCGTCCACCGGGAAGTCGAAGTCGAGCCCCACTTCGGTGTGCCGGAACGTCCGGCCGCCGTCGCGTGAGGTCGCCACGACCACCGCGTCGTGGTCGGCCGGCCGGTCGCACGCGGCCGTCGCGCACACCGACGTCTCGTACGCCACCTGGAGCGTCCCGTCGCGGGTCACCACCGGGTTCGAGCCGCTGCCGAACGGCGTGATCCCGCCGGAGAACCCGGTCAGCGACGGCGAAATCCGGCGCACCGGCGACCACGTCCGGCCGAAATCACGGGACTTCGACAGCACGATCGGCGATTCGACGAACGCGCCGGACGCGTCGTAGGTGAACTGCGTCCAGGTGACGTAGACGTCGCCGGACACCGGGTCGGCGGCGATCCACTCCTTGTCGTTGAAGATGTGCGCCGGCGTCGGGGTGCCCGCCGGCGTGACGCCGTCGAGGTGCAGGATCGCCGGGTCGCCGAAACTGCGGCCGCCGTCGTGGGACACCGACACCGCGATCCCGCTGGCGAGCTGCTGGTCGTCCGGAACGGCGGCACGGCTGAACACCAGCGTCGCGTAGTAAACGGTGTTGTGCGGCCCGAACGCGACCGCCGGGTCACCAGCGGCGTCCATATAGGACAGCGGTGCGGCCGCCCCGGTGGGGTAGTCCAGGTGCGGCAGCTGGACGTTCGCCCAGGTCCGGCCGCCGTCGAACGAGGTGTAGGCGAAGCCGCCGGAGTCGTTGCGGGACTCGCGCGTGTTGTACAGCCGGTAGTCGTTGGACCCGGCGACGATGTTGCGCGGGTTCTCCGGGTTGACGGCGATGGTCGTCTCGTTCTGGGCCGTGCTGCAGCCGGTCTGGCTGCCGGTCGGCACGATGGTGTCCCCGTCGATGACGTCGGTGTTCGGCGCGAGCGGCCGGTACGGGTTCGGCTTGCCGATGTAGGTCTGGCAGAGCGCGGACAGCGCGGGATCGTCGCCGTCCTCCTCTTCCTCCTCGGCGAACTGCTCCTTGAGCAGCGGATTCGGGACGTCGTGGCGCGGCTCCACGGCGGCGTGCGCGGCGGGCGCGAAGAGGAACGGCAGGAGGAGCGCGGTGCAGACGGCGAAGATTCTTCGCCTGGCGGACGAAACACCCAAGGACATCGGAAAGTCCTTTCCCAGGAAGGTCTCCAGCCGACCCAGGCTTGACCTGCGAATGGACGCGGTCAACCGACGGAAGTGGGAAGCCGGACATTCCCGGCGTCACCCCAGGGCGTCGTCGAGGGCCTTCGTGATCCGCTTCAGCGACACCGGGTGCGCCGTCCCCAGCGTCTGGGCGAAGAACGAAACCCGCAGTTCCTCGATCATCCAGCGCACCTCGCGCAACGCCGGCGACGACGTCCCCGGCGGCAGCGAAGCCAGCGCGTCGGCGTACTCGCGGTCGATCCACGCGATGTCCGCCGTCCGCTGCAGGTCGCGGGTCGGCTCCGTGGGCAGCTTCTCCAGGCGCCGGGAAATTCCCTGCAGGTAACGCACCACGTGCCGCAGCCGCGAAGCGCCCGTCTCCGTCACGAAACCCGGGTACACCAAGCCGGACAGCTGGGCGCGGATGTCCGCCAGCGACTCCGCCGGGCCGCGTGCCGACGACAGCGCCACCTCGACGTCGTTCGCCGCGCGGAGGATCTTCTCCACGTCCGTCAACACCGCCAGCACTTCCGGGTGCAGCCCCTCGCGCACCTTCGAAAGCAGCACCTGGAAGCCCGCCTCGTCGAACACCGGGCCGCCGCCGGCCGCCATCAGGGCGTCCACCGCGCAGTCGACGCAGTCCTCGAGCAGCGCCGCCACACTGCCGTGCGGGTTGCGGTTCAGCACCAGCTTCGACGAGTTGGACAGCGACCGCGTGATGAACTTCATCGGCGAGTTCAGGTTCAGCCGCAGCATCCGCCGCGTGCCCGCCCACATCGCGTGTTCCTGCTGCTCCGGCGTGTCCAGGAGCCGCACCGCCACCGACGCGCCTTCGTCCACCAGCGCCGGGTACGCCTTGACGTCGTGGCCGCGCTGCGTCGACTCGAACACCTTCGGCAGCGAACCGAACGCCGGTTTCGTGAGCCCGGCCTTCTCGAGGGTGTTGGCCGCCTTGGAGATCGTCGCGCGGACCTTCGGCGCCAGCCGCCGCTGCAGTTCCGAGACGTCCTTGCCCTCGGCGACCTTCTTGCCGCGCTCGTCCACGACCCGGAAGGTCATCTTCAGGTGCTCCGGCACCGAAGCCAGGTCCCAGTCCGCGTAGGGAATCGTGACCCCGCGCAGCGCCCGCAGCTCGCGGCCGAGCACCTCCAGCAGCGGTCCGTCCGAAGGGGACACTCGCGAAAGGACGTCCCGCGCGGTGTCCGGCGCCGGGACGAAGTTGCGGCGCAACGCCTTCGGCAGCGACTTGATCAGCTGCGTCACCAGTTCCGCGCGCAGGCCCGGCACCTGCCAGTCGAACCCGTCCGGCGTCACCTGGTTCAGCACCGGCAGCGGGACGTGCACGGTGACGCCGTCGGCGTCCGCGCCCGGCTCGAACTGGTAGGTCAGCTTGAACACCTGGGTGCCCTGCGTCCACGAGTCCGGGTAGTCGCCCTCGCGGACGCTGCCCGCGGACTCGTTGATGAGCATGGACTTCTCGAACGACAGCAGGTCGGGATCGGTGTGCCGCGCCTTCTTCCACCAGCTGTCGAAGTGGCGCACCGAGACGACGTCCGTCGGCACGCGCGCGTCGTAGAACTCGTACAGCGTCTGGTCGTCGACCAGGATGTCCCGCCGCCGCGCGCGGTTCTCGAGGTCCTCGACCTCTTCCAGCAGCGCACGGTTCTCGGCGAAGAAGTGGTGGCGCGTCTGCCAGTCGCCTTCGACCAGCGCGTGGCGGATGAACAGCGCGCGCGACATCTCCGGGTCGATGCGGCCGTAGTTGACGCGGCGGTCGGCGATCAGCGGGACGCCGTACAGCGTGACCTTCTCGGTCGCGATCACCGCACCCTGCTTGCGCTCCCAGTGCGGCTCGGAATACGACCGCTTGACGACGTGCTGGGCCAGCGGCTCGACCCATTCCGGCTCGATGCGCGCGTTGACCCGCGCCCACAGCCTCGACGTCTCGACCAGCTCCGCCGACATCACCCAGCGCGGCTGCTTCTTGAACAGCGCCGATCCCGGGAACACGCCGAACCGGGCGCCGCGCGCGCCCAGGTAGTCGCCCTTCGCCGGGTCCTTGAGGCCGATGTGCGAGAGCAGCCCGGCGATCAGCGAGGTGTGCACGCGCTGCGGGTCGGCCGGGGACGCGTTCGTGTTCAGGTGGATGCCGAGCGGCTTGGCCAGCTGACGCAGCTGGCTGAAGATGTCCTGCCACTCGCGCAGCCGCAGGTAGTTGAGGTACTCGGTGCGGCACATCCGCCGGAACTGGTTGCCGGACAACGCCTTCTGCTGCTCGGCGACGTACTCCCAGAGGTTCAGGTACGCCAGGAAGTCCGACGTCGGGTCGGCGAACCGCGCGTGCTGGGCGTCGGCCGCCTGCTGCTTCTCCGCCGGCCGCTCCCGCGGGTCCTGAATGGACAGCCCGGCGGCGATGATCATGACCTCGCGGACGCACCCGTTCTTCGCCGCTTCCAGGACCATCCGGCCCATCCGCGGGTCGACCGGCAGCTGCGCGAGCTTGCGGCCGATGTCGGTGAGGCTGCGGTCGGAACTCGTCGAGGAGAACGCGCCGAGTTCCTGCAGCAGGCCGATGCCGTCGCTGACCTGGCGGCGGTCCGGCGGCTCGACGAACGGGAACGCGGCGATGTCGCCGAGGCCCAGCGACGTCATCTGCAGGATGACCGAGGCCAGGTTGGTCCGCAGGATTTCGGGATCGGTGAACTCGGGACGGCTTTCGAAGTCCTCTTCGGAATACAGCCGGATGCAGATGCCGTCGGACGTCCGGCCGCAGCGGCCCTTGCGCTGGTTCGCCGACGCCTGCGACACCGGCTCGATCGGCAGCCGCTGCACCTTGGTCCGGTGGCTGTAGCGGGAGATCCGCGCGGTACCCGGGTCGACGACGTACTTGATGCCCGGCACGGTCAGCGACGTCTCGGCGACGTTCGTCGCGAGCACCACACGGCGCCCGGTGTGGGACTGGAAGATGCGCTGCTGCTCGGCCGACGACAGCCGCGCGTACAGCGGCAGCACCTCGGTGTTGCGCAGGTTCGCCCGGTTGAGCACGTCCGCGGTGTCGCGGATCTCGCGCTCGCCGGACAGGAACACCAGGATGTCGCCGGGTCCTTCGGCGCACAGCTCCTCGACGGCGTCGAGGATGCCCTGGGTCTGGTCCCGCTCGTCGCCTCCGGGGGCTGCAGGGTTTTCGGGGTCGACCAGCGGCCGGTAGCGGACCTCGACCGGGTACGTCCGGCCGGAGACCTCGACGATCGGGGCGTCGTCGAAGTGCTTCGAGAACCGCTCCGGGTCGATGGTCGCCGAGGTGATGATGACCTTGAGGTCGGGGCGGCGGGGCAGCAGCTGCTTGAGGTAGCCGAGGATGAAGTCGATGTTGAGGCTGCGCTCGTGGGCCTCGTCGATGATCAGCGTGTCGTACTGGCGCAGCGACCGGTCGGTCTGGATCTCGGCCAGCAGGATGCCGTCGGTCATCAGCTTGACCAGGGTGTCCTGGCCGGACTGGTCGGTGAACCGGACCTTGTAGCCGACGGCGTCGCCGAGCTCGGTGTGGAGTTCACTGGCGATCCGGTCGGCGACCGTGCGCGCGGCCAGCCGGCGGGGCTGGGTGTGCCCGATCTGGCCGCGGATGCCGCGGCCGAGCTCCAGGCAGATCTTCGGCAGCTGGGTGGTCTTGCCCGAGCCGGTCTCCCCCGCGACGATCACGACCTGGTGCTTGCCGATGGCCGCGGCAATCTCGTCCTTCAGCTTGCTGACCGGCAGCTCTTCGGGGTACTCGATCTTGGGCACGCTCTCGCGCCGCGACTGGACGCGCAGCTCGGCCTTGCCGATGTCGGCGGCGATCTGCGCGAGCACGGAGTCGCGGTCACGGGCTTTGCGGGCGCCTTCGAGCCGCCGGCGCAGCCGCTGCTCGTCACGCGGCATCAGCTCGGGCAGGCGCGCTCGCAGCGCGGTGAAGGGGGATGGCTCGGACATTCTTGGTCCCAGGATAGCCGTGCGTGACGAACCGGGCCTCCGAATATCCCGGCTACGTGACCGGCCGCACCCCGGGGCCCGCCTCAAGCGCCCCAATGTGGCGTTCGGTGCGTGAGATGCACCCAACGCCACATCGGGGCGCTTGGGCTCAGCCGGGCTGGCCGGGCTGCTGCGGCGGCTGGACCGGCTGGACCGGGGCCTGCTGCTGCGGCGCGCTCTTGGCCCGGCTCAGCGCCACCGAACCACCGATCAGCGCGAGCCCGGCCACGCCGAGGACGATGCCGAACAGCGGCTGCATGTCGCTGGCCCAGGACAGGATCCGGAACTCGTAGTCGAACTGCTCGAGGACGATGGTGCCGAACCCGAGCACGGCGCACAGCACGCCGATCCGCATCATGATCGAAGACATGGGAAACCCCCAGGTGAGAGGAACGGTGGAGCCACCGGTCCGTCCCCGAGCGGGCCGTGGCGAGGCAGAACCGTAGCCGCCCCGGATCCCGCTGTCGCCGGAATTCCCGATTCGTTACCTCACGTCCGCTGCAGCGAGTCCGGGCCCAGGTCGGCGAGCGTACGGTGGCCGGACAGGCCCATGGTCAGGTCGAAGTCCGCCAGCAGGCTGCGCAGGACGTGGCGCACGCCGTCCTCGCCCGCGTGGGCCAGGCCGTACACCCACGGGCGGCCGACCAGGACCGCCCGTGCCCCGAGCGCCAGCGCCTTGAGCACGTCGGCGCCGGTGCGGATGCCGGAGTCGAACAGCACCTCCACGCGGTCGCCGACCGCCGCGACGATGCCCGGCAGCGCCTCCAGCGCGCCGATCGCGCCGTCGACCTGGCGGCCGCCGTGGTTCGAGACCACGATGCCGTCCATGCCCGCCTCGGCCGCGCGGCGCGCGTCGGCGGCGTGCTGGATGCCCTTCAGCACGATCGGGCCGTCCCAGTGCTCGCGCAGGAACGGCAGCTGGTCCCACGTCCGGTCGGTGCCGGTGAGCATGCCGATCCACCGCAGGATCGCCATGTTCGGGTCTTCTTCCGGCGTCTTCTCCAGCAGGCCGCGGAACACCGGGTCGGTGAACGGGACGGCGCAGCCCTCCCCCTTGAGGAACGGCAGGTACGCCTGGTCCAGATCGGACGGTCGCCAGGCCAGCGTCCAGGTGTCGAGGGTGACGACCAGCGCGGTGTAGCCGGCTTTCTTCGCCCGGGTCAGCAGGCTCACGCAGACGTCCGCGTCGCCGGGCCAGTACAGCTGGAACCAGCGCGGGCCGTCGCCGTTGGCCGCGGCGACGTCTTCGATGCCGGTCGACGACGCCGTGGAGAGGATGAACGGCAGCCCGACCGAGGCGGCGGCGCGGGCGGTCGCGGGCTCGGCGTCCGGGTGGACGATCGACTGGACCCCGACCGGCGCGACGGCCACCGGGGCGGGCAGCCGGGTGCCGAGCACCGTCGTGGCCAGGTCGCGGTCGGTGGCGCCGGTCAGCATGCGCGGCACGATGCGCCAGCGGTCGAACGCCTCGCGGTTGGCGCGGGCGGTCCCGCCGGAACCGGCCGCGCCCGCGACGTAGGAGAACGGCCCGGGCGCCATGACCTCGCGGGCCGACGCTTCGAGCCGGGTCGCGTCGGTCGAGCACGGCGGCAGCTGACCACCGAGTCCCTGCAGGTAGATCTCGTTCTGGTAGCTGCCGAAGCGTTCGGTCACGGTTGCCTCCTCGCGTTCGAGGGGGCACTGTACCCGCCGGTAGTTCACCCGGCGCCGGGATGTGACCGGCGGGTAACCTGAGCCGTCCCTTCGAAGGAGCAGACATGCGCGCGTACGACGTGGTCCTGTTCGGCGCCACCGGGTTCACCGGCGGCCTGACCGCCGAGTACCTGGCCCGCCACGCGCCGGCGGACCTGCGCTGGGCGCTGGCCGGGCGCAACCGCGGCAAGCTCGAAGGCGTCCGGGCGCTGCTGACGGAGATCGACGACCGGTTCGGCTCGCTCGACCTGCTCGTCGCCGACTCCGGCGACCGGGCGTCGCTGGCGGCCGTCGCGGAGGCCACGAAGGTCGTGATCACGACCGTCGGCCCGTACCTGACGCACGGCGAGCCGCTGGTGGCGGCGTGCGCCGAGGCGGGCACCGACTACGTCGACCTCACCGGCGAACCCGAGTTCGTCGACCGGATGTACCTGGCCCACGACCGGCGCGCCCGCGAGACCGGCGCGCGGCTGGTGCACGCGTGCGGGTTCGACTCGATCCCGCACGACCTCGGTGCGTGGTTCACCGTGCAGCAGCTGCCCGAAGGCGTGCCGCTTTCGATCGACGGCTATGTCCGGGCCGGTGGGATGCCCTCGGGCGGCACGTTCCTGAGCGCGCTGACCATCATGTCGCGCCTGCCCGCCGGGGCCCGCGCGGCACGCGAGCGGGCGGCGGCCGAGCCGCGGCCGTCCGGGCGGTTCGCCCGCGCCCCGCTCGGGCGCCCGCACCGGGTCGCCGATCCCGGCTGGTGGGCGGTGCCGCTGCCGACGATCGACGCCGAGGTCGTCCGCCGCTCGGCGGCCGCGTCCGAGCGCTACGGGCCGGACTTCACCTACCGGCACTTCGCCGCGGTGAAGCACCTGCCGGTGCTGGCCGGCGGCGTCGCCGGGGCGGGCGCCCTGCTCGCCGCGGCCCAGGTCCCGCCGGCGCGGCGGGCGCTGTCCCGCCTGCTGGCGCCCGGCAACGGGCCCAGCCCCGAGCGGCGCGCGCGGTCGTGGTTCTCGGTGCGGTTCGTCGGCGAAGGCGGCGGCTCCCGGGTGGTGACGGAGGTGTCCGGCGGCGACCCGGGCTACGACGAGACGGCGAAGATGCTGGCGGAGTCGGCGTTGTGCCTGGCGACGGACGAACTTCCACCGTCTTCCGGCCAGGTGACCACGGCAACGGCGATGGGCGGCGCGCTCGTGGACCGGCTGACCAAGGCGGGCATCCGCTTCACGACCCTCGTGAGTGGTAATTCGGGTTAGAACCCTAATTACCACTCACGAGGGGTCTGACCTGCGCCGAAACCCGTCGGACGTAAGCCGCGCGGGCGTCCGGGTCCAGTTCCTTCAGGGCCCGGTCGTCGCCGAGCAGGCCACGCGCCCAGGCCATCACCGGCTCGGGCGTCAGCGCGGCCAGGAGGTCCCAGGCGCCGAGCCAGCGCGGCACCGCCGTCTCCGCCCGGCGGGTCCGGAGGGTGCCCGCGATCGCCCGGGCGACGTCTTCCGGGTCCACTGTGGGCAGTGCCCCGCCCAGCCGCACCCCGGACGCCAGTTCCGTGCGAACCGCGCCGGGCAGCACCGCGCTGACGCTGACGCCGGTCGCCGCGTACTCGCGCCGCACCGCCGCGGTCAGCCCGACCGCGGCGAACTTGCTCGCGTTGTAGACCGCCATGCCCGGCAGCGGGATCTTCCCGGCCATCGAGGCCACGTTGACGACGTGCCCGCGGCCGCGCGCGATCATCCCGGGCAGGACGGACCGCAGCCCGTGCACGAGCCCCTGCACGTTGACGTCCAGGGTGGTCCGGCCCACCGCGTCGGGCTCCTCGAGGAAGTCGCCGAGCGGCATCACGCCCGCGTTGTTGACCAGGACGTCGATCCGCCCGAACCGCTCGGTGACGGCGGCGGTGAACGCGTCGAAGGACTCACGGTTCGTGACGTCCAGCGGGAAGGACGGCACGCCGGAAGCGGTGTCGAGGTCGCCGACGCACACCGTGGCGCCCCGTGCCGCGAACTCGGCGGCCGTCGCGCGGCCGATTCCCCTGGCGCCGCCGGTGATCGCGACCACCGCGTCGCGCACCTCAATCGCCGGATACCGCATGCGCACTCCTGATCTCGTAGTCGGCCTCGCGAAACTCGCCCACCTGCGACCGCAGCCGTCCGGTGGAGAAGGGCCAGCTGAAGCTGTTGCGGCCGTTGACGTCGGTGTAGTAGCTCGAGCAGCCGCCGGACTGGTAGACCGTGCCCGGCAGGGCCCGCTGGACGTCGGCGTTGAACGCCGCCTGCGCTTCGGGGCGGACCGACAGCGACGTCCCCTCCGCGCGCAGCGTCCGGGTGACCGCCGCGACCGTGTGCCGCAGCTGCGCCTCGACGATCGTGAACGCCGACGAGTGCCCGGTGCCGAGGCTGGGCCCGAGCAGCAGGTACAGGTTCGGGAAGCCGGTCACCGCCGTCCCGAGGTAGGCCTGCGGGCTGCCCTTCCAGTGGTCGTCGAGGCTGCGGCCGTCGGCGTCGAACACGCGAGCCGACACCGGCATGTCGAGGATGTGGAAGCCCGTGCCGAAGATGATCGCGTCGACCTCCGCCGACGAGCCGTCGGCGCCGATCACCCGATTACCGGCGACGGACCGCACCGCCGTCGGGTGAACGTCCACATGGGACCGGGTCAGCGACCGGTAGTACGTGTTGGACATCAGCAGGCGCTTGCAGCCGAGCGTGTAGTCCGGTGTCAGAGCCGCGCGCAGCGCGGGGTCGCGGACCGACCGGCGCAGGTGGGCCAGCCCGATCTTCTGCACCTGCCGCAGCAGCCACGGGTGCCGGAAGCCGAAGCCGAGCGTCTCCATCAGGCCGTACTCGGCGCCGCGCAGGGCTCGCTGCAGGGCCGGGAACCGGCGCAGCAGGAACCGCTCGACGCCGGGGACCGGGTGGTCGGGCTTCGGCAGGACCCATTGCGCGGTGCGCTGGAACAGGTGCAGCCGCCCCACGCGGGGCACGATCTCGGGGACGAACTGGACCGCGGACGCACCGGTGCCGATCACCGCCACGCGCTTGCCGGTCAGGTCGTAGCCGTGGTTCCAGCGGGCGGAGTGGAAGACCTCGCCGGGGAAGCCGCCGAGGCCCGGCAAGTCCGGGATCAGCGGTTCGTGCCAGGGACCGGTGCCGGCGACCAGGATCCGGGCGGTGTACGGACCTCGCGACGTCTCCAGCTCCCACCGGGACTCCCGGGCGTTCCACTGCGCGCGCGTCACCTCGACGCCGTAGCGGATCTTCCCGGTGACGCCGAAGCGCGCGGCCGTCTCCTCCAGGTAGGCCCGGATCTCGGCCTGGCCGGCGAACGCGCGCGTCCACTCGGGATTGGGTGCGAAGGAGTACGAGTACAGCGCGGACGGGACGTCGCAGGCGCAGCCGGGGTAGGTGTTGTCGCGCCAGGTCCCGCCGAGCGCGTCGGCCTTCTCCAGCACGGCGAGGTCGCCGACACCGGCCTGGGAGAGGCGGATGGCGGCACCCAGCCCCGACGCCCCGGCACCGACGACGAGGACCGCGAAGTGACGTTGTTCCATTTTTCGGAGACTAACAGTATCTGAAAACCAGCGGTACCCCGATTCCGAAGTTCGCTAGAGTTGGCCGCATGGCCCGACTCACCCGCGCGGAAAGCCAGGCGCGCACCCGCGAGCAGCTGATCGAGACCGCCAAGCTGCTGTTCCTGCGCGAGGGCTACTCGGTGACGTCGCTGGAGAAGGTCGCCGACGAGGCCGGGTATTCGAAGGGCGCGGTGTATTCGAACTTCCGCAGCAAGCCCGAGCTCTGCCTCACCGTGCTCGACCGGATCCACGACGAGCAGGTCGCCCTCATCGCCGAGGCACTGGCCGGCGCCGAGGGCGTGGAAGGACTGCTGACGGCGTTCCAGACGTGGGCCGAGCGCAGCATCGGCGACGAGGCCTGGACCGCCCTGGAGGTCGAGTTCGCCGTGAACGCGCGGCGCGACCCGCACGTGCGCGCCGAGCTGGCGGCGCGGGACAAGGCGATCCGCGACACCATCGCCGGCCTGCTCACCGGGTACGCCGAGCGCTTCGGGATCACGCTCCCGATGTCGGCCGACGACGCCGCGACGGCGTTGCTCAGCCTCGGCATCGGGCTCGGCGTGCAGCGCGCGATCGACCCGACGATCCCGGTGTCGGTGCTGCCGGACGTCATCCGCCTCTTCGCCGGGGTGCGCTGATCGTCCTTTGCGGACCCTGCGAAAAGTGGTCTGGACCGTTCACGAACATGAACGGATTCCGCCTCTTGTGGAGCTCGCTGACTCTTCGCTACCGTGTCGCTACGCCGCAGCTCCACCCGCACCATCCGTACCGCCGTGATCCGACGGCGCATCCCGCGGAAAGGGTTCCTCACCCATGAGCAAGAAGTTGCGGCCGGTCCTCATCGGCACGCTCGGCGCCGCGTCCGTCGCGGCCCTCGTGATCACCACGCCCGCCTTCTCCTCGGCCGCCCCGGCGCCGGTGGCCGCGACCAGCACAGCGGTGCAGGCCGCCGGCGACCTTTCGGCCCCGGCCAAGAAGGAGATCGCGATGAAGCTGGTCTCCAGCGCGGAAAACTCGTCGCTGGACTGGAAAGCGCAGTACAAGTACATCGAAGACATCGGCGACGGCCGCGGGTACACCGCGGGCATCATCGGCTTCTGCTCCGGCACCGGCGACATGCTCGAACTCGTCGAGGCGTACACGAACTCGGTGCCGAACAACCCGCTTGCCAAATACCTCCCGGCGCTGCGCAAGGTGAACGGCACGGACTCGCACGCGGGCCTGGGGTCGGCGTTCGAGAGCGCGTGGAAGCAGGCCGCGGCGACGACGGCGTTCCAGACGGCGCAGAACAACGAGCGCGACCGCGTCTACTTCAACCCCTCGGTGAACCAGGGCAAGGCGGACGGGCTGAGCAACCTCGGCCAGTTCGCCTACTACGACGCGATCGTGATGCACGGCCCCGGCGACAGCTCCGACAGCTTCGGCGGCATCCGCAAGGCCGCGATGAAGAAGGCGAAGACCCCGGCCCAGGGCGGCGACGAGGCGACGTACCTCAAGGCGTTCTTCGCCGCCCGCAAGGTGATCATGAAGCAGGAGGAGGCCCACGCGGACACCTCCCGCGTCGACACCGAGCAGCTGAAGTTCCTCAACGAAGGGAACTTCGACCTGCACACCCCGCTGAAGTGGAAGGTCTACGGCGACTCGTACACGATCAACTAGCCGGGCTACCGGGTCAGGAGCGCATCCGCCGTACGGGTGTTGAGGATGCGCTCCGGCCCGATCCCCGCCTTGATCGCGCGCTCGCACCCGTACCCCAGCCAGTCGAGCTGCCCCGGCGCGTGCGCGTCGCTGTCGATCGTGAAGTCGCAGCCGATCTCCGCCGCCAGCCGCAGCAACCGCATCGGCGGGTCGAGGCGCTCCGGGCGCGAGTTGATCTCCACCGCGACACCGTTCTCCCGGCACGCCGTGAACACCGCTTCCGCGTCGAACTCCGACTCCGGCCGCCCGCGGCCGACCACCAGCCGTCCGGTGCAGTGGCCCAGCACCCGCACGTGCGGGTTCCGGACCGCCGCCACCATCCGGCGGGTCATGTCGCGCGAGGGCATCCGCAGCTTCGAGTGCACGCTCGCCACCACGAAGTCCAGCTCCCCCAGCAGTTCCTCTTCCTGGTCGAGCGAACCGTCGTCGAGGATGTCGACCTCGATGCCCTGCAGCAGCCGGAACGGTGCCATCAGCTCGTTGGCCTTGGCGACGATCTGCATCTGCGTCCGCAACCGGTCCGCGGACAGCCCGTTCGCGACCGTCAGCCGCGGGGAGTGGTCGGTCAGCACCATGTACTCGTGGCCGACGTCCCGGCCCGCCACCGCCATCTCGCCGATCGAGCTCCCGCCGTCCGACCAGTCCGAATGGGTGTGGCAGTCGCCGCGCAGGGCCGAGCGCAGCGGCTCTCCGCTCGGCAGTTCCTTGGCGACGATCTTCCCGCGGTACGCCGGATCACGGCCCGCCAGCGCGTCCTCGATCACCCCCGCGGTGGCCTTGCCGATCCCCGGCAACGACGTCAGCGTGCCGTTCTCCGCCATCTGCGCCAGCTTCTCGGCGCCGGTCTTGTCGACCGTCGCCGCCGCGTTCCGGAACGCCCGGACGCGGTAGGTCGGCTCGCCCGCGCGCTCGAGCTGGAACGCGATCTCCCGCAACGCCCATGCCGGATCCATGGGACCTGTCTACCCCTTCCGGGGCAGTTGATGCAGCTCGACGTCCACCAAGGCGCCGTCGCGCACCGCGGCCGTCTGGTACGTGCAGTACGGCTGACGACGGCGGTCGGTCGGCGACCCCGGGTTCAGCAGGCGGAGCCCGGACGGCGCCACCGTGTCCCACGGGATGTGGCTGTGGCCGAAGACCAGCACGTCGGTGTCCGGGAACTGCGCGGCACACCGCTGCTCGCGGCCCTGCTTGGCGCCCGTCTCGTGAATCACGGCCAGGCGCACGCCGCCGAGCTCGGCCCGGGCGATCTCCGGCAGCCGGGCCCGCAGCGCCGGGCCGTCGTTGTTGCCGTACACGCCGATCAGTCGCTTGCTGCGCTCCTCGAGCTCGTCCAGCAGGGCGACGTCGACCCAGTCGCCCGCGTGCACGACGACGTCGGCGGCCGCCACCTCGGCCCACACCTGCGGCGGCAGCTCGCGGGCGCGGGCCGGCAGGTGGGTGTCCGAGATGAGCAGCAGCCTCATCCGATGGCCTTCAGCACCCGTTCGAGGAACCCGCCGATGTGGTCGCGCAGCAGCGCGGCCGCGCCCTCGGCGTCACCCTTCTTCGCCGCCGCGAGGACCGCCTTGTGCTCGGTCCACTCCTTCTTCCAGCTGGGGTTGGCCTCCCAGCCGACGACGCTGATCAGCGCCGCGCGGTCCTTGAGGTCGTCGAGGATGCTGACCAGCAGCGGGTTGCCGCAGCCCGAGTAGAGGGCGCGGTGGAACCGGCGGTTCAGCAGGCTCAGCGCGGCCTGGTCCTTGTCCGCGATCGCCGTCGACGCCTCCTTCAGCGCCTCGGCCGCGTCTTCCAGCAGCTCGGGGTCGTGCCGCCCGACGGTCCGCCGGACGGCCTCGGGCTCGAGCACCATCCGCACGTCGTAGACCGACTTCGCGAGCTCGGCGTCGACCGTGATCACCGACGCGCCCTTGTACGGGCTGAACGTCACCAGCCCGGAGTTCGACAGCACCTTGAGGGCCTCGCGCACCGGGGTCTTCGACACGCCGAGCCGGGCGGCGAGCTCCGCCTCGACCAGCGGCTGGCCCGGCACCAGCTCCCGGGTCAGGATGCCGCGGCGGATCTCCTCCAGGACCACTTCGGTCCGGGAGGCGGGCAGGCTGAACGTCCCGGTCATGGCGCGCTCCCTCGATCTGTGAACCCCAATTCAACCAGGCCCACCGATCGTATATCAGATGCCATACTGGATCCCATGAAACGACCCGAGGAACTCCGCAGCCACCGGTGGTTCGGCGGCGACGAACTGCGCAACTTCAGCCACCGCGCCCGCAGCCGCCAGCTCGGCTACAACCCGGAAGAGCACCTCGGCAAACCGGTCATCGGCATCCTCAACACCTGGTCGGACATCAACCCCTGCCACATGCACCTGCGCGAACGCGCCGAGCAGGTCAAGCGCGGCGTCTGGCAGGCCGGCGGCTTCCCGCTGGAGTTCCCGGTCGCCACGCTGTCGGAGACCTACCAGAAGCCGACCCCGATGCTCTACCGCAACCTGCTGGCCATGGAGACCGAGGAGATCCTCCGGTCCTACCCGATCGACGGCGCCGTCCTGATGGGCGGCTGCGACAAGACCACGCCGGCGCTGCTGATGGGCGCGACCAGCGCGGGGCTGCCCGCCATCTTCGTCCCGGCCGGGCCGATGCTGCGCGGCCACTGGCGCAACGAGGTCCTCGGCAGCGGCACCGACATGTGGAAGTACTGGGACGACAAGCGCGCCGGGCTGATCGGCGACGCCGAAATGTCCGAACTGGAGCGCGGGCTGGCCCGGTCACCGGGGCACTGCATGACGATGGGGACGGCGTCGACCATGACCTCGGCCGCCGAGGTCCTCGGCGTGACGCTGCCGGGCGCCGCGTCGATCCCCGCCGTCGACTCGGCGCACCACCGGATGGCCGCCGCCAGCGGCGCGCGGATCGTCGGCATGGTCTGGGAGGACCTCACCATCACCCAGGTGCTGGACAAGCGCGCGTACGCCGACGCGATCACCACCGTGCTCGCGCTCGGCGGCTCGACCAACGCCGTGATCCACCTGATCGCGATGGCCGGCCGCAGCGGGATCCCGCTCGGTCTGGCGGACTTCGACGCGATCGCCCGGCGCGTGCCGGTGCTGGCGAACATCCGGCCCGGCGGCGACTGGCTGATGGAGGACTTCTACTACGCCGGCGGCCTGCCCGGGCTGCTGTCGCGGCTGACCGACCTGCTGCACCCCGAGCGGCTCACCGTCACCGGCCGCACCCTCGGCGAGAACCTCGCCGACGCGCGCGTGCACGACGACGACGTCATCCGCACGCGGGACAACCCGGTGGCGGCCGAGGGCGGGGTCGCGGTGCTGCACGGCAACCTGGCGCCCTCGGGCGCGGTGATCAAGCACATCGCGGCCGAGGAGCACCTGCTGACGCACACCGGCCCGGCCGTCGTGTTCGAGAACTACCCCGACCTCAAGAAGCGGATCGACGACCCGTCGATCACCGCGGACTCGGTGCTGGTGCTGCGCGGCTCCGGCCCGCTCGGCGGCCCCGGCATGCCGGAGTACGGGATGCTGCCGATCCCCGCGCACCTGCTCGAACAGGGCGTGCGGGACATGGTCCGGATCTCCGACGCGCGGATGAGCGGGACGAGCTACGGCGCCTGCGTCCTGCACGTGGCGCCCGAGTCGCACGTCGGCGGCCCGCTGGCCCTGGTCCGCGACGGCGACCTGATCACCTTGGACGTTCCTTCGCGCACCCTGCGGCTCGAGGTGTCCGATGAGGAGCTGGCGCGACGGCGTGCCGAGTGGACGGCGCCGCCTCCCCGGTTCGAACGCGGGTACGGCGCGCTCTACACCGAACACATCACGCAGGCCGACGAAGGTTGCGACTTCGATTTCCTGGCCCGGGCCGGCCACAACCCCGAACCGGACGCCCGCTGACGCCCGGCTGTGACCGATTCATCCCCCATTAGGGCGAGTGATACGGCTTGTCCGGGTGCCCCGTACGCTGTTCCCGTCACCGTCGCAACCCGGTGCCGCGTTGAAGGGGTGGAGAGTTGCCGTACGAACCGCACTGGCCCGACTCAGACGCTGAGCAGACCGTCGTCCTGCCGGCCGTCCGGCCCGAGCCGCAGCCGGATCCCTCCGCGGCGAAGCGCTCCTTCCGCAAGGCCGGCTTGATCGCGGGCGGGGTGTTCGCCGTGCTCGTCGCGATCTACGGGATCGACATCCTGATCAGCCAGGGCAGCGTCCCGCGCGGGGTGACCGTGGCCGGCGTCGACGTCGGCGGGATGGGCCGCGAGGCGGCCGAGCAGGAACTGCGCGGGAAGATCGAGCCGCGGCTCACCCGCCCGATCGCCGTCACCGCGGGCGAGTACCAGGGCACGCTGGCGCCGACGCTCGCCGGGCTGAAGCTCGACTGGCCGCAGACCCTCGACCAGGCCGGCGAGCAGCCGCTGAACCCGTTCACGCGGCTGTCCTCCTTCTTCTCCAGCCGCGAGGTCGGCGTCGTCAGCCACGCCGACAACGCGAAGCTCACCGCCGCGCTGGAGTCGCTGCGCGGCCAGGTCGACCGCGACCCGGTCGAGGGCACCGTGAAGTTCGAGGGCGCCACGCCGGTCGCCGTACCACCGAAAACCGGACAGAAGCTCGACGTGCCGGCCGCGACCGCCGCCGTCGTCGAAAAGTGGGCGAGCGGGGAAACCCTGGAACTGCCGGTGACCAGCACGCCGGTCCGCACCACACCCGAAGCCGTCCAGGCGGCACTCGACGGCTTCGCGCGGCCTGCCGTGTCCGGGCCGCTGCTGGTCAAGGGCGAGGGCAAGGTCGCCACCGTGAAGCCGGAGGCGATCGCCGCGGCGATCACCTTCGAACCGGCCGAAGGCGGCGGGCTGAACCCGAAGATCGACAACAAGAAGATCGCCGAAGCCGCCGGGCCGCAGCTGAAGTCCACCGAGAAGGAGGGCAAGGACGCGACCGTCGTCTTCGAAGGCGGCAAGCCCACGGTCGACCCCTCCACCGACGGCCGGACCATCGACTGGGACCCCAGCCTCAAGCCGCTGCCCGACGTGCTGAAGAAGACCGACGGCCGCGAGATCCCGGCCGTCTACAAGGACAGCCCGGCGAAGGTGACCACCGACCAGGCGAACCAGCTCGGCATCAAGGAGGTCGTCGGCGAGTTCACCACCGGCGGCTTCGCCCCCGAGTCCGGGATCAACATCCGCGTCGGCGCGCAGAAGATCAACGGCGCCATCGTCAAGCCGGGGGAAACCTTCAGCCTCAACGGCTTCACCGGGCCGCGCGGCACGGCACAGGGCTACGTGGAGGCGGGCGTCATCAAGGACGGCGCCCCCGGCCGCGAGGTCGGCGGCGGCCTGTCGCAGCTCGCGACCACGCTGTACAACGCGTCGTACTTCGCCGGGCTGAAGGACGCAGGACACAAGGAGCACAGCTACTACATCAGCCGCTACCCCGCCGCGCGGGAAGCGACGGTGTTCCAGAACCCCAACGGCTCCAGCGTCATCGACCTGAAGTTCACCAACGACTCGCCGACCGGCATCGCGATCCAGACGATCTGGACGCCGTCGTCGATCACCGTGAAACTGTGGGGCACCAAGCGCTACACCGTCGAGTCGATCCCGGGCGCGCAGACCAACCAGAGCGACCCGCAGCCCAAGCCGGGACCGGCCGAGAACTGCCACGCCTCGAACGGCGCGCCGGGGTTCACCACCACCGACACCCGCGTGCTGAAGGACGTCGCCACCGGCCGCGAGGTCGGCCGCTCGACCCGCACGGTCCACTACAACCCGCAGCCGAAGATCGTCTGCGGCGGGGGTCAGTGACCTCCTAACGGACGTTCACCGTCGGCGTTCGCGGCGGTACCCTGAGTGCCCATGACGGCGCGCGCGGTGGGGTTCCGGGACGTCCTCGCGGTGACCGAGTTCCGGGCGCTGTTCTCCGCCCAGCTCGTCTCGGTCACCGGCGACCAGCTGGCCCGGGTCGCCCTGTCGATCCTGGTCTACGACCGCACGAACTCGCCGGGCTGGGCCGCGCTGACCTACGCGCTGACGTTCCTGCCCGACCTCGTCGGCGGGCCGCTGCTGTCCGGGCTGGCCGACCGGCACCCGCCGCGGACGGTGATGGTGCTGGCCGACGTCCTGCGGGCCCTCGCGGTCGCCGTGATGGCGGTGCCGGACCTGCCGCTGCCCGTGGTGGCGGCACTGCTGGTCGGCGTCCAGCTGTTCAACCCGGTCTGGAACTCGGCGCGCGCCGCGCTGCTGCCGCAGGTGCTGCCGGGCGAGACGTTCGTGCCCGGGATGGGTCTGCTGATGATGCTGGTGCAGGCCGGCCAGGTCGCCGGGTTCGCGCTCGGTGGGCTCCTCGTGGCCGGTCTGGGCACCGGCGGCGCGCTCTTGGCCGACGCGGCGAGCTTCGCGGCGTCGGCCCTGTTCCTGGTCGCCGGCCTGCGGCCGCGGCCGCCGCGCGAAACCTCCGGCGTGCGGTGGTGGGGGCACGTCCGGGCGGGCTGGACGGTGGTGGTCGGCGACCGGCGCCGGCTCGCGCTGGTGGCACTGGGGTGCGTGTCGGGGAGCTACATCGCGGGCGAGGCGATCGCCGCGCCGTACGCCGCCGAGCTCGGCGGGGGCGCGGTGGTCGTCGGGTTGCTGCTCGGGGCGTTCGCCCTGGGGAACGTGCTCGGCATGGCGGCGCTGTCGCGGATCCCGCCGACGCAGCGGGGCGGCCTGCTGGGGCCGCTCGCGGTACTGGCGTGCGCGGCGCTGCTGGGCTGCGCGTTCGAACCGGACCTGGCGGCCACTTTGGCGCTGTTCACGCTCTCCGGAGTGGCCAGTTCGTACAACTTGATCGCCAACACGACGTTCGTGCAGCTCACCCCGGACACCCAGCGGGCACAGGCGTTCGGGTTCGCGCTGACGGCATTGCGGGTTTCGCAGGGGCTCGGTGTGGTGCTGGCCGGCCTGGCGGCCGAGCACGTGGCCCCGCACGGCGTCGTCGCGGGAGCCGGGGCGATCGGCGTGGTGGCGGCCTTCGGCGCGGCCCGCTGGTGGCGGCGGGCGCAGCCGGCCTGACTGGGCAGCCCCCGGTTCCCACGCTACCGGCGGGGACCGACAGTTCCGGGCCGCACCGGCACGGACCTGCGGATCCTCAGCGGCCGGTGCCGCTGTTCGGTGACCGGCGCGGGTGCCCGGTGACCGGTGCGCGGAGGCCGGTCACCGGGCACCGCTCAGTGCCGGGTCCAGTCGGTCGGGATGCGGCGCGGGGTCCAGTCGGTCGGGCACTGCGCCGGCGCGACGCCCGGGTGGGTCCAATCGGTGGGCAGCTCGCGGGCGGTCCAGTCGGTCGGCAGTTGCCGCGCGGTCCAGTCGGTCGGCAGTTCACGGGCGGTCCAGTCGGTCGGGATCGCGCGGGTCCAGTCGGTGGGGAGCTGCCGGGTCCAGTCGGTCGGCCGCTGCGCGCGGCGGCGGGACGGGACGATGTTGGCGTTGGGCAGGAAGTGCGACATGATTTCTCCAGTTCGCGAAAGGGTTTTGCACGGTGCGTGACCGAGCGGTAGCCCGACCAGCCTAGTGACACACCGCGTTCATTCGATTACAGTGACGAATTCTGCGAAGAGTTCCATCCTGAGCAGAAGGGCGTTTCGTGGGATTGTCCGGGTCCCCAGGGCGAAAGCCCAGCTCAGAACCTCCACGATCGGGTTTCCGAACGTGGGCGATGTGGAAGCTGGCCACTCCGGTGTTCGGCTATGTCCTCCTCGTCGACGCACTGGCACTGATCGCGGTCCTCGCGACGGCCGGGCTGGTGCCGGTCACCACTCAATCGCTGCTCTGGTGTGGACTGATCCTCGCCGGCGAAATCGTGCACCTCGAAGCGGCACAACGCATCGAGCGCATCCGCGAGCTGGCCGCCGACGGCCGTCCCCACATGCACCTGCAGTCGATCTGGATCTTCGCCGGGCTGCTCCTGCTGCCGCCGCCGCTGGCCACGCTGGTCATCGTCGTCAGTTATGCCCATTCATGGGTCCGCGTCTACAAACGGCGGGGCGTCATTCACCGGAAAGTGTTCTCCGGTGCGACGGTAATCCTCGCTTGCGCCGCCGCCGGGGCAGTTCTTTGGGCGGGCACCGGGCACTTGGCGCCCTTCGTGCCTTACCTGGACGGCTTCGGCGGGATGCTCGCACTGCTGACGTCCGGGATCGTCTACTTCGGCCTGAACTACGTGCTGGTGATCGTGGCGATCCTGATGAGCAACCCGGGGAAGCCGCCGCGGCAGGCGTTCGGCAACCCGTCGGACGTGCTGATCGTGCTGGCCGCGGTCGGCGTCGGCTGCGGCATCGCGCTGGTGATGACGGTCCGGCCGTGGCTGCTGCCGGTGCTCATGGTGACGCCGGTGGCGCTCCACATCGGCCTGCTGCTCCCCCAGTTCCAGGCGGCCGCGCGCACGGATTCCAAGACGTCGCTGCTGGCGCCGGAGTTCTGGGTCCAGCTGGCCCGCAACGAGCTGGCCCGCGCGGCGGAGCTGTCCTCGACCGCGGGCGTGCTGATGATCGACATCGACCACTTCAAGGCCATCGACGACGGCAACGGCCACCTGGCCGGCGACGAGGTCCTGCGCGCGGTCGCGGCGGCGATCCAGGGCTCGGTGCGCGGCGGCGACTACGTCGGCCGCTTCGGCGGCGACGAGTTCGTGGTGCTGCTCCCGGGCACGACCAGCGCGGAGATCGCGTCCGTCGCGGACCGCATCCGGACCGCGATCGCGCGGATCGAGGTGCCGGTTCCGGTGATCCGCCCGGGCAAGCCCGAGGTGATCAGCGGCCTGACGGCCTCGATCGGCGCGGCGGTGTACCCGGAAACGGCGACGGAGTACACGATCCTGCTGCAGGCGGCGGACGACGCCGTGTTCGAGGCCAAGGCGGGCGGCCGCGACCGCGTGGTCCTGGCGACCGCCCGCACTGAGCTGACCCGCCCGGAGATCCCCGACACGCTCTGACGGCGTTAGGGCAGGGTGGCGAGGGATTCCTCGAGGGTCGCCTCGGACAGTTCGTCGTCCACCATGTTCCCGGCGAGATAGGCGCCGTACGCCGGGAGGTCGAGGTGGGCGTGGCCGCACAGTGCCGTGAGGATCACCTTCTCCTCCCCGGTTTCCTTGCACCGCAACGCTTCCTGGATGCACGCCGCGAGCGCGTGGGTGGGCTCGGGGGCCGGGATGATGCCCTCGGACCGCGCGAACCGCACCCCGGCCGCGAAGCACTCCTGCTGCCCGATCGCGATCGCTTCGATCAGGCCGAGCTCGTAGATGTGCGAGATCAGCGGCGACATCCCGTGGTAGCGCAGGCCGCCCGCGTGGATCGGGTCCGGGATGAACTCGTGGCCGAGCGTGTGCATCTTCAGCAACGGCGTGAGCCCCGCGGTGTCGCCGAAGTCGTAGGCGTATTTCCCCCGGGTGAGGGAGGGACACGCGGCCGGCTCGACCGCGCGGATCACCGGGTCCATCCGGCCGGCCAGTTTCTCGCGCAGGAACGGGAAGGCGAGCCCGCCGAAGTTGGAGCCGCCGCCGGTGCAGCCGACGAGCACGTCCGGCGTGTCACCGGCCAGCTCGAACTGCTTCAGTGCTTCCTCGCCGATCACCGTCTGGTGCAGCAGCACGTGGTTGAGGACGCTGCCCAGCGCGTAGCGCGCATTCGGGTCCTGCGCCGCCTGCTCGACCGCCTCGCTGATCGCGATGCCGAGACTGCCGGTGGAGTCGGGGTGCTGCTTGAGGATCGCCCGGCCGGACTCGGTCAGCTCCGACGGGCTCGGGTGGACGGTCGCGCCGAACGTCTCCATCATCAGCTTGCGGTACGGCTTCTGGTCGTAGGACGCGCGCACCTGCCAGACCTCGCACTCGATGCCGTACTGGGCGCAGGCGAAGGCGAGCGCGCTGCCCCACTGGCCGGCACCGGTCTCCGTGGTCAGCCGCGTCACGCCTTCGGCCGCGTTGTAGAACGCTTGCGGCACAGCGGTGTTCGGCTTGTGGGAGCCGACCGGGCTGACGCCTTCGTACTTGTAGTAGATCCGCGCGGGGGTGCCCAGCGCCTTCTCGAGCCGTCGCGCCCGGAACAGCGGCGACGGGCGCCAGAGCCGGTAGACCTCCCGGACCTCCGCCGGGATGTCGACATAGCGATCAGTCGTCACTTCCTGGGCGATGAGCGCCTGCGGGAACAGCGGCGCGAGGTCGTCCGGGCCGACGGGCTCGCGCGTGCCGGGGTGCAGCGGCGGTGGCGGCGGCTCGGGCAGGTCGGGGATAACGTTGTACCACTGCGTGGGGAGATCGCTTTCGTCCAGGACGTATTTGGTCTGCTCAGCCATCACGCCTCCTTGGTCGGCACCTCAACTTAGGACGCTCCCGGCCGCGGAACCAGTACGGTGATCGGGTGACGAACCCGATGCTGAGCGACCTCCCGATGTGGCACCCCCCGTCCGGCAGCGGGCCCGGCCTGGTGCTGGTCCAGGAGATCTTCGGCCTGGACGACTACCTGCGCTCGGTGGCGTCGGACCTGGCCGCCGCGGGGTACGTGGTGGCGGTCCCCGAGCTGTTCTGGCGGACGGCCCCCGGCTGGTCGTCGACGCACGACGAAGCCGGCGTCGCGGCCTCGATGGAGGTGGCGGGCTCCTTCGACCCGGCGTTGGGACTGGCGGACGTCCTGGCCACGGTCGCCCACCTGCGGTCCCTGCCGTCGGTGACCGGTGGCGTGGGAGTCCTGGGCTTCTGCCTGGGCGGCTCCCTGGCGTTCGCGGCGGCGGCCGAGGGCGACCCGGACGTGGCGGTGTCGTTCTACGGCTCGACGGTGGCGGAGCAGATCGACGGTCTTTCCCGGGTCGGCTGCCCGATCCAGTTCCACTTCGGCGGCCAGGACCCGTACATCCCGCGGTCCGATGTGGCCGTGGTGGAGCGGGCGGTGGCCGCGCACCCCGGGGCGGAGATCCACGTGCAGGAGGAGGCGGGGCACGCGTTCCACAACAACGTGGCCCCGATGTTCCACCACCCCGAAGCGGCGGCGCGGGCGTGGGAGCTGACGACGGAGTTCCTGCGGCGGACCCTGCCGGCGTGAAGGCGGCCCTCTTCCGGGCGGCCGGCGAGCTGGTCTTCCTGCTGCTCTGGTTCCTGCTGTTCGCGCGTCTCGACGCCGCCGTGGGCAAGGACTTCTCGGCCGCCACCGCGAATGCGCTGGCCCTGCAGTCCATCGAAGACCTGGCGCACCTCGGCATCGAGCGGGGCGTGAACGGCTGGCTGGCCGGCCACCCGGCCCTCGCGCACCCGGCGGTGTACCTGTACCGGCTGTACTACGTGGTGGTCGCGGGAGTCCTGCTGTGGGTGTTCGTCCGGCACTCCGCCGTCTACCCGCGGGTCCGCCGGACGATGCTGGCGATGACGGCCCTGGTGCTGCCGGTGTACTGGGCGGTACCGATGTCGCCACCGCGGTTCGCGCTGCCGGGCGCGGTGGACATCGTGGCCAGGTACGACATCTTCGAGGTGGAGAGCTGGACCAAGCCGACCCACTACACGGCGATGCCCAGCATGCACGTGGGCTGGTCGCTGTGGTGCGCGTTCGCGGTGTGGACCGCGCTCCGGGACACGCACCCGCGGCTGGCGTGGTCGGCGTGGTCGTTCCCGCTGCTGATGACGGCGGACGTGCTCGCCACGGGGAACCACTACGTCCTCGACATCGCGGGCAGCGTCGCGCTGCTGACCGTCTCGGTCGGTGCGGCGTCGTTGTGGGGCCGGCTCGTGAGCGACCCCGCTCGCGCGATGATCCACCGGGTCAGGGTTTCGCGGTAGCCGCGCGCCAACGCCGCGCCGCCGTTGACCGACCCGGCCATATGGTGCTAATAATACTAGCACCATGAGATGGGAAGTGGATCACTCGTCGAGGGAGGCGCTGCCCCTCCAGATCGTGGCGTGCGTGCGGCGGGGCGTCGCTTCGGGAGAGCTGGCCGTCGGCGAGCAGCTGCCTCCCGCGGCCGAGCTGGCCAAGGCGCTTTCGGTCGACCGCAACACCGTCTTGGCCGCCTACCGGCAGCTGCGCGACGACGGTGTGCTGGAGTTCCGCCGGGGCCGCGGGGCGCGGGTGGCGTCCGCCGTCACGGAACCGGGTCCGGTCACCGAGGCCGCGCAGGCGCTCGTGACCATCGCCCGCCGGCACGGCTTGGGGCGCAACGACCTCCTTCGCCTCATCGAGAAGCTGACCTGACGTCGAAAGGACGGTGCCCCATGACGGCGCTCCCCGGCCCCGGCCGGTATTCGGTCTACACCGGCCGCGTGACGAACTGGCCGCTGCTCGTGGTGCTCGCCGCCGCACTGGCGGTGCCGCTGCTGTCGCTGGGCGGCCTGTCGCACGGCGACTGGCTCGACCCGGCCGGCCCCGCCGTCCCGCTGGCCACGGCCGCGGCCGTCGTGCTCGGCATCGCGCTGGCCGGCCTGCGGGTCAGGACGGCCGCGGGCCCGAACGGGGTTTCGGTCCACTGCGGCGCGTTCGGCCGGCCACACCGCACCTACCGCCTCGACGAGATCGAGCGCGCCGAGGTGACGGACCTGACGCCGTCCCTGTGGCGGCTGCCGCTCGGGTTCTGGTGGACCCCGCGCCACACCTACTACACGCTCCGCACCGGGCCCGCCCTGCGGCTCACCTTGTACACCGGCCGGACCGTGACGATCACCGTCCCCGACCCCCACGCCGTGGCCACGATCGTCCACGACGCGAAGTCCGCTTGACGACGCGGGCGCGCTAGGACTCTCGCCCCGCGCCGGGCGGATCGACCGGCCACGGCGGCCCGGACGGCAGGCGCGGCCACGGCGGATCCGCCGGTGGACGGGCCGGGTCGCGGGCGCCGGCCCACCAGCCGGCCGCGAGGATCACCGGCAGGCAGGCCGCGGCGAGGATCAGGGCGAGATCGAGGGCCTGGCCGCGCTCCTGCGGGTGGCCCACCGTCCAGCCCAGCATCGGCCCGGTGTACGCCAGCCCGGTCAGGACGGCGGCCGCGACGACGACGGTCATGCGCGGCCGGTGCAGCAGCGGCTGCCCCAAGGTGAGCCCGGCACCGATGCCGATCAGGCACAGCATGGTCACCAGCCAAGGTCCGGTCGCCGCCCCGGAGTCCGAGGTGAAGAACGCCACCCCGCCGACGACCGGCAGCCCCAGCACGATGAGCAGGACGAGCGGGACCACGGCGGTGAACCCGCGGCCGATCCGGGCACGCACCCGGCCGGCCGCCACCGTCGTGCCGATCAGCAGGGCGAGCAGGGCGAGCAACCCGGCGCTCAGCACGCTGTCCCCGATCACCCGGCCGAACCCGGTGAGCGGCGCCGGCCGGATGTCCAGCCCGGTCTCGGCGACCACGACGGGGACGCGCCGCCAGGCACCGCCGGCGTCGCGGACCACCAGCCCTTCCACCCCGTTGGCCATGATCACCTCGTGCCCACCCGGGACGGCGCGGACGACGAGCTCCACACTGCCCACTTTGGACAGGTGCATCACCCCGCCCGCGAACGGGTGCTGACGCAGGACGAACGGCCACCGGGCGGCGGGCAGTTCCCAGGCGGTTTGCCAGATCCGGCCGCCGTCGGTCGTTTCGTCGACGCCGGGCAGGCGGCCACCACTCGGCACCATCCCCTGCAGATCGAGATCGGCGGTCCCGCGCACCCGGTAGCAGTGTGCGGGCACGTCGGGCACGCACGCTTCGGCCTGCCGCTTCGGCGACGACCCCGGGTCCGTCTGCGGCACCTGCGAAAGGTACTTCCAGCCGTCGACGCCCGAGGCGGAACCGTAGATCCCCCCGGCCGCCTCGATCACGACCTGCGACCCCTCGCTCCGCACGGATTCGACCGCCGGGGTCAGGTCTCCGGGCGCCGACGTCGCGGTGATCGCCAGCACCGTGCACGGCACCGCGACCACCACCCGCACCCGGAACGCCAGGCCGTCCGGCAGGGGCGGGGCCCCCGTCACCCGGCGCCAAGCCCACCAGGAAAGGCCCAGCGCGGGCAGCGCGACCAGGTCGGCCGGGTCGGCCAGGACCACCGACGGCCCGTTGACGACCGACCACGCCGCCGAAGCGACGCCGGCGCCCCACGACGTCAGCTTGACCACGGCGAATCCGGCCCCGGTCGCCAGCACCGCGGCCGCGGCGCCGGCCCGGGCGGTCAGGAACAGGCCGAGCAGCAGCCCCAGCACCGGCGGGGCGGCCACCAGCCCGGCCACGTCGCTGAGCTTGCCGGTGACGAGCCCCGGCCACGCCGGTTTGAGCACGTGGTCGTTGAGCAGCAGCACGGCCGTGGCACCGACCGTCAGCGGATGCGCCGCCCAGCGCAAGAACACCCCAGTTCGCATTCGGTACAGCCTGCGGGGCGGTGATCACGGCCGTGACACGGCCCGGCCCCGGATCGGCCTGGAGCTTCCGGCGAAGCCTTTTCGCGGCGACCGGAGGCCGGCGCCGGGTCACCGGCTACCCCAGCTGATCCCGGCGGCGCGTCAGGTACGCGATCTCGGCCGTGTTGCCCGCCAGCTCGATGGCGGTGTCATAGGCCGCACGGGCTTCCTCGCCGCGGCCCAGCCGCCTCAGCAAGTCGGCGCGGGTCACGTGGTAGGCGTGATAACCGGCCAGCCGGTCTTCGAGCCGGTCGACCGCCGCGAGTGCCACCTCCGGGCCGTCGAGCTCGGCGACCGCGATCGCCCGGTTGAGGGTCACCACCGGCGAGGCGTCGACGCGGGCCAGCTGGTCGTACAGGGCGACGACCTGCGACCAGTCCGTGTCGCGGATGTCGCGGGCGGACGTGTGCACGGCGTTGATCGCCGCGAGGATCTGGTAGCGGCCCGGCACCACCCCGGCGGCGAGGCGCTCGCGCACCAGCCGGTGGCCCTCGGCGATCATCGCCGTGTCCCAGGTTCCGCGGTCCTGCTCGTCGAGCGCGACCAGCTCGCCCGCCGACACCCGGGCCGGGCGGCGGGCCTCGATGAGCAGCATCAGCGCCAGCAGGCCGGTCACCTCGCCGTCGTCCGGGAGGAGGGCGTGGACCAGGCGGGTGAGCCGGATCGCCTCGGCGGTGAGGTCCTGCCGGATCGGGTCGGTGCCGGGGCCGGTCGCCAGGTAGCCCTCGTTGAAGACCAGGTAGAGGACGGTGAGCACGCCGGCCACGCGGTCCGGGAGGTCCTCGGCGGACGGCACGCGGTACGGGATGCGCGCCGCCTTGATCTTGGCCTTCGCGCGGGTGATCCGCTGCTCCAGCGCGGTCTCCTTGACCAGGAAGGCGCGGGCGATCTCGGGCACGGTCAGGCCGCCGACCAGGCGCAGCGTCAAGGCCACGCGGGCGGGCGTCGCCAGCGCCGGGTGGCAGCACGTGAAGATCAGCCGGAGCCGGTCGTCGTCGATGGCGCCGGCCGGCTCCGGCGGGGTGTCGTCGTACACCGTCCGGGCCTCCTTGTGCTTGTCGTCGCGCTTGTTCTCGCGCCGGATCCGGTCGATGGCCTTGCGGACGGCGGTGGTGGTAAGCCAGGCGCCGGGGTTCGGGGGCACGCCGTCGGCCGGCCACCGCTCGACGGCGGTCGCGAACGCCTCGGCCGCCGCCTCCTCGGCGACGTCGAGGTCGCCGAACCGCCGGGTCAGCGCGGCCACCACCCGGGCCCACTCGCCGCGGTGGGCCCGGATCACCGCTTCCTGCGCACCGGTCACCGGAAGGGCCGCACTTCGATCTTCCGGTCACAGACCTTCGACGCCTCGGCGGCCAGCTTGAGCGCGACGTCCAGATCGGGGACGTCCCACACCCAGACACCGGCGAGGTACTCCTTCGACTCGACGAACGGCCCGTCGCTGATCACCGCCTGCTCACCCCGGTTGTCGACGACCGTGGCCGCGTCGGTGTCCGCGAGCCCGCCCGCGAAGACCCAGTAGCCCTCGGCGATCAGCCGGTCGTTGAACTCGCTGATGGCGGGCTGCCGGTCGGTGCGGCCGGGGTCGGCCTTGTCGTCGATCACGGAGACGAGATACTGCATACAGAATCCTTTCCTCGTGCCTGCTTCACCTCGACCACGAACGCCGCCGCCGCGATCCGACACTCCTCCCGGACTTTTTTCCGGAGAGGACCTACGCTGAGCCCGACCCGGACACAGCGGAGGATCGTCATGCCCCACACCGTGGACTTCGACACCGTATCGACGGACGGCCTGGAGTCGTCGCCGGTCGCGGAGGCGCTGGCCGGGCTGCGGGCGAACGAAGCCAGGTACTTCAAGAACAAGTACGACCACGTCTTCACCGTCGAGCCCGCCGCCGAGGCGCAGGCGACCATCGACCGGGTGCACCGCATCCTCGACGAAGAACGCGGCATCGTCATCGCCTCGCGCCCGCTCGAGGCGACCGAGTTCCAGGTCGAGAACGTCCGGTGGGCCTACGTGTTCTACGAGAACGGCCTGTCGGTCAACGTCCTGTACACCGTGGACGACGGCGGGAAGCGAGCGGTCGGTTTCAAGCTCTCCGACGGGATGGACGTCCCCGAGGAGCTGGCGTCGTTCAAGTTCGCCCGCCAGAAGTCGAAGCTGGCCGGCACCATCCGCGGCTCCTACTTCGTCATCAAGAAGGAGTACTGACCCTCATCCGGCGAGGGCCTCGGTGATCTGGCGGGTCGTCTGCGCCGCGACCCGCGGGTCGACGGCGGCGTAGTGCACGTAGGCGTTCAACCCGGTCGCCAGCGCCCAGCCGCGGCCACGGGTCCAGGTGGCGCCGTCGACGTCGAGCGCGGCGCGGAACGTCGCTCGCGTTTCCGCGGACAGGAGCGTGAAGGCGATCGTCAGGTCGCACGCCGGGTCGCCGACGCCGAGTTCGCCGAAGTCGATGACCGCGCTGAGGCGGCCGCCGGTGGTCAGCAGGTTGCCCGTGTGGAAGTCGCCGTGGCACCAGACCGGTGGCCCCGCCCAGGCGGGGGCCGCGAGCGCGGTCTCCCACAGCCCGGTCAGCGCCGCGCTGTCGAACGCGGCGCCGACCTGCTCGATGGCGGCCCGGGTCGCGGTGTCCCGGGTGGCCAGCGGACGGCCGGCGACGTGCGCGGTCTCGCCGTGGAACCGGTTCAGCGCGGTCAGGAACCCGGCCAGCTCGACGGCGGCCTCGTGCGACCCCGACAGCGCCGAGACGGTGGCCACCTCGCCGTCCAGCCAGCGCGACACCGCCCACGGCCACGGATAGCCGAAGCCCGGTCGCCCCACCGCCACCGGTTCGGGAACCGCCAGCGGCAGGTGCGGCGCCAGCCGCGGCAGCCACTCGGCTTCCTTCTCCGCCTGCCCGATCGCGCCGGCGTGGCGGGGCAGCCGCACCGACAGCTCCGCACCCAGCCGGTGGATCACGTGATCCGAGCCGGCCTGCGGGTACCGGGTCAGCGGCAGCCCGGCCCACTGCGGGAACTGTGTGTCGACCAGCCGCCGCACCAGCGCGGTGTCGATGGCCGGTTTCGTCTCCACGGTCAAGGAGCTCGGGGGTGAGCACGCCGCCATCGTCGCACGCCCGGTCGTCACGCCGACGTCAGCCAGCGGTTTTCACACACGCTTCGTGGTTCACTGTCCCC
>NZ_JBSGAI010000034.1:0-125118 GCF_053600695.1 Amycolatopsis sp. NPDC005003 | reverse complement strand
TCCCCCCAACCCCGATCCGAAGCCCCAACCCGGCCGGCAGTGCCGGGTCAAGGCACGCTTTCCCGCCTTGACGCGGCACTGCCGGCCGTAGTCACAATCCCGGCTTCGGGGTGGTGGGCACCGAACAGCCCGTCGGCCGAAGAGAACGAAGGCAGCTGCACCCTCGGCAGCCCGAGCTCCCGGCTCCTAATCCCCACATGACCTACACAGCGACTTTGCCGGAGCCCTGCCCAGGGAGCGTGGGCCGTGCTCCCGCCTGGGGTGCCGCCGGGATCCGCAGTCTGCCGGGCCTTGCTCCTGCCCGGGAGCGCCGGGGGTCCACAAGTCCGCCAGGGTGTGGACAAGTCGGCCCACAGCGCCCGCGATCCGGCAGTTTTGTCCGCCCCCGCCGATACGCTGGAAGCGGGGGCAGCCCCCAGGGAGGGCGGGCCGTGCTCGGGGGTTTCGGCGACCGCCGCCCGCCTCAGCACGCCACTCGCCGCCGCCCCGCCTCAGCACGCCACTGCCCTGCGCCCCGCCTAAGCACGCCACTCGCCCCCGCCCCGCCTCAGCACGCGGCCCGTCTCAGCATGCCGCTCGCCGCAGCCCGCCGCGGGGCCGAGCCGTGCCGCGGCCCACAGCCGGGCGAACAGGAGTCCACGCGCCGTTTACCGCTTCGACCGGCCAGGTACGTACTTCGGACGCTTGCGGCATCAAAGGTGGCGCGGGTACATCCAGGGCACACCCTGTGTGAAAAGAGGTCACCAGATGAAGCGCAAACGTGTCGGCGTACTGACACTCGCCGGGTTGGTGTTGCTGAGCGTCGCCGGCTTCGCCGTCGGGTCGGCGGGCGCCGCCGAAAGTGGGTCCGCCGATGCGGCCGCGCGCGGGCGGGGCCACCATGACCCCGTGATCATCGGACACCGCGGCGCGCCCGGGTACCGGCCGGAGCACACCCTCGCCTCCTACGAGCTCGCCTACCGGATGGGCGTCGACTGGGTCGACGTCGACCTCGTGCCCACGAAGGACGGCCAGCTCGTCGCCCGGCACGAACCCGAGATCGGCGGCACCACCGACGTCGCGAAGCACCCCGAGTTCGCGAACCGGAAGAAGACCGTCGTGCTCGACGGGGTTACCACCACCGGGTGGTTCACCCAGGACTTCACGCTGGCCGAGCTGAAGACGCTGCGTGCGGTCGAGCGGATCCCGCAGAACCGGCCGCACAACACGCTCTACAACGGCCGCTACCAGATCGCCTCCTACCAGGAGGTGCTCGACCTGACCAAGCGGCTGGGCCGCGAGCTGCACCGGACGCTCGGCACCTACCCCGAGGTCAAGCACTCGACCTTCTTCCAGTCCATCGGCAACCCGACCGAGCCGAAGCTGGTCGAAATCCTCAAGCGCAACGGCCTCGACCGGCCGGACGCGCCCGCGATCATCCAGTCGTTCGAGGTGTCGAACCTGATCGCGCTGCACAAGCTGGTCCGCACGCCGCTGCTGCAGCTGACCTCGGCCTCCGGCGCCCCGGCGGACTTCGTCGCGAACGGCGACAAGCGGACGTACGCGGACCTCGTCACGCCGCAGGGGCTGCGCGAAGTCGCGAAGTACGCGAAGTACCTCGGGCCGGACAAGGCGCAGGTCATCCCGCGGGACAAGAACGACAACCTGGGCACGCCGACCGCGCTCGTCGCCGACGCGCACCAGGCGGGCCTGAAGGTGCAGCCGTACACGTTCCGGAACGAGAACCCGTTCCTGCCCGCGAACCTGCGCTCGTCGGCCGCGCCGGACGCCTTCGGTGACGTCTTCACCGAGGAAGCGGCGTTCTTCAAGGCCGGCGTCGACGGCTTCTTCGCCGACCAGCCGGACACCGCGCTGGAGTCGCTGCACGCGTTCCTGGGCCGTTAATCGCTTTGCGGCGGAGGGTGCTCCCGTGGACGCTGGGTCCATGGGGGCATCCTTCGACGAACTGGCCGCGGAACACTCGTTCTCCGGCGTGATCCTGGTGAGCCGCGGCGAGGAGACGCTCGCCGCGAAGGCCTACGGGCACGCACACATCGCGCACGGCGTCGAGAACACCGTCGACACGCGGTTCGCGATCGCCAGCGGCACGAAGGGCCTGACCGCGCTGGTCGTCGTCGGCCTGGTCGCCGAAGGACGGCTGGCGCTTTCGACGACCGCGCGCGAAGTCCTCGGCGAAGACCTGCCGCTGATCGACGACCGCGTCACCGTCGAGCACCTGCTGACGCACACGTCCGGCATCGGCGACTACTGCGACGAAGAGGCGGATCCACCGCCACCACCGACTCCGCTCCTCGCCACGTCGGCCGACTACCTCGCCGCCCTCGACGGGTATCCGCAGGTCTCCGCGCCCGGCACGGAGTTCCGCTACCACAACGGCGCCTTCGCCGTCCTCGGCTTGATCGCGGAACGGATCGCGGGCATACCTTTCGCCGACCTCGTCCGGCTCCGGGTGACCGAGCCGGCGGGCATGACGGACACGGCGTTCCTCCGCTCGGACGCGCTGCCCGCCCGGACGGCCACCGGCTACCTCGAAGACGGCCGCACCAACGTGTTCAGCCTGCCCGTCGTGGGCTTCGCCGACGGCGGGATCTACAGCTCCGCGCCAGACTTCCGGAAGTTCTGGCCCGCGCTGCTCGACGGCCGGCTCGTGCCGCGCGAGTGGGTGGACCGGATGCTGCGCCCGCACGCGGACGGCTACGGGCTGGGCTTCTTCCTCCCCCGGCCCGGCGTGGTGCGGCTGGTGGGCGGCGACCACGGCGTCACGTTCTGGAGCACGCACGAGCCGTCGTCCGGGCTCACCGCCACCCTGATCTCGAACAACCACCGAGGTGGCGGGCCCCTGCTGCGCCGGCTGGACGAGTTCTTCACGAAGGCTTGACACCCTCCGGCGCCAAGGCTACCTTCGGCGAATTCAATGGTCTGGCCGCATACCTTTCAAGAGGTGCTCGATGGATGTTTCCGACCAGCAGACCACTCCCGACCACGCCGACGACGACGCCGCCCGGCTACACCAGCTGGGATACGCCCAAGAGCTCAAACGGACGATGTCGGCGTTCTCGAACTTCGCCGTCTCCTTCACGATCATCTCGATCCTCTCCGGCTGCCTCACGCTCTACAAGTTCGGCATGCAGACCGGCGGGCCCGCCACGATGATCTGGGGCTGGCCACTGGTCGGCGTGTTCGTCGTGCTGGTCGGGCTCGGGATGGCCGAGGTCTGCTCCAGCTACCCGACCGCCGGCGGGCTCTACTACTGGGCCGCGAAGCTGGCGCCGAAGAACGGGCCCGCGTGGTCGTGGTTCACCGGCTGGTTCAACCTGATCGGCCAGATCGCGGTCACGGCGGGCATCGACTTCGGCGCGGCGCTGTTCCTCAACGCGTTCCTCGACCTGCAGTTCGGCTTCGAAGCGACGCCGGGGCACACCATCCTGCTGCTGGTGATCATCCTGGTCGTGCACGGCCTGCTGAACACCTTCGGCGTGCGGCTGGTCGCGATCCTCAACAACGTCAGCGTGTGGTGGCACGTGCTCGGCGTGTTGGTGATCGTCGGCGTGCTGGCGATCGTGCCGGACAAGCACCAGGACGCGTCGTTCGTCTTCGGCAGCTTCGTCAACCAGACGGGCTGGGGATCGTCGATCTACGTCTTCGCGCTCGGGCTGCTGGTCGCGCAGTACACGCTGACCGGGTACGACGCTTCGGCGCACATGACCGAGGAGACGAAGAACGCGGCCAAGGCCGGCCCGCGCGGGATCGTGACGTCGATCGTCGTCTCGCTCGTCGCCGGCTGGATCCTGCTCATCGGCCTGACGTTCGCGATCCAGGACTACGACGGCGCGGTGAACTCCGCGACCGGCGTCCCGCCGGCGCAGATCTTCATCGACGCCACCGGCGCGGTCACCGGCAAGTTCCTCCTGCTGATCTGCATCGGCGCCCAGCTGTTCTGCGGCATGGCGTCGGTGACGGCGAACTCCCGGATGATCTACGCCTTCGCCCGCGACGGCGCGATCCCGGGCTCGGGCTTCTGGCACAAGATCAACAAGCGCACGCAGACGCCGACCAACGCCGTGTGGCTCGCCGCGGGCGGCGCCTTGATCCTGGCCCTGCCGTACCTGTGGAGCGCGACGGCCTACGCCGCGGTGACGTCGATCGCCGTGGTCGGGCTGTACGTGGCGTACGTGATCCCGGTGTTCCTGCGCGTCCGCCGCGGCGACTCGTTCGAGCCGGGGCCGTGGTCGCTCGGCCGCTGGGGCAAGCCGATCGGCATCATCGCGACGGTGTGGGTCGCGCTGATCTTCGTGCTCTTCATGCTGCCGCAGGTGTCGCCGGTGACGGCCGCTTCGTTCAACTACACGCCGATCGCGTTCCTCGTGGTGCTCGGCGGGGCCGGCCTGTGGTGGGTGCTTTCGGCCCGGAAGTGGTTCAAGGGGCCGAAGGTCCAGGGTTCCGAGGCGGAACTGGCCGCGGTGGAAGAGGAACTGAAGCACCTCGGCTGACGTCCGGTGAGGGAGTCCCGCGCGGGACTCCCTCACCGCCCGCTCACTCGGCCGGCGCGCTCTCCCGTTCGGCGCGGCTGCGGAGCAGGTCGTACTGGCACCCGAGCTCGTAGGCCTGGTCTTCGTACTCGCGCTTGGCGGCCAGGTGCGGCCGGACGCACTCGCTGTAGTGGCGCAGGTCGTCCTGTTCGAGGGAACCGTCGCGGAACGCCGTCCAGAACACCAGCGTCGCCGACACGACCATGACGAGCGCGACGAGCACCGCCATCAGCAACGCGAGGCCGTTCATCCCGGACAGCAGCCCCTCGGTGGAGACCCGGACGAACATCACCACGCCCATCAGGCCCACCAGCAGCCCGACCGTCAGCAGGCTCAGCTTGGCGCCGGTGGACAGCCTGCTCCACTCCAGCTGACGGCGGTGGTTCTTGTGCTGGCGCTGGTTGTGGCCCAGGTGGTGCAACGCGGTCGCGGCGCCGACGGTGGCCAGCACCGAGATCACCACGCTGATGAGCAGCGGCAGCCCGAACGGCACCGCCCAGTCGACGTTGAACACCGAACTGGCCAGCCACAACATGATCGGCAGGTCGACCACGGTGACGGTGAGCAGGGTCAGCACCCGGGTGAGCCGGTTGACGCGGCGGTGGCGCAGGCTGCCGCGCACCTGCTCCAGCTCGATCAACCCGTCGAGGAGCTCCGCCCGGGCGTGGGCTTCGGCGACCGTGAGGTTCTGCCCGTGCGGGCCGACGACGTGGTCGTCCATCACCCGGTCGGCCAGGTAGCGGAGCTCCCGGATCCGGGCGAGCAACCGGTCTCCGGCAGCCGAGGAGCCCCCGGTGTGCGGACCCTCCCGCGGGCGCCGTGGCTGCGGGAGCGGCAGGTTGCGCGTCTCGTCGCTGCTGGTCATGGCGGTACCTCCTCGTCTGCTAGTAAGCGATCTCCACCCGCCGCATCGCGGCGGCCGCGGTTTCGTCGAACCGGCCGCCCACCATCGCCGTCCGGCCGGGCTGGGTCCCGATCCCGGCCGCGTCGAGCCGCTGGCGCACGCCGGCCTGGCCGAGTGCGTCGGCCACCGCCCGGGCGCGCTCGTCGGCGAGCTGCTGACGCCCGGCCGCGGTCGACCCCGGCGGATCGGCGGCGTAGCCCCGGATGGTCACCACCGCGCCGGGCCGGCCCGCCAACCGCGCGGTGATGCTCCCGGCGAGGGTGCGCAGCAGCTCCTGGGCACCCGGGGACAGCACCGCGGAGTCGCCCGAGAACCCGAGCGCGCTGTCGGACACGGTGGTGCTGACCTGCCCCGCGGGCCCCACGACCGACGTCACGCCGGGCACCGGCACGACCGGCGTGGCGACCGTGGCGTGGGACGGCTCGGCGGCGACCCGCTTGTCGTCGAAGTCGCAGCCGGCGGCCTGAGCTCGTGCGCAGATCGCCTGCCAGTACTGGAGGAGCTTGTCGTGCGTGGGTCCGGGCAGGGGCGGCTGCGCTCCGGCGACACTGCCGAGCCCGGTGAAGAGCACGTGCCAGTGTTCGAGGTGCGGCAACGCCTTCTTGGCGGCCAGCTGGTTCGCGACCTCTTCCGGCTCGGCGTCCCAGCCGACCTGCCGCAGGTCGAAGGCACCGGCCGTGCTCAGGCCGCTGCTCACGACGATCAGCCGGCCCGGGGTGATCCCGCGGGTGGCGGCGTCGATCCCCGCGAGCAGATCGAGCCCGGCCTGCGTGGCGGCGGTGGCGGCGATCGCGTCGACGGTGGCCTGGACGTTGCGGTCGATGAGCGACGGCCGTTGCAGCCCGTGCTCCAGCGAGCCGTCGGCCCGCCTCGGCGTCAGGACGAACTGCCGCGACTCCGCCCCGTCGGCGGTCGCGACGAGCGCGACGCTGCTGTTGCCGTCGCCACGCGAAGAGGCGTTTCCGCTGTTCGCGGCGTCGACGAGGAGCTTGCGGGCCACGTCGGTGACGGCGGGGCGGGGCTCGTTCGCGGTCGCGCTGGCGACGATGACGACCCGGTCTCCGCCGGCCGGGTCGACCGCCTTCGCGGGCACGGCACAACCGGCGACTGACAGCGCCAGCAGCCCGACGGCGGCAATTGCCGGACAGGGGCGCGCTCCGGCGCCGAGCAGCGCGGCTCCCTGCGGAATCCGCAGAGCGGACCCCGGACGAGTGAGGCTTGTTCCGTGGCCTGCACCTGAGTTGCAGGGCTTCATGTCGACCTCCCTGGGGCCGATGAGGCAACCACAGGGTGACATTTGCCGAGTAACGATGTCAATTGACGTGACGATAGGGAAGATACCGGTTTCGCCGACCGAAACCTCGACGTTCCGTCATGCGGCAGTCGGGTTACGCGCGAGACCGGGAGGTTGGTGACCCGAACGGACCAGCGGAGGAGGTACCCTCGCCCGCGGCAGTTGAACTGATCGTGACGCACGGCCGTGCACCTGCCATGGAACTGCCCGCGGTTTGTCCAGCAAGTGTCATGTTGAAGGCGTCAAATGACAGAAGGGTAGGCTGGGCTAATGGCGAAGCCCGACGCCGCCGTCGAGGGCGTCCGAAACGTCTTCCTCAAGCTGCGCACCCGCAGCGGCCTCAACGTCGAGCGGCTCGGCGCGACGGAGGTCGACGTCGTGCTGCTCGCCGAGCTGCCCGCCGTGCGCCGGTACGCGCGTGAGCACGCCGTGTCCACCGACCAGGCCATCGTCGACGTCGTCACCCGGGTCGCCGCCGATCTCGAACCGACCGACCGGCTGATCGCGGACGCCGTGCTCGCCCTCGGCGTGCTCGACGACCCGCTCGCCGGCCGGCCGAAGCTGCGCGGGCTGTACGCCGACGACCTCGGCAAGCGGCGCACCGCGCTCGCCCAGCACTGGGAGGCGTACCACCACCTGCTCGGCGTGACCGAGGTCCCGCCGCCGCCCACCGTGCGCACCCTGCGCGGCTCGGTCGAAGCGCGCGCGCTCGTCCGGCTCGCGGAGCGCTGCGTGCACAACCCGGAAGCCTCGCTGCTGGAGCCGGCCGCCGATGCGCGTGCGCCCAGCAACTCGATCGTCGTGGTCGGTGGTGCGGTGACGGACGTGGTCGTGGTCTCCGACGAGCTGCCCGGAATCGGGGCCGCGGTGCAGGCGACCTCGTTCGAGGAGCACCCCGGGGGCAAGGGCCTGAACCTGGCGGTCGCCGCGCGGCGGTTCGGCCTCCGCGCGCGGCTCTGCGCCGCCATCGGAGGCGACGAGGCCGCCCGCGAGCTCACCCGCTACATGCAGCAAGAAGGCCTCTCGACCGAGCTGATCCGGACGACGCCGGGAGAGGCCAATCCGCGGGCTTTGATGCTCGTGACACAACGGGGTGAGACTCGTTATCTGGGCTGGATGAACAAGGGTAAGGTCTCACTGTCCACAACGGAATTCGAGCAACCGCGCACGAAACGAGCAATCGCCGACGCCGATGCGGTCCTGATCACCTTGGAACCACCGGTGGAAACGGTGCAATGGGCGCTCGACACGGCCGCCCGGCAATCGCCGAAACCGCTGGTCCTGTTGCAGGCTTCGCCACCCATGGAAACGCCGCAACAGCTTTACCGGCATCTTCACGGCGTCGATTACCTCGTCGGCCGTGAAGGCGAACTGCGCGGGCTCCTGTCCTACCCGGGCCGCCCCGACACGGTCGACGCGCTGGCTGAGGAACTGCTCACCCTGGGCGTCAAGACAGTCTGCGTGGTGGAGAACTTCGGCGCCAAGATCCGCTCCCGGACCCGGTCCAGGGACATCGAGGGCCCGAACGTTCCGCTCGAAGACACTCCCGGAGCGCGGGAAGCCTTTTCCGCGGCTCTGACTTTCCAGCTCCTCAAGGACGGCGGAGACCTGACCGTGGCCGCTCTCGAATGGGCGATCCGGGCCATGACCGTCAACCTCACGCTCGAGGAGATCACCGACTCCATGCCCGGCACCGAAGACGTCGACCGGCTGTGGAGAAGACCTGACGTGGAGAACCCGTGACCGAGGTCGTGGAGCACGAACTGCAGGATTCGGACGGCGATTTCCGGGTCGTCGTCCTCGACGGCACCAAACAACCCAATCCGGCGTGCGCGGCGGTGTTCGGCGAGCCGCGGGACGGGTGTCTCGTGCGGATCCAGTCCCGCTGCCTCTACGGCGAGATATTCGGGTCCACCAACTGCGACTGCCGTTACCAGCTCGACAAGTCGGTCGAAGAGATCAAGCAGCACTCCGGGGTCCTCATCTACCTGGACCAGGAAGGCCGAGGTGCCGGGCTACTGACGAAGGCGCGCGGCTACCGGCTCTGCCAGGACACCGGCATGGACACGTTCGCCGCGTACGCGGCATTGGAGTGCAAGGCCGACTCCCGGTCGTACGGGGACGCCGTGGCGTTGCTGAAACAGCTGGGGCTCAAGGAAGTCACGCTGCTCACCAACAACCCCGAGAAGCTGGCCGGCCTCGACGTCGGCGGCCTGAAGGTGCGGCACCGGTCGTTGGTGATGCCGGAGCCGGGCGGCCACACGCTCGCTTACCTGGTCGCCAAGCGCGACAACCAGGAACACATGCTGTCCGTCGCCGCGCGGCTGCGCTGGCGCGTCATCCGGTTCGCCGGGTCACGCTGGCTCAGCCCCCGCCGGGCTGCCCTGCGCAAGGCCGCGGCACACCCGGCCCAGCCTGTGCGCGAGGGCACCCAGGCGAGCGCGGAGCGAGCCGCCTGACCACCGTCCCCGGACAGCCCGGTGCGGCTGTCCGGGGACATCCGGCGCCTTTCAAGTGGTCGCCGGGCGGGTTTCGGCGATCTCCGGCACCGGACTCCGATGGCCGGGGCGGACCACCGTCACCGCCGCCGCTCCCAGGGCTCCCACCGCTGCGAATGCGTAGAAGCCCCATGGGTACGCGATGCCCGCCGTCAGCAGGGCGCCGCCGAGGATGGGGCCGGAGATGGCGCCTATCCGGCCGATGCCCGCGGACCAGCCCAGGCCCGTGGCCCGGATCGCGTCCGGGTAGATGCGGCCGATGTAGGCGTACACCAGCACCTGGGCGCTGAACACGAAGCAGCCGGTCAGGAACACCGCCGCGTACAGCCCCACCGCGGGCAGTTTCACGCTCAGCAGGGCGAGGAACACCGCGCCCGCGCAGAACCAGACGATGGCCGACGGGCGGATGCCGACGCGGTCGGCGACCCGGCCCGCGACGAGCAGGCCCACGATGCCGCCGACGTTCAGCGTCAGCAGCAGGCTCAGCGCCGCACCCAGTGGGTACCCCGCCTGGCGCATGATCTCCGGCAGCCAGGTGTTCAGGCCGTAGACCAACAGCAGGCCCATGAACGAGGTGACCCAGAACGCGATCGTCGCGCGCAGCAGGCCGCCGCGGAACAGCCCGGCGACGGCGTGCCCCGCCGACCGCTCCGTCTCGCGGACCCGCTCGAACGTCTCGGACTCCGGCAGGTACTTCAGCATCAGCGGGACCAGGACCAGGGCCGGCAGCGCGCCGGCGACGAACATCGCCCGCCAGCCCAGCGGCGAGATCAGCACGATGCCCAGCAGCGCGGTGAGCACCGCACCGACGTGGTAGCCGGTCATCACCGTGGTCGTCGCGCTGCCGGCCCTGCCCTGCCGCGCGTACTCGGTGACCAGCGTGATCGCCGTCGGCAGGCAGCCGCCGAGGCCGAGCCCGGCGACGAACCGCAGCAGCCCGAAGACGAACGTCGACGGCGCGAACGCGCACAGCAGGGTACACAGCGAGAACAGCGTCACGGAGATGATCAGGGACTTCCGGCGGCCGATGACGTCGGTGACCGTGCCGATCGCCAGCCCGCCCAGCATCATCCCGGCGAGCCCGACGGTCGACACGACCGACGCCGTGGCCGGCGTCAGGCCCCAGACGTGGCCGCGGAGCAGCACGGGCAGCACCGTGCCGAGCACGACCAGGTCGAACCCGTCGAGCAGGACGGCGGTCCAGGCCAAGGGCACGACCCAGGAGCGGGTGCCAGGGGACATCGAAACCTCCGGAGGTGCACGCCGTCCGCACACCTGTGCGGATCGCGAACGAGTATGCACATCACCACCGACAGTTTCCATCGCCCTTCCACTCCCCGGAAGCCCAGCAGGGGCGCACGACCTGCGGAAAGATCCCCGGGGTGGAAATTCTGACGCTGATGGGCGTGCTCGCCGGTTCGCTGGCGCTGACCGCGGTCGCCCGGCGCTACAACCTGTCGGCGCCGTTGCTGGTGGTGGCCGTCGCACTCGGCGTCGCGCTGATCCCCGGCGTGCCGCGGCTGGAGCTCGAGCCGGAGCTGGTCCTCACCGTCGTGCTGCCGCCGCTGCTCTACTCGACGTCGCTCGAGAGCTCGCTGACGCACTTCAAGCGGGCGCTGCGGCCGATCGTCGCGCTCGGCGTGGTGCTGGTGGCGGTGACCGCGCTGGTCGTCGCCGTGCTCGTGCACCTGCTGCTGCCGGACGTGCCGTTCGCGGCGGCGCTGGTCCTCGGGGCGGTCGTGGCGCCGCCGGACGCGGTGACCGCGGTGGCGATCGGCCGCAAGCTCGGCCTGCCCCGGCGGGTGATGACCGTGCTGACCGGGGAAAGCCTGGTGAACGACGCCGCCGCGCTGACGCTGTACAAGGTCGCGCTGGCCGCCGTCGCGGGCACCGCCGGCTCGGTCGGGCACGGGTTCGCGGTGTTCGGCGTGGCGACCGTGCTGGGCATCGGCGTCGGCCTGGCCATCGGCGCGCTCGTGGTGCTGATCCGGCGGCAGCTCGACGACCCGCTGATGGAGTCGGCGTTCGGGATCATCGTGCCGTTCGCCGCGTACGTCACCGCCGAACACCTGCATCCCTTCGGCGACGACTTCAGCGGTTCCGGTGTGCTCGCCGTCGTCGCGGCGGGGCTGTTGCTCGGCCACCGCGCGCTGTACGCGTCACCGGCGACCCGCATGCAGGACAGATCGGTGTGGGCGTCGATCGACGTCCTGCTGGAGGCGCTGGTCTTCGCGCTGATGGGGCTGCAACTGCCCTTCGTGCTGGACGGCGCCCAGCACGCGGCCCGCGACAACGGCACGCTGGCGCTGGTCGCCGTGGCCGTGCTGGCGGTGACGATGCTGGTCCGGATCCCGGCGGTGTTCGTCTCCGCCTACCTGCCGCAGACGGTCCGGCTGTTCGGCCGCGACCGCGAAGCACCGTCGTGGCGCACGCTGGCGGTGGTGTCGTGGACGGGCATGCGCGGCGTGGTGACGCTCGCCGCGGCGGCCGGTGTCCCGGCGGACACCCCGGGACGCGCGGAGATCCAGCTGTTCGCGTTCACCGTGGCCATCGGCACGGTCCTCGTCCAAGGGCTGACGCTGCCCCCGCTGATCCGGGCGCTGAAGGTCGAAGACCCCACGGAAGCATCACGGGACGAGGCGGAAGAGCTCGCCGCGCGGGAAGTCGCGAAAAAGGCGGCGCAGGAGCGGTTGCGCGAGATCGGCCACGAGCGGCTGGCTTCGCTGGATCTGCCCCAGGAGAAGGTGGACCGGCTCAAGGAGCGGCTCCAGCGGTTGATCGACATGCGCTACCGGTTCGCCAAGGCGGCGATCACGCTGTCCGGCGAGGAACACTCCGGCAGCCCGCAGGCCCAGTTCGCGAAGGCCCGGCGAGAGCTGCTGATCACCCAGCGCAAGGCGATGATCGAGGAGAACCGCGCGGGCCGGCTCGACGACGAAGTCCTGCGGAAGGTGCTGCAGGAACTGGACCTGGAGGAACTGTCGGTGACCGCGATGCTCACGAACCGGATGAGCTGAGCGCCGCCCAGGTCCGGAGCCGCTCTTCCGCGGAGCGGATCCCGGTCTGGGTCAGGACGACGTCGGTGGCGCCGGCGTCGAAGTAACGCCGGATCCCCGCCGCGACGGTCTTTTCGTCGCCGATCAGGGCCAGCTCCACGGGGTGGTCCACGCCTTCCGCGTCGAGGACCTTCCGGTACGACGGGATCTGCCCGTAGAGGGCCATCCGCTCGGCGGCCAGCGCGCGGACGGCGTCGGGATCGTCGGTGACGACGGCGGGAACACCGGCGATGATCCGCTTGCCGTCGGGAAGGGCCGGGACGATCCGCTCGGCCAGAACTCTCGGCCCGGCGAGGTACGGGAAGGTGCCGTCGGCCAGTTCCCCGGTGACGGCCAGCGCCTGCGGCCCCATGGCGGCGACGATGACCGGGACGTCGTTCCCACCGGCCACTGTGGACGGTCCGGGCGAGTGGGCGCGCACGGTCTCCCCGTCGAAATCGACGGCCTCCCCGGCGAAGGCCTGCCGGAGAACGGTCAGGTATTCACGCAGGTGGCGGATCGGCGGCGGGTGGTCGATCCCGTAAACGGGCCCGAGGAAGCCCTGGGAGCCCAGGCCGATCCCGAGCGTGAACCGGCCACCGGTGGCGGCCTGCGCGGTCAGCGCGGCGCTCGCGACCAGCAGCGGGTGGCGCGGGTAGGTGGGCACGACGGAGGTGCCGACCTCGATCCCGGGCACTTCCCGCCCGGCCAGCGCGGCGACCGCGACGGCGTCCTGGCTCAGCGGGAGCTGGGAGAACCAGACTGACTTCAGCCCGGCCTCGGCGGCCTGGCGGGTCTGTGCGAGGAGCTCATCGACGAGGTTCGGCGCCGAGTCCGTGTCCCCGGCAGGCAGCGCGACTCCGATGGTCATGATCCCAAGCTAGCGAGCGCCGCTACCGGGAACCGGGCTTCCCAGGAATTGAGAACCCGAGCGCGCGGGAGTGAATTCGCCCACCCTGAAGCAAAATCACGATCTTCAGGAGAGCCCATGTCGCTGACCGAAGTCATCGAAGGCACCCGCAAGGCCGTCGACGCCGATCCGCACAACGCCGCCGTCTCCTTCAGCGTCGCCCACGTTCTCAAGCCCGGGACCGCAACCGAAGTCGAGGTGAACGTGCGGGACCACCGCTTCACCGTCGACGAACCACCGGCGCTCGGCGGCACCGACCAGGCGGCCAACCCCGTCGAGTACGCGCTGGCCGCCCTGGGGTCCTGCCAGGTCGTCACCTACCAGTTCTGGGCGGCGAAGCGCGGGATCCCGATCGACTCCATCAAGGTCACCGTCGACGGGGACCTCGACCTGCACGGCTTCTTCGGCTTCTCGTTCAACACGCGGCCCGGGTTCGGGGACGTGCGCGTGTCCGTCGAAATCGAGGGCCCGGCGAGCCGGGAGCGCTACGAAGACCTCAAGCGCGAGGTCGACGAGCACTGCCCGGTGCTCGACCTGTTCCGGAACGAAACGCCCGTCAGCACGAAGCTGACCTAAACGAACTGATGCCGCACGATCGTCTGCTCGCGGCCCGGGCCGACGCCGATCGCGGAAATCCGGGCGCCGGACAGCTCTTCCAGGCGCTCGACGTACGCGCGGGCGTTCGCCGGGAGCTCCTCGAACGTGCGGCACGCCGAGATGTCCTCGAACCAGCCCGGGTGCTCTTCGTAGATCGGGATCGCGTGGTGCACGTCGGTCTGCGTCATCGGCATGTCCTGCGTGCGGAATCCGTCGACTTCGTAGCCGACGCACACCGGAACCTTCTCCAGGCCGGACAGCACGTCCAGCTTCGTGAGGAAGTAGTCGGTGATGCCGTTGACGCGCACCGCGTACCGCGCGATCACCGCGTCGAACCAGCCGGTGCGGCGCGAGCGGCCCGTCGTCACGCCGAACTCGCCGCCCTGCTTGCGCAGGTACTCGCCGGACTCGTCGTGCAGCTCGGTCGGGAACGGGCCGGAGCCGACGCGCGTGGTGTACGCCTTGAGGATGCCGAGCACCGTCGTGATGCGGCCCGGCCCGATGCCCGAACCCGCGCTGGCGCCGCCGGACGTCGGGTTCGACGACGTCACGAAGGGGTAGGTGCCGTGGTCGACGTCGAGCAGCGTGCCCTGTGAGCCCTCCAGCAGCACCGTTTCGCCGCGCTCGAGGGCCTGGTTGAGCTGCAGCCGCGTGTCGGCGATGCGGTGCGCGAACTTCTCGCCCGCCGCCAGCACCTCGTCGGCGACCTGGTCGGCGTCGAGGGCCTTGCGGTTGTAGACCTTCACCAGCACCTGGTTCTTGAACTCCAGCGCGGCTTCGACCTTCTGGCGGAAGATCTTCTCGTCGAGCAGGTCCTGCACGCGGACGCCGACGCGGGCGATCTTGTCCTGGTAGCACGGCCCGATGCCGCGGCCGGTGGTGCCGATCTTGCGGCTGCCGAGGTACCGCTCGGTGACTTTGTCGATGGCCACGTGGTACGGCATGATCAGGTGCGCGTCGGCCGAGATCAGCAGCTTGGACGTGTCCACGTCCCGCGCTTCGAGGCCGGAAAGCTCCTCCAGCAGCACGCCCGGGTCGACCACCACGCCGTTGCCGATGACGTTCGTCACGCCCGGCGTGAGGATGCCGGACGGGATGAGGTGCAGGGCGAAGTTCTCGCCGTTCGGCAGGACGACCGTGTGGCCGGCGTTGTTGCCACCCTGGTAGCGGACGACCCACTGGACACGGTCACCCATCAGGTCGGTGGCCTTGCCCTTGCCTTCGTCTCCCCATTGGGCACCGATGAGCACGATGGCCGGCATGTGACACTCCAGGTGTTCGACGACGTGAGGTTTAGTGTCCCGGACGGACACCGGTGGCGCTGCTAAATGCCGGTGCATGACTGTAACGGAGGACATGCGGGTGCGCGGAATCGTGGTGGCATGTGGTGCCGACGCGGCCGGCTTCGAAGAGGTCGACGACGTCGAGTCGGTCCGCGTGCCGAGCCGTCCCGGCAAGGCGGAAATCGACCCCTTGCTGGGCGAACACGATCACCTGGTGGTCTCGGGCACGGACGCCGACCTCGCCGCGGTCGTGCTGCGCCTGCTCCGGAAGGACGCGCTCTCCGGCGTGTCGGTCGGGTTCGTGCCGTCGTCGCCGGATTCGGTCGTCGGCGCGCTCTGGGGGCTGCCGAAGACGCCGCTGCGGGCACTCGCGCTGGCCTTGCGCGGCGAGGTCGACCCGGTGCCGCTGATCCGCGACGACGTCGGCGGCGTGCTCGTCGGGCGCGGGCAGCTGCGGCTGGTCCGCGGCGTGGCCTACGCCGACGAGCAGGTGGCGTTGCGCGGGCCGGCCGCGTCGATCGAGGTGACGCCGGACCCCGGCGGGCCCGGCATGGCCGTCCGCGTGGTGAAGGGCACGATCTTCAAGCGGCCGTCGACGCTGTACTCGCGGGCGTTCCAGATCGGCTGCATCCCGACCCGGCCGGTGCGCGACGACGTCGTCTACGAGCGCGCGGTGAACAAGTGGACCTGGTACCGGCACACCGAAGACCTGAGGCTGGTCCGGGGCGCCGTCTGAACAAACTGTACGGTGACCCGCGAGTAACCCGCTGTTCATTGCCCAGCAGCAAGCTGTCACCTATACGTGTTGTACCCGCCACTCCGGTGCTTCAGGGTTAGCTGTCCCCACTACCCGGAGGCAGCAAAATGCCAACCAGGCGCGCTGTTCGTCATACGTTCACTGTCCTCGCGGTCACCGCGGCGCTGTCCGGCACCCTGGCCGGCGTCGCGGACGCGACCCCGCCGGGCATCCCGTCGGCCACCACGGCGAAGTCCGAGCTCGCGGCCCTGACCGTCAAGGCCGACGGCTCGCAGACCGGCTACAGCCGCGACAAGTTCCCGCACTGGATCGACCAGGGCAACAGCTGCAACACCCGCGAAGTGGTGCTCAAGCGCGACGGCACGAACGTGGTGACCGATTCGAGCTGCGCCGCGACCTCCGGCAAGTGGGTCAGCCCGTACGACGGCGCGACCTGGACCGCGGCGTCCGATGTGGACATCGACCACGTCGTGCCGCTGGCCGACGCCTGGCGCACCGGCGCGTCGTCGTGGACGACCGCGCAGCGCCAGGCGTTCGCGAACGACCTCAGCGACCCGCAGCTGATCGCCGTGACCGACAACGTCAACCAGGAGAAGGGCGACAAGTCGCCCGACCAGTGGAAGCCGCCGCTGGTCGGCTACTGGTGCACCTACGCGAAGATGTGGGTCGCGGTGAAGTACAAGTTCAAGCTGACCGTCAACTCCGCCGAGAAGACCGCGCTGACGGACATGCTCAACCGCTGCTGACGCCGGTACGCTCGGGCGGTGCGGATCCTCTTCACGTGCCGCCCGGCGTACGGCCACCTCTTCCCCCTGCTCCCGCTGGCGAACGCGGCACGCGCGGCCGGGCACGAGGTCGTCTTCGGCACCGGCGAGGCGTTCGTGCCGAAGGTGCGTGAGCTCGGTTTCGAGACCCACCGCGTGGGCATCTCCATCAGCGACGCCGAGGCCGAGGCCCGGCGGCGGCACGGCCCGGACGCCGGCTTCGTCGACGTCGGGATCACGACGTTCGCCGAGCTGCTGCCGCAGGCCACGATGGCCGACCTGCGGCCGCTGCTCCCCGAGCTGCGTCCCGGCCTGGTGGTCCACGAACAGAGCGACGTCGGCGCCGGCGCACTGGCGCGGCAGGCGGGCGTCCCGGCCGTCTCGCACGTGATCGGGTCGTTGCCACCGGAAGCCCTCGCCATCGCGGCCGAACGGCTGGCCCCGCTCTGGGGCACGGCGCCCGCGGACGCCATGCTCGGCGACGCCTGCGTCGACATCTGGCCGGGCAGCGTCCGCGACCCGGGAACGGCAGCCGTGCCGACGGTGTTCCGGATGCGCCCGACGCAGTACGACGCCGACGTCCCGCTGCCCCCGCTCCCGGAAGACGGCTTCGCGTACCTGACGCTGGGCACGGTGGTCTTCGGCGCAACGCAGGTGCTGCGCGGGGCGATCGCCGCCCTGTCGCGGCTGCCGGTGGACGTGCTGGTGGCGGTCGGCCCCGGCGACCCCGCGGCGCTGGGCCCGGTGCCGGAAAACGTGCGGGTGGCCGGGTTCGTGCCGCAGGCCGAGGTGCTGAAGCACGCCGGGCTGGTGGTGCACCACGGCGGCACGGGGACGGTGCTCGGCTCGCTCGCCGCGGGCCTGCCGCAGCTGGTCCTGCCCCAGGGCGCCGACCAGTTCGCCAACGCCGAGACGCTGTCGGCCCTCGGCGCGGCGAAGGCCCTGGTCGGCGACGCCGTCCGCATCCCCGCGATCGAGGCGGCGGCCCGCGAACTGCTGGAAGGCTCGGCAGCGCGGAAGGTCGCCCAGGGGATCGCGGCCGAGATCGCCGGCATGCCCACCCCGGAGCAGGTTCTCAGCGAACTGGTCACCTGGGCCTCGTGAGTGGTAATTCGGGTTAGAACCCTAATTACCACTCACGAGGGCCAGGATTTCGCGGGCTACGGCGTCGTTCTGGCGGAAGGACAGCGCGTTCGTCCGCGGCCGGGTGAACGCCGCCGCCGAGCGGGCGCTCGTGTGCGGGCCCACCGCGAACCGGTGCGGGTGCGGACGTCCGGTGCCGTCGAGCAGGCGCGAGTCCGAGACCCGCGTGTGGATGCGGCCCGACGGCAGCAAGGCGCCCGTGGCCGGGTCCGCCACCGTCTCCTCCGCCAGCTCGCCGGTGTCGCGCAGCTGCCGGAGCAGGCCGTCGGCCGCGCGGGTCACGCTCGGGTCCGGCAGCCGCGCCTCGATCAGCGTGCGGGCCTCGACGGTTTCCGGGTGGCTCGCCGACGTCGCCACGAAGACGCCGCGCTCCGCCGTCACCCGCAGTTCCGCGCCGGCGAAGGAAACGATCCCCGCCTCGTGCAGGGCCAGCAGCTCCTCCAGGCGGCGCGGCGGCGGACCACTGGCGTAGTAGGAGAAGAACCCGTGGAACCAGCCGTCCATATCGGACACCTGGGAGGCGGCGGCCATACGTCCTTTTTGGACCAGCGTGGGCAGCTGGCCGTACACCGACAGCAGCGCCATGAAGGCACCAAGGTCCGCGCTGAACTCCTGGTCCGCCCGGCGCGCCAGGTCGGCCTCGACGTACTTGCGCAGTTCCTTGCCGAACTCCTCCGCCGTGCCGAAGGCGCGGCCCGCCATCGGCCGGTCCAGCCGGTCGAGGTCGAGGCGGTCGGCCTCGGCGGGCACCGCCCGCGCGACGAGGTCCCGCATGGCGGGCGAATCCCAGGCCAGGTCGGCGAAGGCGTCGGCGAACACGGCGAAGTCCATCCGGACGCGCTCGGGGTGCCCGGTGAACAGCTCGCTGTAGTAGCCCCAGGCCAGTTCCTTCGCGACCAGCGGCCAGACGTCGGCGCGGAAGTCGAGCGCGTCCCCCGGCAGCGCGTCCATGGCGTAGGCGTCGAAGAACCTGGGCAGCCGCAACGGTTTCCCGCGCAGCCGGTAGCCGATCTTCGCGTGGTAGGGCACCCCGCGCCGGGAGCCGACGTGCAGCACCGGCTCGGCGCCGCTCGGGTGGTAGCGCAGGCCGCCGCACGGGAGGTCCTCGAACCGGCCGCCGCGGCCCTCGGTCAGCAGCAGCATCAGGTCGACGAACGCCAGCCCGAACCCGCGCACCAGCACGGTTTCGCCCGGTGCGACAGCCGAGTAGTCGACGTCGGCGGTGTAGCCGGCCGGGTAGTAGGCCAGCCCGTGCCGCGCGGCGAACGCCACCAGCTCGCGCTCCCGCTCGTCCGGTTCGGCGTCGAGGTGGCCGACGGTGAAGACGACCGCGTCCGCCACGACCGCCGTTCCGTCGGACAGGTGGACGGTGTACCCGTCGACGCCGGTCGCGCGGGCCGCGTGCTCGACGACGTCGATGCCGTCGGGCAGGTCCTCGACGACCTTCCGGTACACCCAGGTCAGGTAGGCGCTCTGCAGGCGCCGGGTGGGGAAGTGGAAGGGGCCGAGCGCGGTCAGCTCGGCGACGACGTCGGCCGGCACGTCGGCGTCGAGGCCGCCGTCCCGCACCTGCCGGGCCCACTCCAGCAGCGATGGCCCCGGCCGCACCGGGCCCGCCATCGTCACCGAGTCGTCGGTGAACATCGTGACGTCCTCGGGCATGGAGTTCATCCGCAGCAGCGGTGACTGGTCGTAGCGCCACACCCGGCCGGGCCCCGGCGGGAACGGGTCGACCAGGTGCACCTCGAGCCGACGGCCGCCGGGCAGTTCGCCCGCGTTCGCGCCGAGCCGTTCGAGGACGCCGACCCCGCGGGGTCCGGCGCCCACGACGACCAGGGTGAACGGCGGGAGATCGGCCACGGATCCGAAGCTACGCCGGGCTTTCGCGGCCGGGAGTCCTTCCCACAGAGCGGAACCCATCCAGGCCGCGCGCGGCTCCGAAGCCCTGGGGTACGCCGGCGAAAGGAGCGGACTTGACCTTCGTCCACCGAGGCGCCCGGGCCTCTGCCAGCTTCCTGCGGGGGTCCGGGCGGCGAAGCCACCGGCCCGCGGCGGAGCCACGGCTGCCACAGCCAGCCCACCTGCGAATACTTGCCCGATGAGATCGGTTCGCCGCACCGCGTCCACACCGCGCAGGACGTGGTCGGCACCCTCCTACGGGGGAACTGGGCGATCTTCGCCCACGAATGGGCCGATCCGGACGGGATCGACCCCGAGCACTGGCGGGACGTCGTCGAGGCCGCCGCGGAGGCGGCCGGGGTCGACGTCGAGTTCGTGGTCATCCCGCGCCGGTCCCTGACCGTCGTGTTCAACCGGGCGAGCCCGCCCACCTTCGAGCAGGTCCGCGCGTCGATCGAGGTCATCGAGGCGCACCGGCGGTAGTTCCACCCTGCGGACGTCGTTGCCGCCCACCGCGCGCCAGGCGTAGCCGTGGGTGGTACCGAGGCGAGAGAAGGTGGGCGGAATGCCGGTGGAGTTCCTGGGCATCGGGGGCACGCACGACGGGTCGGAGACGCACGCCCGCTCCGGCGGGGTGTTCGACAAGGAGTACACGCTGCGCCTGGCCCGCGCGCACGAGGACTTCGGCTGGGACCGGGTGCTGTTCGCCTACGGCTCCGGCTCGCCCGACCCCGCGCAGGCGGCCGCGTACGTCGCCACGAAGCTCGACAAGCTGCAGATCCTGCTCGCCCACCGCCCGAACGTCTCGTACCCGACGTTCGCCGCGAAGACGTTCGCGACGCTCGACCAGATCTCCGACGGCCGGCTGACCGTGCACTTCATCACCGGCGGCAACGACCACGAGCAGCAGCGCGAAGGCGACTACCTGACGAAGGACCAGCGCTACGCGCGCACCCGCGAGGCCATCCAGATCATCAAGAAGGCCTGGACGTCGGACGAGCCCTTCGACTTCGAGGGCGAGCACTACCGCTTCGCCGACTACGTCAGCGACATCAAGCCCGTGCAGCAGCCGCGGCCGAACGTCTCCTTCGGTGGCTCGTCGCCCGCCGCATACGCCGCCGGCGGTGCCGAAGCGGACATCTACTGCCTCTGGGGCGAGCCGCTGGCGCAGACCGCGGAGCAAATCGAGTCGGTCAAGGCCGCCGCGGCGGCCGCCGGCCGCACCGACGTGCCGCGGATCCAGGTCGCGTTCCGGCCCATCATCGCGCCGACCGAGGAGCTGGCCTGGGAGAAGGCGTACGCCACGGTCGGGGCGATCAAGGACCGCACCAAGGGCGGGCAGCCGCTGACCCGGCGGCACAAGCTCACCGAACCCGAGAACACCGGCTCGCAGCGGCTGCTGGAGATCGCGGCGAACGGCGAGCGGTTCGACCGCGCGCTCTGGACGCCGACCGCGGCCGCGACCGGCGGCGCGGGCAATTCGAACGCACTGGTCGGGACGCCGGAGACGGTCGCGCAGGCCCTGCTCGACTACTACGACCTCGGCGTGGAGATCCTGTCCGCCCGCGGCTACGACATGCTCGGCGACACGATCGACTTCGGCCGGTACGTCATCCCGATCGTCCGCGAAGAGGTGGCCAAGCGCGACGCCGGCCGCGCCGCCGAGGCCCTCCGGAAGCCCGCGGAGGACGCCCTCGCCGTCGACGGCTGACCTCGCGTTTCCCCGGTAGCCACCTCGCGAACGCGAGGTGGCTACTTTTGCCCCTGGCGACCGACCAAGCGGTACGGAATGATCGATTGGTGACTCCTGAGCCACCGGTCAGACACTGCGGGCTATCGTCTGACCCGTTCGGGAAGATCCGTGACACCTTCGATACCAGCGAAAGAACCTAGAGATTTACCAACAGTCACGGGACACTGGCTGAGGTAACTCACGTACCGTGACTGCCTCATGACCCACTGGTTGTCTCGTCACCGGAGGTCATGGGACGGACTCGGTCTGCACAAGAGGTCGGGAGAAAACGCATGGCAGCACCGCCGGATCGCGTCACGTTCCGCGAGGTGTTCGGGATCGCCGAGTTCCGCGCGCTGTGGTTCGGCGAGCTGCTCTCGATCGCCGGCGACCAGCTGGCCAGGGTCGCGCTGTCCATCCTCGTGTTCACCGGGACGAACTCCGCGACGCTCACCGGCCTCACGTACGCCCTGACCTACGCGCCGTCGCTACTGGGCGGCATCTTCCTGACCGGCTTCGCCGACCGGTTCCCGCGCCGCAGCGTGATGGTGCTCGTCGACCTGCTGCGCGCCGGCCTGATCCTGCTGGTCGCCCTGCCCGGCATGCCGTTCTGGCTGATGTGCGTGCTGGTCGGCGGCGTTTCCCTGGTCAACCCGCCGTTCAAGGCGTCCCAGCTGGCGCTGCTGCCGCAGGTGCTCGAAGGCGACCGGTTCGTCGTCGGGATGGGCATCCGGAGCATGACCGTGCAGACCGCCCAGCTGCTCGGCTTCGCCGGCGGCGGCGCGCTGCTGATCGCCCTCGACCCGCACGTGGCGCTGGTCGTCGACGCCGCCACGTTCGTGCTGTCGGCCCTCTTCGTGCGCTTCGGCGTCCGCGCCCGGCCGGCCGCGGCGACCGGCGAGCAGCGGAAGTCCTTCTTCGCGACGCTCGGCGGCGGTGGCCGGACGGCGTTCGCGAGCTCGCCGCTGCGGACGCTGGTGCTGTTCACCTGGCTGATGGGGCTGCTGCCCGTGTACGAGGGCATCGCCGCGCCGTACGTCACCGCGGCGGGCGGCGGCCCCGAGGCGATCGGCCTGCTGCTCGCGGCCGACCCGATCGGCAGCGTCATCGCGACCTTCGCCTACACGCGCTGGGTGCCCGCGCGGCTGCGGCCGAAGCTGATCGGCCCGCTGTCGGCGCTGTGCGCCGTGCCGCTGGTGCTCTGCTTCCTGAACCCCGGCCCGGTCTCGTCGATCGCGCTGTTCATCATCTCGGGCGGCCTGGGCACGGTCTGCCTGCTGCAGGCGACGGCATCACTGACCCTGGCCGTGCCCGACGAGCAGCGGGCGCAGGTGATGGGCCTGTCCAACACCGGCCTGACCACGATGATGGGCATCAGCCCGCTGATCGGCGGCGTGCTCGCGGATCAGCTGACCCCGCACGGGACGGTCGGGATTTTCGGCCTCGCCGGGATCCTGCTCACGCTGCCGCTGGCGGTGCTGTGGAGCCGGGCGCTGTCGGGCGAGCCGGACCGGTGGATCGACAAAGAAGCCGCACGCGCCGAACATGCATGACATGCCCCGGCGCGTGGGCTCGACCTGCGCGACCTTGCGGTGCGCTGTGCGGTCACTGTTCTTTGCCGCGCATCGCTGGCCACCTCTCGTTCCGGTGTCAAAGAAAAAGTACACACCGAAAGCCCTTGTGGACAGCACGCGAACGGTCTGAAACTGTCCGTGAGTACTTTGTCACCGTACAACCACGCAAGGGTCTGGGGGAAAAATGGTCACATCGGGGGAACAGCGCGGCCAGGACTTGATTTCTCGCGTTCAGGGGTGGGCACTGTGGACCCGCCCCCGCGACTGGATCATCGCGACGCTGACCGCCATCGCGGTCATGCTGAGCTGGACGGCCGTTTCGCTGTTGACCGTGCCGGTCACCGTCGCCCAGCTGGGCACGTTTGCGCTGCTCACAGCGTTGGCCGTGGCGCAGACGGAGGTCAGCAGGCGGCTCGAGCGGCAGCGCCGCATCCTCAGCAACGGGCCCTACATCTCGATGACTTCGGTGTGGCTGCTGCCCGCCGGCCTGCTCTTGCCGGCCCAGCTGATCGCCGCGCTCGGTGTCGTGCTGTACGTCTACCTTGCGTTCCGTAGCTGGTCCGGCACCCGTCCGGGTGAATTTCACCGCGTGGCCGCGAACGCCACCACGATGATCCTCTCGGCCTTCTCCGCGGGTGTCGTCGGTCACATGACCATCGGCAGCGGCGTGGCCACGGTGACGCTCGCCGCGCTGGCCTTCTTCACGGTCAACACCGCACTGACCGGCCTCGACCTCTACCTCGCCGACCCGAAGAACGCGACCCCGGTGTCGTGCCTCGGCAACATGGACGACAACCTGCTCGAACTGTCCACTTTGTGCGTCGGCGCGCTGCTGGTGATGGTGCTCAACGAGGAGCCGCTGCTCTCGGTGCTGGTGATCCTGCCGCTGTACGTGCTGCAGCGGTCCGTGCTGATCAAGCGGCTGGAGGAGCTGGCCACCACGGACCAGAAGACGCAGCTGCTCAACGCCACCACCTGGCAGGACGGCGCGCAGCGCGAGATTTCGCGCGCGGAGCGGGAAAACGGCAGCTTCGGCGCCATGATGATCGACCTCGACCACTTCAAGCGGATCAACGACACCTACGGGCACCTCGCGGGGGACGACGTGCTCAAGGCGGTCGCCGCCGTGGTCAAGCAGGAGACCAGGGCGCACGACCTGGTCGGCCGGTTCGGTGGCGAGGAGTTCGTCGCGCTGCTGCCTTCGACGTCCAAAGAGGATGCGATCGTCACGGCGGAGCGGATCAGGCAACGGGTCAGTGAGCTGATCATCAGCACCACGACCAACGAAGGCGCCGCCGTCGACATCGAACGGCAGACCGCGTCCATCGGCGTCGCCGCCTACCCGCTGGACGGTTCGTCCATCGAGGAGGTCATGGCCTCCGCCGACGCGGCCGTGTACGCGGCCAAACACGGCGGGCGCAACCGGGTGGTGGGCTCGGCCGCGGCGGCCTTGGCCGCGGCTTAGCGCCCTTACCGCAACCGGTCGATGACGTCGCTCGCCTTGGTCTGCAGGCGGGCGACGCCGCCCACGGTGAATTCGGTGAGCAGGTCGATCAGGGCGTCCTGGTCCGGCGGCTCGCCGTCCCAGGTGGCCTGGACCAGTGACTCGGTCATCGCGAAGAAGAGCGTGACGAGCGCGCGGTCCGCCCGGCCGGAGTCGATGCCGTGCGCGGCCCACCGCTTGCGGCTGGCTTCGGCGTAGACGACGGCCAGCCGCTCCCTCAACCGGGTGAGAGCGGGGTCGCCCGCGCGCTCGGCCGCACGGAGCACGCCGTAGCCCTCGGGGTGGTCGGCGACGTAGGTGACCATGTTGGCGTAGTTCGCCCGCGCCCAGGCCCGCAGACCGTGCTGGGTGTCGGCCACCGACGGCCCCGCGATGGCCGTGAAAGCCTTCTCTTCGGTCTCCGCCACGACCTCGGCGAACAGGGTCGCGCGATCGCCGAACTGCTCGTAGACGGCTTGACGCGAGACGCCGGCCTCCCGCGCGATCTGCTCGATCGTCGCACCCTGCATCCCGTGCTGCGCGACGACCCGCGCGGTCGCGTGCACGACGCGGGCGCGCTGCTCCGAAAGCGGGAGCTTGCGCGGCCGCCCGCGCGGAGCGGGGCTTGACATGTGGTCCACCTCACGTGACTCTTTTTCCGACACCTCTGTCTAAAAAAGGTGTCCCCGCGCACTCGACCTGCTCAACGAGGAGCAAGCATGCGTATCTTCCCCCGCCGCGCCCGCTCCGCGGCCGTCGCCACGGTTTCCGTTCTCGCGCTGGCGACGCTCGGCCCGCCGCCGGCCTCCGCCGCGTCCTTCTACGACCCGCCTTCGCCCCTGCCGGCGGGCGGCAACGGCGACGTCATCCGGCACGAGACGTCGACGTTCTACATCGATCCGATCCAGCTGATCAAGGCCGACGCGAACGTGCAGCGGATCATGTACCGCAGCACCGACACGCACGGCTCGCCGATCGCCGTCACCGGCACGGTGCTGACCCCGCGCTCGGCGTGGCACGGCGCGGGGGTGCGCCCGATCGTCTCCTACGCCGTCGGCACGCAGGGCGAAGGCGACGACTGCGCTCCCTCGAAAGCGCTTGCCGCCGGCTTCGAGTACGAAGGGCCGTTCATCGCCGGGCTGCTGACCAGGGGCTACGGCGTCGTCGTCACCGACTACGAGGGGCTGGGCACGCCCGGGGACCACACCTACGTCAACCGCGCGTCGGAGGGCCACGCGGTGCTCGACGCGATCCGCGCGGCGCAGCGGCTGCCGGAGGCGGGGCTGCCGGACGACGGCCCGGTCGCGATCGCCGGCTACTCCCAGGGCGGCGGGGCGTCGGCCGCGGCGGCCGAACTGCAGCCGAGCTACGCGCCCGAGCTGAAGCTGAAGGGCGCGTACGCGGGCGCGGTGCCGGCGGACCTCGCCGAGGTGGCCAAGAACCTCGACGGGCACTACGCGTTCGGGTTCCTGGCGTTCGCGATGGTGAGCATGAACTACGCCTACCCGGAGCTGAACATCCCCGGCCTGCTCAACGCCCGCGGCAAGCAGCTGTTCGAGCAGGTCCGCACGGAGTGCACGGTCGAGGCGATCGCCGCGCACGCGTTCACGCACTCGGAGACGCTGACCGCCGACGGGCGGCCGGTGACCGGGTTCCTCGGCGAGGAGCCGTACGCCTCGCGGGTGGGCGAGCAGAAGATCGGGACGCTGAAGCCGACGGCGCCGGTGCTGATCGTGCACAGCGCGCTCGACGACATCGTGCCCTACGCGCAGGACCGCGACCTGGGCCGGACGTGGTGCGGCAAGGGCGTGAAGGTGCAGTTCAGCACCACGTTGATCCCGACGCACGTGCTCGCCGCGGTGCGGGCGTTCCCGGAGGCGTTCGCCTGGCTCGAGGGCCGCTTCGCCGGCCGGCAGGCGCCGGTCAACTGCGGCTGGTTCTGAGGTCTGCCGCAGCCCGTCGTGAGTGGTAATTCGGGTTAGAACCCGAATTACCACTCACGAGGCGGGGGTTACTTGAGGCCGGTGGCTTCCGCGGCGGCGGGGTCGGAGTCGGCGAGGAACGTCTTGCACCGCTCGTGCTCCTCGGTCTCGCCGATCTTGCCGGCGGCCTTGCCGAGCACGGCGAGGGCGCGGAGGAACCCCTGGTTGGGGCGGTGCGACCACGGCACCGGGCCGAAGCCCTTCCAGCCCGCGCGGCGCAGCTGGTCGAGACCCCGGTGGTAGCCGGTGCGGGCGTAGGCGTACGCGGCGACGGTCTCGCCCGCGTCCAGGGCCTTCTCGGCGAGCGAGGCCCACGCCTCGCTGTAGTCGGGGTGTTCGGCGGCGACGGTGGCCGGGTCGGTCCCGGCGTCGAGCGCGGCCTGGGCGGCGGTGTGCTCGGGCAGCAGCGTCGGCTCGGGGCCGAGCAGGTTGTGCGTCATGACCCCATTCTGCCCACGCCCCCGGATCAGAAGAACAAGCCCGCGAGAATCCCGCCGCCGGCCAGCACCAGCGCGGCGACGAGCACGGCCGCGACAACTCGTTTCGGCATCATGGCGCGACACCCTGCCAAGCCGGGCCCGCCTGAGGCAAGTCGTCCACCCGTAGGGGTGAACCCGGATTTTCGCGTCGTTTGCCACGGTCTTGGCCCACTCGTGACCATGACCGGCCATGATGTCCGGCATGGCCAAGGCAGTCGACGTCCCGGTGGACGTGATCCCGCGCAGCCCCGTCGCCAAGACGCGGCTGTTCTTCACGCGGCACTGGCACCGCGGCGCCCCCGGGCAGCCGACCCCGGACTGGGTGCTCCGGTTCTGCTACGGGATGTGGCTGGCGGCGTTCGCGTTCAAGCTGGTCGGCTCGTCGTGGGACATGTCGTGGCACTTCATGTGGCTGCGCGACGACCTGGCCCCGCCGCACCTGATCAACACCGTCGGCACGGTGATCATCGTGGTGCTGGTGGCGATCCACAGCTACACGGGCCTTGGCTGCGACAAGCGGTCGCTGCGCCTGATGCAGATCGGCCTGCTGACGTTCCTGATCGCGGCCCCGCTGGACGTGATCAACCACCGCGTGAACGGCCTCGACCTGACCGCGTGGAGCCCGTCCCACATGATGCTCTACCTCGGCACGGGCATCATGCAGGCGGGCGTGCTGCTGGGCTGGCTGCGGTTTGCGCCGCCGGGCCGCTTCCGCACGGGCGTGCTGCTCGCGCTGTGGGCGTTCTTCCTGGAGAACACGTTCTTCCCGAACGGCCAGCAGGAGTACGGCATCCTGGGGCTGCGCGCGTGGGAGCGCGGTGAGCCGGAGGCGGAGAAGTCGCTGCTGGACTTCGCGGCCAACCAGATCGGCCACCCGGTCGACCGGACGGCGGTGCTGCACTTCACGATGCCCATTCCTTCGTGGGTGTACCCGCTGTGGGGCATCGGGGTGATGGCGTTGATCTTGGCTCTGGCTCGGAAGACGTTGGGTTTCCGCTGGGCGGCCACTTCGGTGGCGCTGGCGTACGTGGCCTACCGGTCGGTGATGTGGCCGCTGCTGCTCGGGCTCGGGTTCCCGGTCTCGACGGTGCCGTTCTACCTGTTGTTCGTGGGCCTGGCGGTCGACCTGGCGTTCGCGATCGGTTCCGGCCTGCTCCAGGCCGGCGCGGGGGCGCTGCTGGTGACGGCGTTCGGGTACGGGGCGTTCTGGCTGCAGTCGCAGTTCCGCCCGTGGGTGCTGGGTGACGCGCACACGGAGTCGGCACCCCCGGCGGCGTACTGGACGGCTCTGGTGGTGCTGGGCGGGGTGTTCGCCCTGTGGGCGGCGGCCGGCCCGGCTTCGCGCCGCTGGTCCGCTCGTCGGCGGGTTCCCGAAACAGTCTGAACAGACCAAAGGGCGGCACTTTCACCGTGAAAGTGCCGCCCCTTGCGCGCGAAAAGACCTACTTGAGCTTCGTGCCCGCCGAGCCCAGCGCCTGGCAGGCCTCGACCACCCGGGCGGCCATGCCGGCCTCGGCGGCCTTGAGGTACGAGCGCGGGTCGTACACCTTCTTGTTCCCGACCTCGCCGTCGATCTTCAGAACCCCGTCGTAGTTCTTGAAGAAGTGGTCGACGATCGGCCGGGTGAACGCGTACTGCGTGTCCGTGTCCACGTTCATCTTCACCACGCCGTAGGACACCGCCTCGCGGATCTCTTCCGGGAGCGAACCCGAGCCGCCGTGGAAGACCAGCTCGAACGGCTTCGAGCCGGCGTCCAGGCCCAGCTTCTTCGCCGCCGCCTCCTGGCCGCCCTTCAGCACGTCCGGGCGCAGCTTCACGTTGCCCGGCTTGTACACGCCGTGGACGTTGCCGAACGTCGCCGCCAGCAGGTAGCGGCCCTTCTCGCCCGCGCCCAGCGCGTCGATCGTCTTCAGGAAGTCGCCTTCGGCGGTGTACAGCTTCTCGTTGATCTCCGCCTCGACGCCGTCCTCCTCGCCGCCGACGACGCCGATCTCGACCTCGAGGATGATGTTGGCCGCCGCCGTCTTGGCCAGCAGCTCCTGGGCGATCTCGAGGTTCTCGTCGAGGTCGATCGCCGAGCCGTCCCACATGTGGGACTGGAACAGCGGGTTCTGGCCGTTCTTCACGCGCTCGGCCGAGATCTCGATCAGCGGGCGGACGAAGCCGTCCAGCTTGTCCTTCGGGCAGTGGTCGGTGTGCAGCGCCACGTTCACGTCGTACTTCGCCGCGACGACCTGGGCGAACTCCGCGAGCGCGGTCGCGCCGGTCACCATGTCCTTGACCTTCTGGCCGGACGCGAACTCCGCACCGCCCGTGGAGAACTGGATGATGCCGTCGCTCTCCGCCTCGGCGAAGCCGCGGATGGCGGCGTTCACGGTCTCGGACGAGGTCACGTTGATGGCCGGGTAGGCGAACTCGTTCGCCTTGGCCCGGTCGAGCATCTCCGCGTAGACCTCGGGGGTGGCGATGGGCATCGTTACTCCTCCTTGGCACAGGGTGGTCCCGACCGCATCGTACGAGGTGGACCGCCGCGGCACACCGGTCCCCGGGAAGAAACTTCTCCGCACGTGGGATCGGTTCAGAAGGAGTGCGCCCGGCCGCCGGGGCGCGCCGGCGGCCGGACGGACGTCACAGCAGCTCGGCCGCCAGCGCGCGGTACGCCGGCCACGGGTCCTCGTTCAGGACCTGGATGTTGACGTGGTCCGCCCCCGCCTCGAAATGCGCCCGCAGGCCGGTCGCGATTGTCGCCGCGTCGCCGTGCAGGGCCAGCGCGTCCACCAGGCGGTCGCTGCCCTCGCCCGCGAGGTCTTCGTCGGTGAAGCCGAGTTTCCGCAGGTTGGCGACGTAGTTCGACAGCCCGAGGTAGAACTTCACGGTGTTCCGGCCGATCGCGCGGGCCTCGTCGACGTCGGTCCCCAGGACGACCTTGTGCTCCGGCGCCAGCAGCTTGCCCGCGCCGAGGATCTCCCGGGCGTCGCGCGTGTGCTCCGGCGTCACCAGGTAGGGGTGTGCGCCCGCGGTGCGGTCGGCGGACAGCTTGACGACCTTGGGCCCGAGGGCCGCCAGTGCGCGGCCGGCCGCCGGGACACCCGCCGCGTCCAGGCCGTCCAGGTATTCGACGATCGCCGCGTAGGGCTTCTTGAACTCCTGCGTGTGCTCGGGGTGGCCCGCGCCGATGCCGAGCAGGAAGCGGTCCGGGTACTTCCCGGCGATCCGCTCGTACGCCTTCGCGATCGAGGCCGGTTCGTCCTGCCAGATGTTCACGATGCCGGTCGCGACGACCAGGGAGTCCGTCGCGCCGAGCAGGTCGTCGACGTATTCGAGGTCGCCGCCGGGTGAGCCACCCAGCCAGATCGCGGTGTAGCCGAGCTTCTCCGCCTCGGCCGCGAAGCTCGCGTCGACCTGCGCGTAGTGCCGCCAGATACCGATCTTGCCCAGTTCGATTGCCATGGAACACCCCAACGCGTGAGACGGCGATTTTCCTCCCGGGTCCGGAGAATTAGTCTCGGAACCATGACGAAGCTGGGCAATACCGACCTCGACGTGTACGGCCTCAACCTCGGCTGCAACGTCTTCGGCTGGACGGCCGACGAGCCGCAGTCCTTCGCCGTCCTCGACGCCTACACCGCGGCCGGCGGCAACTTCTTGGACAGCGCCGACCTCTACGGCGGCGGCGGGGGCTCCGAGACGATCATCGGCAACTGGCTGGCCGCGCGCGGCAACCGCGACGACGTCGTCGTCGCGACCAAAGTCGGCATGTGGGACGGCCGGCCGGGCCTGTCGGCGAAGAACATCCAGGCCGCGGCGGAGGATTCGCTGCGGCGCCTCAAGACCGATCACATCGACCTCTACTACGCCCACGTCGACGACCCGGAAACCCCGCTCGAGGAGACCCTGGAAGCATTCGACGCGCTGGTCCGAGCGGGCAAGGTCCGCTACCTGGGCGCGTCCAACTACACCGCCGAGCGGCTCGCCGCCGCACTGTCCATTTCGGACCATAACGGCTTCGTGCGGTACGCCGTGCTGCAGCCGCACTACAACCTCGTCGAGCGGGACTACGAGCGCGACCTCGCGCCGCTCGTCGCGCGCGAAGGCCTCGCGACACTGCCGTACTTCTCCCTCGCGAAGGGCTTCCTCACCGGCAAGTACCGCACGAAGGACGAGCTCGGCGACAGCCCGCGCGCCGCCCGTGCCGCGTCCTATTTGGACACTCGTGGCGAGCGCGTCCTCGCCGCGCTCGACGAAGCCGCGCAGGCGCACGGGGTTTCGGTCGCCACGGTGTCGCTCGCGTGGCTGCGGCAGCAGCCGACAGTCGCCGCCCCGATCGCCAGCGCGCGGACGCCCGAGCAGCTCACCGACCTGGTCGCGTCGGTCTCCCTCGAGCTCACCGAAACGGAACTCACCGCTCTGAGTGAGGCCGCCGGCTGACATACTCATGGGTAGCTTACTGCGGGTAAGTTGAGGTACGGTGCCCTCAAGTGACACTAGGAGGGCACCGTGGCCAACCCGTTTTCGCTGCTCAGCGGCACCAAGAAGGTCGACGGCAAGGTCGTGCTGATCACCGGCGCGGCCCGCGGCATCGGCGCGGGCCTGGCCGAGCGGCTGGCCGCCCGCGGCGCGAAGGTCGCCCTCGTCGGCCTCGAAGCCGACGAGCAGCAGAAGGTCGCCGACCGGATCGGGCCGAACGCCCGCGCCTGGGAAGCCGACGTCACGAGCTGGGAAGCGCTGGAGAAAGCCACCGCCGGTGTCGTCGAGCACTTCGGCGGGATCGACATCGTCATCGCGAACGCCGGCATCGCGACCGCGGGCTTCGTCCGCTCGGTCGACCGGGTCGCGTTCGAGAAGGTCATCGAGGTCGACCTGCTCGGCGTCTGGCGGACGTTCCGCGTCACGCTCCCGCACGTCATCGAACACAAGGGCTACCTGCTCGCCATCTCCAGCCTCGCCGCCATCACGCACGCACCCGGCATGGCGAACTACGCCGCCGCCAAGGCCGGCGTCGAAGCCTTCTCGAACAGCCTCCGCGCCGAGGTCGCCCACCTGGGCGTCAAGGTCGGCGTCGCGCACCCGACGTGGATCCGCACCGACCTCGTCGAGAGCGCCGACGCGCACCCGGTGTTCGGCAAGCTCCGCGCGTCGATGCCCGGCCTGATCGGCAAGACGTACCCGCTGGACGTGGCCCTGGACGACCTCGAGGCGGGCATCCTCAAGCGCGCCCGGACCATCCACGTGCCGCGCTGGGTCGGCGGGCTCAAGCTGCTCCGCGCGTTCCTGCCGCCGGTCATCGAGCTCGGCTCGCGCAGCCGGGTACCGTCGGCGGACAAGGCCGCGCTGGCCGACATCGAGGCGCGCGGCGCGTTCGAGTCGGCGGTCACCGGCCACGGCGGGCGAGCCGCCACCAAGGGGTGACCATGTCCCGTCGCGACCAGATCAGGATGACCGAGGACGAGGTGCGCGCGTACCTCGCCGAGCAGAAGGTCATCAACGTCGCCAGCATCGGCCCGAACGGCCGCCCGCACCTCGCACCGCTCTGGTACTTCCCGCACGAGGACGGCGTCGCGACCTGGACGTACGGCACGTCCCAGAAGGCGAAGAACCTCCGGCGCCTGCCGGAGGCGAGCGTGCTGGTCGAGGACGGCGAGAGCTACGAGAAGCTCCGCGGCGTCTCGTTCGAGGCCGATGTCGAGATCGTCGAGGACACCGCCGAGGTCACCCGGATCGGTACCGCGCTGCTGCAGCGGTATTCGGGCGCCAAACCGGGCGACCCGGCGCCGGCCGAAATGAGCGCCTTCATCGCAGGTCAGGCCGCCAAACGCGTCGGGCTGATCTTCCGGCCGACCAAGGTCGTCAGCTGGGACCACGGCAAGCTCGGCGGAACGTACTGATCGGTAGGGAGTACTTCCAAGTAACTGTTACCTGAGGTAACGTTATCTGGACAGGATCCCCGACGCAGCGGAGGCCGGCAGATGACCGAGCGGTTCAAGGTCGTGATCGTGGGCACCGGGTTTTCCGGGCTCGGCCAGGCGATCCAGCTCGAGAAGGCCGGCATCCGGGACTACGTGATCCTGGAGAAGGCCGACGAGGTGGGCGGCACCTGGCGCGACAACTCCTACCCCGGGTGCGCGTGCGACGTGCAGTCGCACATGTACTCGTTCTCGTACGAGCAGAACCCGGGCTGGTCGCGGTCGTTCTCCCCGCAGCCGGAGATCTTCGCCTATCTCAAGGGCGTCGCCGACAAGTACCGGCTGCGCGAGAAGATCCGCTTCGGCGTCGAGCTGACCGGCGCCCACTGGGACGAAGGCGAGCGCCGCTGGACGGCGACGACCAGGGACGGCCGCGAGTTCGTCGCGCAATTCCTCGTCTCCGGTGTCGGCGGCCTGCACATCCCGCAGGTCCCCGAGCTGCCCGGCATCGCGAACTTCAAGGGCCAGACCTGGCACTCCGCGCGCTGGAACCACGAGTACGACCTGCGCGGCAAGAAGGTCGCCGTGGTCGGCACCGGCGCCAGCGCCGTCCAGTTCGTCCCGAAGATCGCCCCCGACGTCGCCGAGCTGACGCTGTTCCAGCGCACGCCGCCGTGGATCATGCCCAAGCCCGACCACGCGATGCCGGGCTGGGCGCAGACGCTGTTCAAGCGCGTGCCCGGCACCCAGCGCCTCTACCGCAACGCGCTGTACTGGCTGCTCGAAGCGCGCGCCATCGGCTTCAACGGCCACCCGGCGATCATGAAGGCCGGCGAGCTGATCGCGAAGCGGAACATCGCGAAGGGCATCAAGGACCCCGCCCTGCGCAAGAAGGTCACGCCGGACTACACGATGGGCTGCAAGCGCGTCCTGATCTCCAACGACTACTACCCGGCGCTGGCCCGGCCGAACGTCGATGTCGTCACCGACGGCGTCAAGGAGGTCAAGGCGCACTCGATCGTCGACTCCGCGGGGGTCGAGCACGAGGTCGACGCGATCATCTACGGCACCGGCTTCAAGGTCACCGACGCGCTGGAGTACCTCGACATCACCGGCGTCGACGGCCGCGACCTCGCCAAGGAGTGGGCGACCGCGGGCATGCGGACGCACAAGGGCATCACCGTCTCCGGTTTCCCGAACCTGTTCTTCCTGCTCGGGCCGAACACCGCGCTCGGCCACAACTCCGTGGTCTTCATGATCGAATCGCAGGCGCGGTACGTCGTCGACGCCATCAAGCTCGCCGATTCGCGCGGGGCCGCGGCGCTCGACGTCCGGCCTGGCGTGCAGGACGAGTTCCAGCGCGAGATCCAGGACAAGCTGGTCAAGGGCGTCTGGACGCAGGGCGGCTGCAAGAGCTGGTACCTCGACGCCCAGGGCGTCAACCGGACGATCTGGCCGGGCTTCACCTGGCGTTACTGGCTCCAGACCCGCAAGGTCGACCCGGCCGACTACGAGCTGTCCGGCCGGGCGTCATGACCTCGCCGGACGAGCAGCTCGTGCTGCACGCCCGGGACGTGCGGTTCGACTGGGCGGCGCTGCCGATGCACTGGATCCCCGGCGAACCGCAGGCCACGCACACCATCAACGTGCTGCACCTGGCACTGCCGGAGGGCGAGCGCTGGTTCGTCGAAGTGTTCAAGCAGGCGCTCCCGCTGATCCGCGACGAGCGGCTCGAGCAAGACGTCCTCGGCTTCATCGGCCAGGAGGCGGTGCACGCCGAGGCCCACGACGGCGCGGCCGCACACCTCGAAGCGGCGGGCGTGCGCGTGCGGCCGTTCGTCGCGCAGATGGAGTGGCTGTTCCGGAAGCTGCTCGGCGACCGCGGCCTGACCGGGCGCGCGGCCGAGGAGTGGCTGGTCGAGCGGCTGGGCATCATCGCGGCGATCGAGCACTACACGGCATTCCTCGGCCAGTGGGTGCTCGACGCGCCCCTGGAAGACGCGGGCGCCGACCCGGTGATGCTGGACCTGCTGCGCTGGCACGGCGCCGAAGAGGTCGAGCACCGGTCGGTGGCGTTCGACCTGTTCGTGCACCTCGACGGGCGGTACACCCGCCGGGTCCGCAGCATGGCGGCGGTGACGCCGGTGCTGGCCTGGATCTTCGCCCGAGGGACGCGATACCTGCTGCGCAACGACCCGGCCACGCCCGGCCGCGCGTCACTGCGGAGCTACCGCCGGGCGGCGAAGCGGGGGCTGCTGCCGACCGGGCGGCAGCTGCTGCGGGAGATCCGGCCGTACTTCCGCCGCGGCTACCACCCGGCGGAGACCGGGAACACCGAGCAGGCGATCGCCTACCTGGCGAGCTCACCGGCCGCCCGGGCGGCGGACGTCCCCCGGTGACCGCGCGGGAACCCGCGCTTTCCCGGGCGACTGCCGCGCTGGGGCGGCCCACCCGGCTCGACGGCAGCGCACGCACCGACCACCTGATGTCCACTTTGGTCGGCGTCGTGGGCGTTTACCGGCGGTTGTCGCAATCGAGCGGCCGGCGGCGGCCGCCCGTGCGCACTGTGGACCGCAACCTTTCGCTGGTGGTCGAAACGATCCGGCCCGAAGCCGAGGACGTGGTGAGCCTGCGGCTCGCCACCGGCGTCCCCCTGCCGTCCTGGCGGCCGGGTGCGCACGTCGACCTGGTGCTCCCCTCCGGGCTGACCAGGCAGTACTCGCTCTGCGGCGACGCGAGCGACCGCTCGCACTACCGGATCGCCGTCCGGAAGATCGGCGCTGCCTCGGCCGAGGTCCACGCGCTGGTACCGGGCACCCGCGTCACCGCCCGCGGCCCCCGGACGGCCTTCCCGTTCGTCGGCGCCGGGCCGTTCCTCTTCGTCGCCGGCGGCATCGGGATCACGCCGATCCTGCCGATGGTGCGCCAGGCGATCGCGCGGGGCGCGGACTGGCGGCTGGTCTACACCGGCCGCGGCCGCGCGTCGATGCCGTTCCTCGGCGAGCTGCCGGACGACGACCGCGTGTGGATCCGCCCGGACACCGAGTACGGCATCCCGGCCTCCGGCGCCGAGCTCCTCGAAGGGCTCCCCGAAGGCGCGTCCGTCTACTGCTGCGGCCCGCCGCCGATGATCACCGGCGTTCGCGCCGAGCTGGCGCTGACCGCGGCGAAGGCCGTCCACTTCGAACGGTTCACCCCGCCGCCGATCGTCGCCGGAGAGCCGTTCCGGCTGACTTTGCGCAGGTCGGGGCAGGTGCTGGCGGTACCGGGCGACCGGAGCGCCCTCGACGTCCTGCGCGAGGCGCGCCCCGGCACGCCGTACTCGTGCCGCCAGGGTTTCTGCGGGACCTGCGCGGTGCCGACGGCCGACGGCGGGTCGATGCGGATCTGCGTCGACCGCGGCACCACCGTGCTCGACCTATGACTCCTGGGGCAGCCAGGCGCCGATCACCGGCTTGTACTCGCGGACGCTGCGCTCGGCGATGACCCCTTCCAGGAAGTACGGGTCCTGGTCGATCGTCTCCTTCAGGTGCGCCTCGTCGTCGGCCTGGTACAGCGTGATGCCGCCGGTGCCGTCCCCGAGCGGCCCGGCGACCGCGACGCGGCCCTGCTCGGCCAGTTTCGACAGGAACTCGCGGTGGCGGGGCCGGACGTCCGGCATCTTCTCCTGGACGTAGGTGATTTCGACGAGGAACCAGGCCATGTGGATCTCCGGGGTCGGGCGCGGGCGGGACGGATCCGACGCTACCCGTGTCACGGTTCTGTACCAGCATCCGATCTGTGGCACCGGCATCTGAACCCGATAGGCTGGGGATGCGTCAGTACCTGTGTGAGCGCTGTGAATACCGTGAACCTGCTGACGCGGCACACCGTGCAAGCCGGGGTCGAGAACAGGCAGGGGTTCATGCTCGAGGGCAATGCGGAGCGCAGTGTCGAGGCGACCCTCGGCCACCTGCGGGTCATGGACGGTCCGGCTCCGGCGCAGACCGCCGCACCCCTGACCCTCGAAGACCTCTACCGCCAGCACCGCATGCGGCTGGTCCGGCTGGCGATTCTGCTGGTCGACGAGCCCGCGACGGCGGAAGACGTGGTCCAGGAGGCCTTCACCGGCCTGCACCGCAACTGGGGCAGGCTCCGTGACGCCGCCGCCGCGGTCGGCTACCTGCGCACCGCGGTGGTCAACGGGTCGCGCAGCGTGCTGCGCCGCCGGAAGACCGCCCGTGAGTACGTGCCGCCGCACGCGGTGAACGCGCGCTCCGCGGAGAGCCTCGCGATGCTCTCCAGTGAGCACCAGGCCGTGGTCAGCGCACTGTCGAAGCTGCCGCCCCGCCAGCGCGAAGTGCTGGTGCTGCGGTACTACGGCGGGCTGAGCGAGGCCGAGATCTCTGAGGCCGCAGGCATCTCCAAGGGTACCGTTAAATCGACCGCCAGCCGGGCGCTCGAGGCACTCCAGAAGGCCATGCAAGCCCCACAGTGACCCGGGTGGACCATTCCGATCACTGAGTCGTATCACCATGCTTGGTCCAGACCAATATATGCTGGGGTGCGTGAGAGGCGCCGGAGATTTCGTGATCATGGGCGGCCGGGTCGCCGCCCCGGACCGTGTACTCGACGACGGCTGGGTGGCCGTCTCCGACGGGCGGATCGCCGGCGTGGGTTCCGGGACCCCGCCGTCCGGCGAGCACGTGGACGTCGGCGGGGCACTGGTCGTGCCTGGTTTCGTCGATACCCACTGCCACGGCGGGGGAGGTGGTTCGTTCACCTCCCTCGATCCCGAGGAACTCCTGACGGCGGTGCGGGCGCACCGCCGTCACGGCACCACGACCATGCTGGCCAGCCTGGTCTCGGACCCGGTGGACATCCTGCGCGAGCAGGTGGCGGCGCTGCGTGAGCTCGTCCAGGACGGCGAGGTCGCGGGCATCCACCTGGAGGGCCCGTTCATTTCGAAGGCCCGCTGCGGCGCGCACGACCCCGAGACCCTCCTCGAACCGGACACCGGCACGGTCGAGAAGCTGCTGCGCGCGGGCCAGGGCGCGATCCGGATGGTCACCATCGCCCCCGAGCTGCACGGCGGCGTGAAGGCCGTCCGGCAGCTGGCCGAGTCCGGCGTCATCGCGGCCATCGGGCACACCGACGGCGTCGAGGAGCAGCTGCTGCCGGCGATCGACGCGGGCGCGACGGTGGCGACCCACCTGTTCAACGGCATGCGGCCGCTGCACCACCGCGAGCCCGGCCCGATCGGTGCCCTGCTGGACGACGAGCGCATCACCATCGAGCTCATCTGCGACCTGGTCCACCTGCACCCGACGGTCGTCCGGCTGGCGGCGAAGCACGCGGGCCGCAACCGGACGGTCCTGATCACCGACGCGATGTCGGCGACGGACGCGGCGGACGGCCGCTACACGCTGGGCCGCCTCGAGGTCGACGTGCACGACGGCGTCGCCACGCTCGCCGACAACGGCTCGCTGGCCGGCAGCACCCTGACGATGGACACCGCCTTCCGCAATCTGGTCCGGGGTGCGAAACTCGGCATCCTCGACGCGGTGCACGCGACGTCGCAGCGGCCGGCGGAGCTGCTCGGCATCGCGGACCGCACCGGCATGCTGTGCTCCGGTTACCAGGCCGACATCGTGGTCCTCGACCAGGACCTGCGGCCGGCGAAGGTGCTGCGCCGGGGAGAATGGGTCGCCGAGGTGGGAACGGCTACCTTGAGTACGTAGATTCGTGCGAACCCCGGGGCTCCGGGGCAGAGCCCCGGCGGGGCGTGGGGGCATCCCCACTTGATGGAGACGGGCGGAGATGAGCGAGCCGAAGGACCCCGAGCAGCTGCTGGCGGACGCCCTTCGCGCGCAGGCCGTCTTCGCGCCGCAGGTGTCGCCGTCTTCCACGGCGTCGTCGCCTTCGGTTCCGGCGTCGGCTCCGGCTCCGGCCGAGCCGGCCACGGACGCGGTTCCGACCAGCGCGATCGACGAGCTGCCCTCGGCGTACGGCCTGTTGTCGGGCGCGAGCGCGGACTCGCTGGAGCGCGAGCGCGCGGCCCTGGACGCGGAGGCGCCGACGACGTTCGCTCCGCGCCCGCCGGAGCCGGTGCGGACGTCCGCCCAGCTTCCCGCGTACTGGATCTTGTTGCTGGCGGTGCTGCTCGGGCTCGCCGCGGGGTCCGTGGTGGGCCTGCTGACGCTGGTCTGACCGGGTCTCGGTCACGACTCAGGGTGACCCTGTACCGTTTTTGGGGTGATTCTCGCCCAGAGCACGGTCAACACGATGTCGCTGCTGCCGTCATGGCTCGACCCGCAGCACCTGCTGAGCGGTCTGACGACACCGGTCATCGCGATCCTGTGCCTGATCATCTTCATCGAGAGCAGCATCTTCCCGGTCCTCCCGGGTGACTCCCTGCTGTTCACGGCGGGCCTGTTCATCGCGAACGGCACGCTGGACGCCTCGTTGTGGCTGGTCTGCGTCCTGGTGACGGCGGCGGCCCTGCTCGGCAACGTGGTCGGTTACTACATCGGCTACTTCGTCGGGCCGAAGCTGTTCAACCGCCCGGACTCGAAGTTCTTCAAACGCGAGCACGTGGACAAGACCCACGAGTTCCTGGAGAAGCACGGCCCAAGGGCCGTGGTGCTGGCCCGGTTCGTCCCGTTCGTCCGCACGTTCATCACGTGGATCGCGGGCATCGGCCGCATGAACCCGAAGCGCTACTTCACGTACACGGTGATCGGCGGCATCCTGTGGGCCGCGGGTATCACGGTGCTGGGCTCGCTGCTGGGCAACATCGGGTTCATCCGGGACAACGTCGAAGCGATCTTCGTGCTGATCGCGCTGGTTTCGGTGCTGCCGATCGGGCTGGAGTACCTGAAGTCGCGGCGCCAGAAGAAGGCGCTGGCCGAGGCGGACCCGGAGGTCACGCAGCGGATCCCGCGGATCAAGGACTGAACCGCCCGAAACTGTCGGACCCTCGCGGTAACGTGAAAGCAGGGGTCCCCCGGGCGGGGACCCCTGCGGGCGCGGCTCAGGTCATCGAGAACATCGAGCCCGGGTTGAACAGGTTCTCCGGGTCCAGCGCCCGCTTGATCTGCTGGTGCACCCGCAGCCCCACCGGCCCGATCTCCCGGGCCAGCCACTCGCGCTTGATCTTCCCGACCCCGTGCTCCCCGGTCACCGTCCCACCGAGCGACAGCCCGACCTCGAGGATCTCGTCGAACGCCCGCTGCGCCCGCTCGAACTCCGACGGGTCGTCCGGCTGGTACACGATCGTCGGGTGCATGTTGCCGTCGCCGGCGTGGCCGACCACCGCGATCCGCAGCCCGACCTCGGAGCTGATCTTCTCGCAGCCGCGGATCAGCTCGGCGATCCGCGTGCGCGGCACACAGACGTCGTCGGTCAGCCAGAGCCCGTACGTCTCCAGCGCCGTGAGCACCACCCGGCGGGCCTGCAGCAGCATCCGGCCCTCTTCGAGGTCCTCCGTCGTGTACGCCAGGTCCGCCCCGCAGTCGACGCAGATCTGCTCGAGCGCCGCCAGCTCGCGGCGGGCCACCTCGCCGCCCGCGTCCGACTGGCCGAGCAGCAGCGCCTGGCAGTTCGATCCCGCGCCGAGGTCCGTCTTCAGGTACGCCTCGGACGCCTTGATCGACGATGCGTCCATGATCTCCAGCAACGACGGCACGAGACCTTCGCGGACCACCCGGGCCACGGCCTCCCCGGCCGCTTCCGTCGTGCCGAAGCCCGCGACCAGCGTCGCCGGGGCCCGGGGCAGCGGCTTGAGCTGGACCGTGGCCTGGGTGATCACGCCGAGCGTGCCCTCGCTGCCCACGAACAGCCGGGCCAGGTCGTAGCCCGCGACACCCTTCACCGTGCGGCGGCCGGTCTTCAGCAGCGATCCGTCGGCCAGGACGACCTCCAGGCCGAGCACCGAGTCCGTGGTCACGCCGTACTTCACGCAGCAGAGGCCGCCGGCGTTCGTCGACAAGTTGCCGCCGATCGTGCACCAGTCGTAGCTCGACGGGTCCGGTGGGTAGAACAGCCCGTGCTTCTCCACCGCGTTGCGGAAGTCCAGGTTGACCACACCCGGCTGGACCACCGCCAGCCGGTTGCCCGCGTCGATTTCGACGATCTCGTTCAGCTTGGTCAGCGACAGCGTGACGCAGCCGTCGATCGCGTTCGCCGCGCCCGACAGGCCGCTGCCCGCCCCGCGCGGCACGATCGGCACCTTGGCCTCGGCGCACGCCTTCACCACCGCCTGCACCTCGGCGGCGTTCGCGGGCAGCACCACCGCGAGCGGCGTGCCCGACGGCGCCAGCGGCATCATGTCGCGCGCATAGGACGCCGTGACGTCGGTGTCGGTGAGCACGGCGCTCTTGCCGAGCAGGTCCCGGAGCCGGGTGACCAAAGCTTCGTTGCCCATGGCCTCATCGTAAGCCCGAACAGTCCGCAGTGCGGAAATCTTCTTTCGAAACCAGCCGAAACGGAGCAGTGCGTCAGCGGACCAGCCCCAGCAGCTTCTCGACGTGCACCGTCAGCAGCACCCGCTGGTCGGCGACCATCGCCTCGCGGTACTCGGCCCAGTCCGGGTGCTCACCCGCCGCGCGGCGGTAGTAGTCGACCAGCGCTTCCACCGTGTCGTCGTCAGGTGCCGCGGCCGGCGCCGTGAGCGATGCGCGCCCCTCGGCGACGACGTAGCTCCAGCCGTCCTCGCTGCCCACGTGGAACGTCACCCGCGGGTCGCGGCGCATGTTCTTCGTCTTCGCCCGCGTCTCGGTGATCGAGGCGATGAACTTCGCCGACGCCGGGTCGTACAGGTAGGTGATCGTGGACAGCTGCGGCCGGCCGTCGCGGCGGATCGTGGCGAGGACGCCGTGGCGGCGGGCGGCCAGGAAGTCCTTCAACGCTGTGTCGTCGGTCATACCCTTCTCAACCCGCCACGGGCGCGGTTGTTCCGGCAGCAACCCCGGAGAAATGTGCTTGCATACGGCAACTAAAGTGTGTTCTGCCACATCACGAGGTATCCCGCTTGCACAACCGCTGATGAAGGCACATCCTTGCCTGAGGCAACTAGTTGCAGCCGCCAACCAACGCCGTGAAGGATGACCATGGCACCGAACAACTCCGCCACCCGGCCCAAGGCCGAGCTGGATCTCGCCGACCAGCTCGGGCACGAGCTCGTCCGCCTGGTCCGCCTGATCAACAAGGCGAAGTCGCAGGTCTCCAAGCAGGGTCCGGACGGCATCGAGCGGGCGGCGTACGCGATCCTCTTCACCCTCATCCACGAGGGCCCGCAGCGCACCAGCAAGCTGGCCGAGTCGCTCCACTCCGAGATCTCCACGATCAGCAGGCAGTCGAGCTCGCTCGTGCAGCACGGCCTGGTCGAGCGCCAGGCCGACCCGGAAGACGGGCGTGCCTGCCTGCTCGCGCCGACGAGCGAAGGCATGCGGGTGTTCGAAGAGAACCGCAAGCTGCGCAACCAGTGGCTGGCCGAGGTGCTCGGGGACTGGAGCGACGGGGACATCCAGACCCTGAACCGCCTCTTCGGCCGGCTCAACACAGGTATCGAGAACCACTCTCCACAGCTGGCCGACGCCCACGCGTCCGCCGGTGCACCGGCCAAGGGGGCCAACGCATGAGCACCACCACCGTCGACCAACCCGTGGCGAAGGAACCACCACGGCTGAGCCACCGCCAGATCGTCACGATCCTGAGCGGCCTGATGTGCGGCATGTTCCTGGCCGCGCTCGACCAGACGATCGTGGGTACCTCGATCGTCAAGATCGCCAACGACCTGCACGGCTTCGACCTGCAGGCCTGGGCGACCACGGCGTACCTGATCACCTCGACGATCGTCACGCCGATCTACGGCAAGCTCTCCGACATCTACGGGCGCAAGCCGTTCTACCTCACCGCGATCACCATCTTCGTCGCCGGTTCGCTCGCCTCGACGTTCGCGACGTCGATGTACCAGCTCGCCGCGTTCCGCGCGGTGCAGGGCCTCGGCGCCGGTGGCCTGATGTCGCTGGCCATGACCATCCTCGGCGACATCGTGCCGCCGCGTGAGCGCGCGAAGTACCAGGGCTACATCCTGGCCGTCTTCGGCCTGTCGACCGTGCTCGGCCCGGTGCTGGGCGGCTTCTTCGCGGGCATCGACTCGCTGGCCGGCCTGCACGGCTGGCGCTGGGTCTTCCTGATCAACGTCCCGATCGGCGTCATCGCGCTGTTCGTCGTGGCCCGGGTGCTGAACGTGCCGCACACGCCGCACAAGCACAAGATCGACTGGTGGGGCGCGCTGACGATGGTCGTCGCGGTCGTGCCGTTCCTGATCGTCGCCGAGCAGGGCCAGAAGTGGGGCTGGGGCGACCAGAAGTCGATCCTCTGCTACGTCATCGGCGGCGTCGGCGTGATCGCCTTCATCGTGGTCGAACGGTGGATGAAGGACGCCGCGCTGATCCCGCTGCGGCTGTTCAAGAACTCGACCTTCACCGTGGCGATCATCGGCGGTGTCATCGTCGGTGTCGCGATGTTCGGCGCGATCACCATGATCCCGCAGTTCATGCAGGTCGTGCAGGGCTACACGCCGACCGAGTCCGGGCTGCTGATGCTGCCGCTGATGGCGGGCATCATGTTCAGCTCGATCGTCTCCGGCCGGATCACCGGGAAGACCGGGCGCTACAAGATCTTCCCGATCATCGGCACCGTCATGATCGCCGGCGGCGCGTTCTTCTTCGCCCAGGTCAAGTACGACTCGGCGCTGTGGCACCCGCTGGTCGCCGCCGCCATCATCGGCCTCGGCCTCGGCCAGTGCATGCAGACGCTGATCATCGCGGTGCAGAACGCGGGCCCGCGCAGCGACATGGGTGTCTCGACCGCGTCGGCGACGTTCTTCCGCCAGATCGGTGGTACCGCCGGTGTCGCGATCTTCCTGACGGTCCTGTTCAACACCCTGATGCCGAACATCACGAAGGCGTTCGGCGGGCAGCTGCCGGCCGGCGCCGGCGCGAGCGTCGGGAACCTGTCCGAGAACACCAGCGTGATCCAGTCCCTCCCGGACGCGATCAAGACGCCGATCCTGGTCGGTTTCACCGACTCGATCACCACGGTGTTCTACATCGCGGGTGCGGTGGCCCTGCTGGCCACGCTGGTGCTGCTGTTCATGAAGGAGATCCCGCTGACCAACGCGGCCCCGGCCGCGGCGGCCGTGGAGGGCGGCGAGGCGCTGCTCGAAGACCACGCCGACGAACCCACCGAGATCGTCGAGCCGGTGCGTCCGGTCGACCGTGAACCGGCCCTCGTCGGCGGCGGCAAGCACGCGCTGAGCACCAACGGGCACGGCGACTACCAGGCTGTCTCGGGTGCGCTGCCGATCACGAACTCCGTCGCGGAGTCCGAGGTCGACGCCCCGGTCGGCGCGGGTGGCGTGCCGGTGACCGGCCACGTCCGGCGGCAGGACGGCAGCCAGGTCCCGGGCGCCGCGCTGACCCTCATCGACCAGCGCGGCCGCCAGGTCGCGCGGGCCACCGGCGCCGCCGACGGCAGCTACTCGGTGCCCAGCCAGGGCCCGGGCGCGTACGTGCTCATCGTGTCGGCGCACGGCCACCAGCCGCAGGCCTCCAGCGTCGTGATCAGCAACGGGCCGGCGACGGTCGACGTCACGCTCACCGGGTCCGGCGAGCTGACCGGTACCGTGCGGGCGGCTGCGACCGGGGACCCGCTGCCGAACGTGACCGTGACGCTGACCGACAGCCGCGGCGAGGTGAACGGCGCGTTCATCACCACCACGGACGGCACCTACGCCTTCGTCGGGGTCGGCGCCGGGGCGTACACCCTGGTCGCCAGCGGCGCGGGCTACCGGCCCTTCGCGGTGACGCTCACCGTGCCCGACAGCGGCGTGCTGCGCCACGACGTCGAGCTGGCCAGCTCGGTGCTGCTCCGCGGCACCGCGCGGACCGAGGGCGACCGGATCGTGCCGGACGCCCGGATCACCGTGCTCGACGCCGAAGGCAACGTGGCCGCGGTCGCGCGGACCGACGGCGAAGGCCGGTACGTGGTCAGCGATCTGCCCGCGGGCGCGTACACCGTGGTCGCGAGCGGCTACCCGCCGGCGACCAGCCAGGTGGAGCTGACCGGCGGCGAGGCGGGCCACGACGTCCGGCTGAGCTACGACCAGGCCCTCGACGAGCTGGCCGACCGGTCATGACCGGCTTGCGCGCGGCCTTCCGCACGGCCGAGGGCTGGGCGGTGGAGCACGCGGTGCTCACCGTCACCGACCCGGCCGGGCGGCAGGTCGCCCGCGAGGCGGCGGACGTCCGCGGGGAGGTCGTCACCGGCGCCCTCCCGGCGGGCACGTACACCGCCGTCGTGACCGCGGCCGGGTACACCCCGGTCGCCCGGACGACGCACATCGCCTCGGACGGCAGCGGCTCGCTCGGCGACGTCGTGCTGGCCCCGGTCGCCGAGGCGGTCGACCTGCCACCCGCCGGGCCGTGGGTGATCGACCCGGTGCACTCGTCGGTCGTCGCGACCGCGCGGCACATGGGCATCGCGAGCATCAAGGCGCGGTTCCCGGACCTGTCGGGCCGGATCGAGATCGGCCGGCCCGCCGAGCGGTCCTCGGTGCACGCGGAGATCAAGGCGGCGAGCGTCGAGACCGGTATCAAGATGCGCGACGACCACCTCCGTTCGCCGGACTTCCTCGACGTCGACGTGCATCCCGTGATCACGTTCGCCAGCACGGGAATGCGGCAGCGCGGGGTGGACTCGTGGACGCTGCAGGGCGAGCTCACGCTGCACGGCGAGCGCCGCGAGATCGAGCTGGAGCTCGGCTACGGCGGCTGGGGCCCGGACCCGTGGGGCGGCGTGCGCGCCGCGTTCCACGCCGAGACGACGCTGCACCGCAACGACTTCGCGATCAACTACAGCGCGCTGGCCCGCGCCGGCGTCGCGGTGGTCGGCACGACGGTGAAGGTGGAGCTGGACATCGAAGCGGTGCAAGGCGAGTCCCTGCCGCAGTTCTGAGTGCCCGGACCGGAGGCCCTCTCACCACTGGGTGAGGGGGCCTTCACCGTTGGTGAAAGGTGAAACTTCCGGGAAGCTCGATTTGACCGTTAGCCGCGGCCCGTTCACCCGGGCCACGTAGGCTCGCGGTGTGAACGTCGTGAGCCTCGAGGCCGCGGGCGTCGGCGTGAGCTGGCTGGACACCGCCGGCCCGCTGCTCGTCTGGGTGATCGTGCTGAGCTTCGTGCTGGTCGAGTGCGCGCTGATCATCGGGCTGTTCCTGCCCGGTGACTCGCTCCTGTTCGGGGCGGGCGTGGTGCTGGCCCAGCACGGCTCGGACGCCAACGCGTGGTTCCTGTCGGGGGCCGCGCTGATCGTCGCGGTCCTGGGCAACCAGATCGGCTACTACATCGGCCGCACGGGCGGCACGAAGCTGATCGCGAGGCGCGACGGCAAGGTGCTGAACCGGCAGGCCCTGGAACGCGCGCAGCGGTTCCTGGACCGCCGGGGTTTCTTCGCGATCGTGGCGGCCCGCTGGATCCCGTGGATCCGCACGCTGGCCCCGCTGATCGCGGGCGCGGCCCGGATGGACCCGCGCCGGTTCATGGCGGCGACGGCCCTGGGCGGCCTGCTGTGGGTACCGACGCTGGTCCTGCTGGGGTACTACGGCGCGGGATTGCTGGACGCCCTGCCGTGGCTGAAGACGGCGGCTTTGTGGGCCAGCATCGCGTTCTTCGTGGTCGGCACGGGGTGGGGTGTGCTGCGGTACCGCCAGGAGATGCGCCGCCCGGTCGACGAGCCGGACGACAGCAACGCCCGCGCCTGACCCCCGCGCGCTGAAAGGCACCTTCAGAGCTGCGGGTCGGTCCAGATTTCGAGCTGGATGCCGTCCGGGTCGCGGAACACGATCACGCGCGAGCCTTCGAAGGTGCGTGACGGCGCGACCGGCGTGTACGACACCCCGAACTCCTGCAGCCGGCACTCCCATTCCGCCAGCTCGGCGGCCGAGTGCACCCGGAAGGCGACGTGGTCGAGGCCGGTCCGGCGCTCGTCGAACCCGCGCCGCCCGGTGTCCGCGTGCTGCACCAGGACCACCGAGAACTCGTCCCCGGCGGACCGCAGCACGACCTTGCGCAGCCCCGTGTCCGGCTCTTCGCGCCGGGTGACCTCCTCGAGGTCGAGGACACGCACGTACCACGGCACGCTGCGGTCCACGTCGGTCACGGTGAGCGCGAGGTGGTGCACGGACATCAGTTTCGCCATGGCTTCCGAAGCCGTCCTTTCTCGGTGCGGCTCCCCAGAGTTGCACAGCGTTCGACCGCCGAAACCGAGGTGACCAATTCCCCGGCCAATCGTGATCTCGCCGTCTCCGGCCGTCCCAGCAGGCGGACGGAACCTACCGGCGGTCACGCCCGTCTTACAGGTGGTGACCGCCGGTGATTCTCACTGGTCGAGCAGCCGCAACCGGCCTTCCTCGTGGATGCGCTTGGTCGTCACCCGGTCCGGGTAGCAGCGCATGAACATGTTCGTGAAGTGCGTGCCGTAGTGGATGTGCTCGTCGCCGCCGGCCAGCGGGCGGACGGTGGCGGTGAACGACGGCTCGTGGAAGTACGCCAGCGTGTACCGCTCCCGGTCCGCGAGCCGGACCTTGTGCGGCGTCGACAGGAGCCGGCCGCCGGTGAGGAACTGCAGGATGTCGCCGGGGAAGACGGTGAACACCGCCGGCTCGGGTTCGACGAAGTGCCACGGTTCGTCGTCCTGGTACATCCCGGCCGTGCTCTCGTCCGGCAGCCAGTTGCGGCGGCGCGGCTCGCCGGGCACCGGCGGCCGGATGAAGAGCCCGCCGACGTCGTCCTGCGCGGCGATCACGAGCAGGCCGTAGTCGGTGTGCGCGCCGATCCCGCGCTCGGTCGTCGCGGACCGGGCCGGGAACCGCAGCACGCGCATGTGGTGCCAGCCGTCCCGGGTGAGCGTGGTCAGCCGGTCGATCTCCTCGCCCAGCCCGAGCGCGACGAGCCGCAGGAGCTTCTCACCGATCTCGCCGACCTCGCGGAGGTGGGCTTCCATCGCCGTCCGGTAGCCCTCGTCCGGCCACGGGACCGGTCCGTGGCACGGCATGCCTTCGGTGACGCGGCTGTCGGTGCGCGGGATGTCCGGGCACACCGTGAAGATCTCGGAATAGTCGGCTTCGCCCGCGGTCACTTCCTCACCGGAGGCGATGTAACCGCTGTAGGTCAGGTCGCTGACGAACTTCGCTTTCTCGGGCAGGGATTTCGCGAAAAACCGGCGGCTTTCGGCGAGCGCTTCGCCGGTGATCCGGGCCTGCTCCGGCGTGGCGGCGACCTGGAAGATCCCGTCTTCCTCCCAGGTCCGGACCAGCTGTCTGCCCAGTATCCGATCGACTGTCGCCCCGCCCACCGATTCGGGCAGCTCGAAGGTACGCATTGTTGTTCACCTTTCGCGCGGTTCCGGGAACGCTCACCACACGAAAGCCGGGAAATGCCGGTTCACAAGGATCAGCGGCCGCCACCGACGTCGAGGACCGCGCCCGTCGTGAACGACGACGCCTCCGAGAGCAGGAACAACACCGCTTCTGCGATTTCCGTCGGCTGCCCCGCCCGCCGCATCGGAATCTGCCGTGCGTACTTCGCCATCCGGTCCGGGAGGCCCGCGGCCGCGTGCAGCCCGGTGTGGATCATGCCCGGCCGCACCGCGTTGACGCGGATCCCCTCGGCCGCGACTTCCTGCGCCAGCCCGAAGGTCAGCGTGTCCACGGCCGCCTTCGACGCGGCGTAGTGCACCCACTCCCCGGCCGAGCCGGTGCGCGCGGCCGTCGAGGAGATGTTCACGATGGCGCCGCCATCGCCGCCGTGGCGGACCGACATCCGGCGGACCGCCTCCCGGCAGCACAGGAACACCCCGGTGACGTTGACGTCGAGGGTGCGCCGGACGACGTCGACCTCGTAGTCCTCGAGCCGGCCGGGGGTGTTGCCGACGATGGCCGCGTTGTTGACCAGCGCGGTGACCGGACCCAGCTCGGCCGCCGCGTCGAACAGGGCGCGGACGTCCTCCTCGCTGGAGACGTCCGCGCGGAAGGGCAGCGCCCGCTGTCCCGCCGCGCGCACCCGCTCGGCCACCTCGCGAGCGGGCGCGGGATCGCCGGAGAAGTTGACCACGACGTCGTAACCGCGGTGGGCGGCCAGCTCGCAGATCGCCGCGCCGATCCCGCGGCTGCCGCCCGTGACGATGAGGGTCAAATCGCGAAGTTCGCCAGCGGCAGGTTCTCCAGCACCAGGTCGGCCCGGTCCCGCGTCTGCGAGATGAGGTCGGCGTTGCGCTGGTCCGAGCCGAGGGCCCGCTGCCGGGCCTCGACCAGCGAACGGCCGTAGCGGCGGTGGCGCGACACGAGCCGCTCGATGCGCTCGGGCTCGTCCGGCGCGAGGAACCAGGCCTCGGTGAGCAGGGGCCGGATCGCGCTCCACGGGTCGTCCGGGAGCAGCAGGTAGTTGCCCTCGGTGATCACCAGCTGGACCTCCGGCGGCACCGCGACCGCCCCGGCGATCGGCTCCTCGATCTCGCGGCGGAACTCCGGCGCGTACACCGTTTCGCGGCCTTCGGCCAGGCGGCGGATCAGGTGGTAGTAGCCCGCGGCGTCGAACGTGTCCGGGGCGCCCTTGCGCTCGGTGCGGCCCAGCCGGCGCAGTTCGACCTGCGCGAGGTGGAAGCCGTCCATGCCGACCACGGCCGCGCGTGAGCCGAGCGCGTTGGCCAGCGCCCAGGCGAGCGTGGTCTTGCCGGACGCGGGCGAGCCGATGATGCCGAGCACGTTGCGCTGCCCGCGCACGGTCAGCCCCTCGGCCCTGGCCAGCAGGTCGTCGAACGCCGTCATGTCCTGTTCCTTCCTGCGATCGCGGTCGTCCACGACCGCGGTCCCACATGCCGCACCCGTTCGGCGGCCACCTCGTTGGCGAAGCGGATCCGGTCCGTCACCGTCGGTTCGCGCACCACGGCTACAGCGAGCGCGCCGTGCCAGACGTCGCCCGCCCCTAGTGTGTCCCGCGCTTCCACGTCCGCGACAGGCACCTCACCCGAGCCGCCGTCCGCAGTGGACCAGCGCACCGGGTGCGCCCCCGCGGTGGTGATCACGGTCGGCACGCCGCGCTCGTGCAGGCCGGGTCCAGGCGCGCTGAAGTGCGCGGAGCAGGCGGCCACGTCGACCAGGGGCAGCAGCTCGTCGAGCACGGGCTTCCAGCTGCCGGCGTCGAGCACGACCGGGAGGTCCCCGGCCGCACGGGCGACCGACAGCGCGAGGTTCGGGTGGTGGCCGTCGACGAGCACCACGTCCGCGTCGACCGTGCCGCTCCAGGTGGCTTCGGACCCGGCCGCGTTGCGCGAGACGACCGTGCGCTCGCCGTCCCGGTCCCGGACGGCGACAGCGCTGACCGCCGGTGGCGCGGCCCGGCCGGGGTCGAGGTCGACGACCCGGACCCCGTGGGCTTCGAGGTCGGCGCGGGCGAGCGCCGCCAGCGGGTGTGCGCCGAGGACGGTCAGCAGGGTGGCTTCGGCGCCGAGCGCGGCCGCCGTCACCGCGGCGTTCGTCGCGGGCCCACCCGCGGCGACGTCCACCTGCAGCGACTGCACCTTCTCGCCCGGCGCCGGCAGCTCCTCGACCCGCTGCACCAGGTCCACGGTGCACAAGCCCGCCAGCAGCACTCTCAACTCAAACCGGCCACGTGCGTCGCGGCGGCGGCTTCTTCCACTTCACCGTTTTCGTTGAGCCGCAGGGCACCGGTGAGCAGGCCGACGACCTGGTTCATCGTGTGCGTCTTCGGCGAGACGACCGCGACGCGCTTGCCGAGGCGGTGCACGTGGATGCGGTCGGCGATGTCGAAGACGTGCGGCATGTTGTGGCTGATCAGCACCACCGGCAGGCCGCGGTCGCGGATCCGGCCGATCAGGTCGAGCACCTTGCCGGACTCGGCGACGCCGAGGGCGGCGGTGGGCTCGTCCATGATCACGGCCTTGGTGCCGAAGGCGGCCGCGCGGGCCACCGCGACACCCTGGCGCTGACCACCGGAGAGCGTCTCGACGGGCTGGCTGATCGACTTGATGTTGATGCCCAGCTCGTCGAGGATCCGCTGCGCCTCGGCCCGCATGGTGCCGGTGTCGAGCTTGCGGAACAGCCCGAGCGGCCCCTTGAGCCGCTTTTCCCGGCCCAGGAACATGTTCGACGCGATGTCGAGCGCGGGCGCGACGGCGAGGTCCTGGTACACCGTCTCGATGCCGTAGTGCCGAGCGTCCAAAGGAGACTTGAAGTGGACGGCCTGTCCGTCCACTTTGATCTCACCATCGTCCGGGATCACCGCCCCGGACAGGGCTTTGATGAGCGACGACTTCCCGGCACCGTTGTCACCGACCACGGCGAGCACTTCGCCGGGCAACAGGTCGAAGTCGGCGCCGTCGATGGCGGTCACCCGGCCGTAGCGCTTGACGAGTCCCCTCGCGGAAAGGATCGGTTCGGTCATGACTGCTGCTGCCTCCTCGCGATCCGGTCCACCACGACGGCGGCGATGAGCAGGGCGCCGGTGGCGAGGTCCTGGTAGTTGCCGTCGACGTTCATCTGCGTCAGCCCCGACCGCAGCACCGCCACGACCAGCGCGCCCATCAGCGTGCCGAGCACCGAGCCGCGGCCGCCGAAGAGGCTCGTCCCGCCGAGGACGACCGCGGTGATCGAGTCGAGGTTGCCGAGCTGGAACTGGTTCGGGTCGGCGTTCGGCGTCCGGCCGAGCGCCTGCCACGCGGCGATGCCGAAGGTCAGCCCGGCCACGATGTACACCGACAGCACCGTGCGGTTGACCTTGATGCCGGACAGCCGCGCGGACTCCGGCGCGTTGCCGACCGCGTAGACGTGCTTGCCCCACGCGGTTTTCGTCAGCGCGTACCAGATGCCGAGGTACATCAGCAGCGCCAGCGTCATGCCGTAGGTGATCGGGATGCCGCCGAAGAGGTAGCGCTTGGTGCCGAGCCACTGCAGCAGCCCGTCGGTCACCGGCACGGCCTGGCCGCCGGCGATCAGCTTGGACACCGCGGTGAGCATGGTGAACGTGCCGAGCGTGATGATGAACGCCGGGAGCTTGATCCTCGTGGCCAGCCCGCCGATGAAGATACCGACGATGATCGTCAGCACCACGCCGGCGAGCAGCGCGACGAAGCCGTTCGTGCCCGCCGCGGCGAGCTTGGCCATGATCAGCGTCGCGACGACCATCGAGGCCGCGTTGGAGAGGTCGATGCCCGCGATGAGGATGACGAGCGTCTGGCCCAGCGCGAGCGTCCCGACGACCAGGGACTGCTGGACCACTGTGGACAGGTTGTCGAGGTCGAAGAACGTGTCCGTGGCCAGCGAGAACACCACGATCGCGACGACCAGCGCGAGCGCCGGGCCGACCGCGGGGGCGCGGAGGAGGAACTCGCCGAGGGACTCACGTTCCTTCGTGGCCACTGCCGTGGTCATTTGTTGCCTCCCCAGCAGTTCTGCAGGCCCCAGGCCGAGTCGTGGCTCTCGATGCCGGGCAGGGGCTTGTCGGTGATCACGGCGGACCCGGTGTTCACGAAGCCGGACGGCTTCTTGCCGGTCTTGGCGTACTCGACGGCGGCGAGCACGCCCTGCTCGGCCATTTTCTTGGGGAACTGCATGACGGTGGCGGCGAACTGGCCGTCCTTGACGTTCTGGACGCCTTCGCAGCCGCCGTCGATCGAGCCCATGACGATCTGCCCGGTGAGCCCGCGCGCCTTCAGCGCCGCATAAGCGCCGCGGCCCATCGGCTCGTTCATCGAGTAGACGGCGTTGATGTCGGTGCTGCGCTGCAGCAGGTTCTCCATGCCCTGCTGGGCGAGGCTCTGGTCGCCGTTGGCCGCGGTGTGGCCCTTGATCTCCGGCGAGCCGTCGGTGAGCCCGATGCCCTTGAGGAAGCCGCCGTGGCGCTGGGTGTCGACCGTGCTGCCCGCCGTGCCGTCGACCATGAGCAGCTTGGGCGGGGTGCCGGCCAGCGCGGCCTTGACGTAGGCGCCCTGCTGCTCGCCCGCCGCGAAGTTGTCGGTGGCGAAGGTGGCGTCGACGGCGTCGGCCGGTTCGGTGGCGGTGTCGAGGGCGATCACCAGGACCCCGGCGTCGCGGGCGTCCTTGATCGCCTTGAGCACGCCGGTGGAGGAGCTCGGCGTGATCAGGATGGTGTTCGCGCCCTGCTGGCGGAGGTTCTCGATGGCGCGGACCTGGCCGTCGTTGTCGCCGTCGAACTGGCCGGCGAGCGCGCTGAAGTCGGCGCCGTTGGCCTGCGCGGCCGCTCTGGCGGCGTTGCGGAGTTCCACGAAGTAGGGGTTGGTGTCGGTCTTGGTGACCAGGCCGACCTTCGCCTTGCCGCTCCCGCCCGTGTTGGTGTTGCCGCCCCAGTGGCGTTCGACCGTGCACCCGGTCGTCGCGGCGAGGACGGCGGCCAGCACGACTGCGGTGAGACTTCGGTGTCTCATGGATTCCAGCCTTTGTTCGTGTCGAGGCTTGCCGATGGTCGGGAAGGTAGACAGACTGCCCTTTGCGCGCAAGCGTTTGCGCAAACGCTTGCCGGAAAGGATGGGTATGCCCCAATCGAAGTCTTCGCGGCCGACCCAGCGGGACATCGCCGAGCTCGCGGGCGTGTCGATCACGACCGTCTCGCACGTCGTGAACGGGACGCGCGCGGTCGCCGAGGACACCAAGGCGGCGGTGCTGCGGGCGATCGAGACGACCGGCTACACCGGCGACGCGATCGCGCGTTCGCTGGTCACCGGCGGGACGCGGTCGATCGGGATGGCGATCTCCCTGGTGGCGAACCCGTACTTCGCGACGCTGATGCAGGCGATCGAGCGGGAGGCGTCGGCGCACGGCTACACCGTCCTGCTGGCCGACACGCACGACGCGGCGGACACGGAACGTGACACCGTGCGGGCGCTGCGCTCCCGTCGCGTCGACGGCCTGCTGATCACCCCGGCGCCCGGCGACGGCCCGGTGATCGGCGAGCTGGTGTCCCTCGACGTGCCGACCGTGCTGATCGACCGGCTGTCCACCCGTACCGACGTCGACCAGGTCGGCTCGGAGAACATCCAGGCGACGTCGGCGCTGACCGCGCACCTGGCCACGCTCGGGCACCGGCGGATCGGGATGATCAGCGGCGTGCCCGGGCTGTCGACGAGCGAGGAGCGGGTGCTCGGGTACCGGCTGGGACTCGGCCGGTCCGGGCTCACCTGGTCGTCCGACCTCGTGGCCTGCGGAAACTCCTCGCGCGAGGGCGGCGCGCTGGCGTTGAGCACGCTGCTGGCGCTGCCCGAGCCGCCGACGGCGCTGGTGGTCGGCAACGACAGCATGATGGTCGGCGTGCTGCACGAGGCGCGGCGGCGCGGGCTGCGGATCGGGCGCGACCTGCCGGTGGTGGTCTACGACGACGTGGAGTGGGCCGACCTGGTCGACCCGCCGCTGACGACGATGGCACAGCCGATCGAGGAGATCGGCCGGCAGGCCGTGCGGCTGCTGCTGGCCCGGATCAACGACCCCGGGCGCAAGGCCGAAACGGTCCGGCTGCCACCCACTCTGCGTCACCGCGAGTCGTGCGGCTGCCCACCGGTTCACTCACTTCAGTGAATCTGGGTTCCTGATACCTCCGCGCGGCCGTTCAGCGGATACGTTTCCGGCTGAGCGTCTGCGAGGGCTTATGACCGCACTTTCGCCGGACCTCCGGTTGTGGGACCCCCCGGTCACCTACCGGATCGGCGTCGCGATGGGTGTGCACGCGCACCCGTACTCCGGTGAGCTGCTGCGCGCGATCAGGGCGGCCGCGGCGCAGGCGGGCTGCGACGTCGTGCTGGCGGACACCGAGAACACCGCGGGCGAGGAAGCCGAAGTGGTCCGTGCGCTGCGCGCGGACCTGGTGGACGGCGTGCTGCTGGTGCCTTCGGCCGGCGACGAAGCGGTGATCAACGGCCTGGTGCGGATGGGCGTGCCGACGGTACTGGTGGACCGGGTGGCCGCGCGCAACGACGTCGACCAGGTGGGCACGGAGAACGTGCACGCGGTGGCGTCGCTGGTCCGCCACCTGACCGACCGCCGCCACCGCAAGATCGGCCTGGTCTCTGGCGACGAGGGCATGGAGGTCAGCCGCGAGCGCATCCGCGGCTACCGGCTGGGGCTGGAGCAGGCGGGGCTGCGGTTCAACCGCGAGCTGGTGGAGAGCGGGTTTTCGCACTCGGGCGGCGCGGCCCGGGCCGCGGCCAAGCTCCTGGACGGCTGGCCATCCCCGACGGCGCTCGTGGTGGCGGACGAGTCGATGCTGGTGGGCGTCCAGTACGAGGCCCACCGCCGGGGCATCCGGATCGGCTCGGAGCTCGCGGTGGTCGGCTACGGCGACATGGACTGGGCCCGCCGCGTGAGCCCGGCGGTGACGACCCTGGTCCAGCCGATCGCGGACATGGGCCGGCGGGCGGTACAGCTGCTGATGTCCCGCATGGCGGACCCGGACCGGCCGCCGGAGTCGGTGTGGCTGACCCCGAAATTCCTCCACGGCGCCTCCTGCGGCTGCTGACGTCGTGAGTGGTAATTAGGGTTCTAACCCGAATTACCACTCACGACAGCGTCGCCGCGGCTTCGAGGAGCATCCAGCCGCCCACCTGGACCGACAGGTCCCGCTCCGGGGCGTCCTCCGGCAACGGCCAGGGTGCCGGACGGTCCCAATACGCGCTGAACAACGGCCCCTCGGCGGCGCCCGCCCAGCACGCCTCCGCCGACATGAGGACCAGCGACCGGGCCGTCGAGGCTTCCGGATCCGGCAGCGAACGAGCCGCCAAGGCCAGGTACCTGGCCAGGATCGCCGCGAACAACCCGCCGTCGCCGCCGCCTTGGCCGCGGATGACACCTCCCGGCGCGAGGTGCTCCGCCACCGCCCGCACGGTCCGGGCCGCGTCGTCCATTGAGGACAATTCCAGGCACGCGCCGAGGTACACCCCTTGGCAGTACGTGTAGATGTGCTTCACCAGCTCGCCCGTGTCCGCCCGGACCCCGTCCCAGACCAAACCGGACGCCGGATCGACCAATGTGGACGTCAGCCACGAGGTCAGCTCGCGAGCGCGGGAGAGGTTCCCGGACCGGGCGTGGAAGATCGCCGCCGGGCCGTTGGCCGGGGCGTTCTTGAAGTCGTCACCTCGGCGCCACCAGATTCCGCCGCCCGCGGCCGCCGTCCAGCCCGACAGCAACTGCGCGTCGATCGCCGCCAGTGCCGGGCCGACGTCGATACCCAACGCCGAAACCCGTTGCAGCGCAAGGCCGAGCCACGCGATGTCGTCGTAGTAGTCGTTCGTCCACTTGCCGAAGTTGCGCAGCCGGACCGAGCGCACGAAAGACCGGATCGACGCCAGGCGCGCAGGGGAAGGCGCGCGCAGCTGGGCGTCGACGAGTGTGTCCAGCAAGTGGGCCTGCCACCAGTAGTTCCAGTGCCAGTGCAGCCGCTGGTCCGCCGAAGCCGGCCAGCGGCTGCGACCCAGGACCGTGCCGGGCAGCGCCCACACCCGGCGCAGGTGCCGCGAAGTCACCGCGTGTTCCGCGGCCGAAACGTCCATGTCGCAATCGTGCCTTGCCCATCCACATACCGCTCGGTATGTTCAGTGGTCATGACGACGGCCCACGTCACCTGCCCGCTGTGCGAAGCCACCTGCGGGCTCGAAGTGACGCTCGACGCGAACCAGCAGGTCACGCGCGTCCAAGGTGACGAGAAGGACGTCTTCTCGAGGGGCTACATCTGCCCGAAGGGCGCGTCGCTCGGCGCGCTGCACCACGACCCCGACCGGCTGACCGCCCCGCTGCTCAAGCGCGACGGCGAGTTCGTCGAGGTCAGCTGGCAGGAGGCCTACGACGAGATCGCCCGCCGCCTCCCGCCGATCCTCGAGGAGCACGGCCGGGACGCCGTCGCGGTGTACGCGGGCAACCCCGGCGTGCACAACATCGCGCTGACGCTCTACGGCCGCGTGCTCTACAAAGCCTTGGGCACCAGGAACTTCTACAGCGCCACCTCCGTCGACCAGCTGCCGAAGCACTACTCCGCCGGCACCATGTTCGGCGACCCGCTCGCCATCCCGGTGCCCGATCTCGACCGGACGCGGCACCTGCTGATCCTCGGCGCCAACCCGCTCGTCTCCAACGGCAGCCTGATGACCGCGCCGGACATCCGCGGGCGGCTGCGCGGGATCCGCGAGCGCGGCGGCAAGATCGTCGTCGTCGACCCGCGCCGCACGCGCACCGCCGCGTTCGCCGACGAGCACCACGCCATCCGGCCCGGCACCGACGCGCTGCTGCTGTTCGCGCTGGTCCACGTCCTGTTCGCGGAAGACCGGGTCAGTCCCGGACGCCTCGGAGAACACCTCAACGGCCTCGACGACGTCCGCGCCCTGGCCGAGCCGTTCACCCCGGAAGCCGTCGCCCCGCGCACCGGCATCGACGCCGAGGAGATCCGCCGGCTCGCGCGCGAGCTGGCCGACGCGGAAAACGCCGTGGTCTACGGCCGGATCGGCACCACGACCCAGGTGTTCGGCACCATCGCGAGCTGGCTGGTCGACGTCCTCAACGTGCTCACCGGCCACCTCGACGAGCCGGGCGGCGCGATGTTCCCGCTGGCCGCGTGCCAGCCCACCGGGAACCGGCGGCCGTTCGCCGTCGGGCGCTGGCGCAGCCGCGTGCGCGGCCTGCCCGAGGTCGTCGGCGAACTGCCGGTCGCGACGCTCGCCGACGAGATCGAAACCCCGGGCGAGGGCCAGGTCCGGGCGCTGATCACGGTCAGCGGCAACCCCTGCCTCAGCACACCGAACGCCGGCCGGCTGGCCGCGGCCCTCGAAAGCCTCGACTTCATGATCTCGGTCGACGTCTACCTCAACGAGACGTCCCGCCACGCCGACGTCATCCTGCCCGGCCCGTCGCCGCTCGAGCGCCCGCACTTCGACCTGGCCTTCTACCAGCTGTCCATCCGCAACATCGCCAACTGGACCCCCGCCACCCTGCCGTCGGCGCTGCCGCAGGAGTGGGAGACCATGCTGCGGCTGACCGGCATCGTCGCCGGTCAGGGCCCGGAAGCCGACGTCGCGGCGCTGGACGACTTCGTCGCCGGGGAGACCGCACGCCGCAACGGGCTCGACGTCGCCGTCGCCGGCGAGCGCACCGGGCCCGCGCGGCTGGTCGACCTGCTGCTGCGCGCCGGCCCCTACGACGTCACGCTGGCCGACCTCGAAGCCGCGCCGCACGGGATGGACTTCGGGCCGCTGCAGCCGCGGATCCCCGAGGTGCTGTGCACGGCGTCCGGCCGGATCGAACTCGCGCCCGAACCGGTCGTCGCCGACGTTCCGCGGTTGCGGGAAGAACTCGCGAAACCCGCGGAAGACGGCCTCGTGCTGATCGGGCGGCGGCACCTGAGCTCGAACAACTCGTGGATGCACAACCTCGAACCGCTGATCCGCGGCGGCAACCGGTGCACGGTCCAGATCCACCCGGCCGACGCGACCCGCCTGGGCCTCACCGACGGCGGCCTCGCTTCGGTGACGTCCCGCGCCGGAAAACTGCAGGTCCCGGTCGAGGTCACCGACGAGATCCGGCCCGGCGTGGTCAGCATCCCGCACGGCTGGGGCCACGACGTCGACGGCTCGCGGACGCGGGTGGCCCGCGCGAACCCCGGCGTCAATTCGAACCTGGTCGCCGACGAGACGCTGCTGGACGTTCCGTCCGGAACGTCGGTGTTGAACGGAATCCCGGTCGAGGTCACCCCCGTCTGACCCTTGACGTCCGGCGGGCGGTCGAGGATTCTCGACGCGGCATGTTTACGTGAACATCGGAGTTCGCATGGCCCGTCTTCTTCGTCAATGCCTGCTCGTCCTGCTGCTCGTTCCTCTCTTCGCCGTTCCGGAAAGCGCTTTCGCCGCCACCAACGCGTTCCGCGGCGTCAACTGGGCGGACGCCCGCGACAACTACGTCGACGGCTGGGTGATCCCGACCGGCCTCACCGCCGGGGACAGCTACGACAGCGTCCGCGGCAAGGCCGACGGCATCATCACCGGCTTCCAGCAGAAGCTCGGCGCGAACACCGTGCGGCTGCCGATCAACCCGCAGAGCGTCAGTTCGGACTGGTGGGGGCGGTACAAGGGCGCCGCCGACTCGGCCCTGTCCCACGGCATGAAGGTCATCTTCGGCTACTGGGAAGCGAACAAGGACGGGCTCGTCGACGACCCGAACGCCTGGAACACCATGTGGGACAAGGTGACCGCCGACTACGGCGGCAACGGGGACGTCTACTTCGAGCCGATGAACGAGCCGTTCGGCTACCGCCTCGACGACTGGGTGTCGCTCTGCTCGACCTGGCTGTCCCGGCATTCGAACATCCCGCGCGGCCGGGTGCTGATCAGCGGCACCGGTTACAACGACAACGTGACGGGCGTCGGCGCGGCGAGCGCATTGAACGGCACCCTCCTCTCACTGCACTTCTACGGCTACTGGGCCTCGGACACGACCCGCTCGGCGTGGACCGCGAACCTCAGCAACCGGCTCGGCTCGTATTCGTCACGGACGATCATCGACGAGGCCGGCGCCCCGATGACGACCGGACTCGACTACTCGGCCGGGCACCAGGACGGCAACAACTTCACCGCGTACTTCGCCGCCACCACGGACCTGGCGCGGTCGCGGCAGATCGGTGTCGTCTACTGGCCCGGCCTGCGGTCCGGCGACACGTACTCGATCACGCGGCAGAGCGGCAGCGGTCTGGAGACCAACAACGCGTCCGGCGTGGTCCAGCTGCGCTGGGGGTGGGGCCTGTAGGCGTCACCAGGCGCGGCCGAGATCGGCGTGCTGCCGGATCCAGGCGTGCATGACGATCCCGGCCGCGACCCCGGCGTTGATCGAGCGGGTCGTGCCGAACTGGGCGATCGAGACCACCAGCGACGCGGCGTCCTGCGCAGGCTGCGAAAGCCCGGGCCCTTCCTGGCCGAACAGCAGGACGCACTCGCGCGGGATCTCGGCCGTCTCGACCGGCTGGGAGCCCGGGGTGTTGTCCACCGCGACGACGGCGAGCCCCTGCTCGGTCGCGAAGGCGACCAGGGTTGCGACATCGTCGTGGTGGCGCAGGTGCTGGTAGCGGTCGGTCACCATGGCCCCGCGCCGGTTCCAGCGGCGGCGGCCGACGATGTGCACCTCGGCCGCGGCGAAGGCGTTGGCCGTGCGGACCACGGTGCCGATGTTGTGGTCGTGCTGGAAGTTCTCGATCGCGACGTGGAACGGGTGCCGCCGGCTGTCCACATCGGACACGATGGCCTCGCGGCGCCAGTAGCGGTAGGCGTCGACGACGTTGCGGCGGTCGCCGTCCCGCAGCAGCTCGGGGTCGTACCGCTCGTCCGCGGGCCACTCACCCGGCCACGGGCCGACGCCGACCTCTTCGCGGCTCACCCACTCGGTGGGTCCGGGTACTGTGCTCACCCGCCGATTGTCGCCTAACCGAGGTGGACCGGGCGCACGTGGGTTTCCTCGTCGTGGCGGTGGCGCCACCGGTGGTAGACGCCGGCGTAGGAGTACGCGACCAGCACGATCGCGATGATCCCGATCGCCGGCAGCCACGACTGCGGGAAGACCGTGCCGTAGAGGTAGTAGGCGTTGAACCCGCCCGGCAGGTCGCCGAGGCCCTGCTGGTGCCGGAAGTAGTTCTCCAGCGCGGTGAGCGGGCACGGCACCGGCGTGACGTTCACCAGGACGCCCCAGGCCGCGGCGAAGAAGTGGACGAAGATCAGCTTCGGCCACCGCCAGGCGAGGAAGCCGCCCAAGCCGATGAGCACCAAGGCCAGGATGTGCACCACGACGGTCACGTCGGCCAGGAACTTCGCCATCGCACCCCCTCCACCGATCCCCCTACCAGCGACTTTACTCCGCTGCGCGGATTCGGCCGCCCCCAAGAGTGCCCCGGCCCGTGATTTTTAACCCAGCGGAGCAGCCCCGTCACCTGGGCGGTGACGGAGGAGTTACACCCGGTGGGAATTCCGGCGGCCGCTTCGCGGGGTACTGCGTCGGCTCCTCGTGCGGGTACTGGTCGGGCGCACCGTCCGGTTTCGTCCGGTTCGGGTCGGCCGGCCGCTGCGGTTCCGGCGGCTCTTCCATACCCCGACGGTACGCCCGGACCACGTCCCGGTCAGCCGGATTTCACTCAACGCGATCGCTGACGGCCGGCTCGTCGTCCTCCGGGAGGTGGACGTCGGTGACGTTGATGTTCACCTCGACGACCTGCAGCCCGGTCATCCGCTCGATCGCCGTCACCACGCTGCGGCGCACCGAGCGGGCCAGCTCCGCGATGGCGACGCCGTATTCGACGAGCACCTGCAGGTCCACCGCGGCCTGCTTCTCGCCGACCTCGACCGAGACGCCCTGGCCGACGCTGGCCGACGCGCCCGGGATGCGGTCGCGGAGGGCGCCGAACGCCCGGGCCGCACCGCCGCCGAGGTCGTGCACGCCAGGCACCTCGCGAGCGGCGAGGCCGGCGATCTTCTGGACCACCGTGTCGGCGATGGTCGTGGTGCCCTGCTTGGTGACGAGCGCGGTCTCCGTCATGGCTTCCTCCCTGGATGTCCTGCGGGACAAGGCTTTCCGCCTCGTTCGTAGTCAAGGACACAAAGGACAGGAGGCACTCACTGTGACGTGGGTCTCGCGAACGCGGCGCCGTCGAGATCGGTGACCTCCAAGCGCAGCAGCGCGTTCTCCCACTCCGTGCCCACCAGCACCGTGCGGACGGCTTCGGCCGCCCGGTCCAGCAACGGCGGGATCGGCAGCCGGGTCGCGATCAGGCGGATCCGGACCACCTCCCGGCTCAGGTCCACCGCCAGGCCGTCCCGCTCCACCGGCAACGACGGGACCGCCGGGCGCAGGCCGTCCACCGCCGCGAGCGCGCCGACGATCTTCTCGGCGGCTTCCTTCGCGGTCACCGGACTGCCGGCTCGATGTCCATAATGGACACCGACACCTCGTCGACGACCAGGCCGGTCTGCTCGGCCACGAACCGCGTCACCGCGCGCTGGACCGCCCGGCCCACCGCCGCCGCCTGGTCGGCCGCCGACGCGACGAGGTCGATCCGGACGGTCACCCGGCCGTCGGTGGTGCGCACCCGGACGCCGTCCGAGGGTGCCGGGTCGAGGCCCTTCCAGCGTTGCCGGGCCGCGCGCGTCCACGCCGTCACCAGGCCGCGCAACCCCGGTTCGAGGCGCACCACCCCCGGTGTGGTGATCGCCGCCCGCGCCGCCACGCTCGCGATCACCGGGTCGGCGACCACGTAGTCAACGCTCATTCCCACACGTCCTCCACGAGCAGGTCGAGCTTCGCCGGTGTCAGGCCCACCCGGGCCGCGGCTGCCGCGGTCACCCGCTCCCGCACCTTCGCCAACGCTTCGCCGCCCGCGACGTTCCGCAGGCTCACCGCGAGGGTGAGTTCCACCTCGACGCCGTCCGGCCCGGTCCGCACCCGGCAGCGCCGCGCCCGGACGCCGTCGACGGTGTCCGCCGCGTACCGCAGCACCGCCGCCACCGCCTGCTCGCTGATCTCGACGAACCCGGGTTCCGGGGTCGGCAGCGGCACCATCGAGCCGCGCCGCACCTCGGCCCGCACGGCCGACATGATCCGCCCGAACAGGTCCGGCGACGGCGCGTCCTCCTCGGCCGCCAGCTCGGCCGTGGCCTCCCGCAGGGCCAGCAGGCTTTCGCGCGCGGCCCGGCAGTGCGGGCAGGTCAGCTCGTGTTCGTCGGCTACCGCGTCCAGCCGCTCCCACACCCGCTCGACATCGCGCTCGCAGGGCAGCTCGTAGTCCGTCATCGCCACGGCTTCATCACCTCCGCCAGCTGAGCCCGGGCGCGCGCGATCCGGCCGCGGACCGCGGTCGCGGTCACACCGACGATTTCGCCGATCTCGTCGTAGGACCGGCCGTGCACTTCGCGCAGCAGCCAGCACGCTCGTTGTTCGGGCGTCAGCTGCTCCAGCGCCGCGTTCAACGCCGCGAGCTGGCCGCTCACCTGGGCGGCCCGCTCCGGCTGAAGATCGCCCCGCGGCGACTCGGCGGTGTCGAGATCGACGTCGGCCTGGGGCTTGCGCGAGCGGATCGCGTTGAGGCAGCGGTTCGTGGTGGCCCGGTAGAGCCAGCCGACGAACGCGGCGTCGTCGGTGAGCTGGCCGAGCTTGCGCCAGGCGTTGAGGAAGACTTCCTGCACGACGTCCTCGGCGTCGCCGCGGTGGGCGAGCACCTTGACGGCGAGCCGGAACATCGGCCCCTGGTAGCGCAGCACGAGCTGCTCGTACGCCCGGACGTCGCCGTCCCGCGCGCGGCTGACGAGAGTCACGTCGTCCAGCGGCGTAGTCGTCGTCACGGCACCTCCTCGGGCGGAGGACACCGGCGGGCGGAAAACGTCACGCGCTGATTCTGGGTGACGGTGGTCACCGGGGCGAATCCACGCGATCCGCCCCGGTCTCCGTTTCAGTCCAGGCCGAGGTCGTCCTTGCCGAGGACGTACCGGTACTCCAGGCCTTCCTTCTCGATCGCCTCGCGCGCGCCGGTGTCGCGGTCGACGACCGTCACCACGCCGATCACGTTCGCGCCCGCCTCACGCAGGGCCGCGACCGCTTCGAGCACGCTGCCGCCCGTCGTGGAGGTGTCCTCGACCGCCAGCACGCGCTGGCCGCGGACCTCCATGCCCTCGATGCGCCGCTGCATGCCGTGTTGCTTGACCGACTTGCGGACGACGAACGCGTCCAGCACGACCCCGTCGTTCGCCGCCGAGTGCAGCATCGCCAGCGCCACCGGGTCGGCGCCGAGCGTCAGGCCGCCGGCCGCCACGTAGTCCCAGTCCGCCGTGAGCTGGCGCAGGAGCTTGCCGATCAGCGGCGCGGCCGCGTGGTGCAGCGTCGCCCGCCGGAGGTCGATGTAGTAGTCGGCTTCCTTGCCGGACGCCAGGGTCACTTTTCCGTGCACCACGGAAAGATCGGTGACCAGCCTGGCCAGTTCGAGTTTCGCCGCTTGATCCAACCCGGGGTTCGCCACGGCCGTGAGTCTTACACACGGCCGGGTTCACTCACCGACGGATGTGGCGTCGACCGCACGCCCGCGCGTCGCGGCCCAGGCCGGGACCAAGATCGCCACCAGCGAGAGCACCACGGCGATGGCGAGCACGGCCAGGTAGATCGTCACCGGGCCCGACGGCAGCACCGACCCGGTCACCACCAGGCAGAACGGCACGATCGCGCCGGCCGCGACGAGTGTCCCGAGCAGCACCGCGATGGTCGCGATCAGGCCGCCTTCGACACCGGCCATGCGCAGCACCTGGCCGCGGGTGAAGCCGCTGAGCCGCTGCACCCCGAACTCGCGGCGCCGCCGTGCGGTGGCCGTCACCAGCGTGTTCACCACGGAGATCACCGTGTACGCGAGGATCATCCCGACGAGCAGGTAGTTGACCCAGGCACCCACCTCGTTGCCCTTCGCGTGCGCCGCGAGCAGCGTGCCGCGGTCGCCGACGAACACCGGCAGGCCGGCGGTCGCCTCGCGAAGGCGCGAAGTCAGCGTCGCGCTGTCGACCCCGGGAGCGGCGCGCACCAGCAGCTGCGGGGCGAGCCCGAGCGTCGTGTGCGGGGCCAGCAGGTCCGCGGGCAGCACGAGCCGTTCGAAGCCGGGGCGCTGGTCGACGACAGCGGTGACCCGAACGTCCACCGGCGTGCCGTCGCCGAGCCGCAGCGACAGCGTGTCGCCGACGCGGTGGCCGAGCGTCGAAGGCACCTCGACGGCGTTGCCGGTCAGCTCGCTGACGCCCAGCGCGGGCCGGCCGTCGTCGTGCTGGCCCGGGTCGAACGGCTTCTCGACGAACACCGTGCTGGTGACGTACTCCGACGCGCTGGTGACACCAGGGGTGGCGCGCACCCGCCCCAGCACGGCCGGATCGAGCCCGCTCGGGCCGGCCACGACGGCGTCCGCGTGCAGGTCCTCGGTGTAAGCCTGGTTCGAGACGGCTTCCTGGGTGGTCTGCAGGTAGATGTTGGCGGTCGCGATGCCGACCGCGAGCATGATCGGGGTGACCGCGCCGGCCGCCCGCACCGCGCCGACGCGGGTGTTGCGCAGCGCGACCCGGCCGTTGACGCCGGTCAGCGCCGCCACCGGCCAGCGCAGCAGCGTGGCCATCAGCTTCGTCACGCCCGGGCTGATCGCCGCGAGCCCGAACGCCCACAGCATCACCGCCGGGCCGGCCGTGCTGGCCGCGACCGGGCCGGTCATCACGGCGACCGTGACGATGCCCAGCGCCGTCCCGCCGCCGAAGCACAGGATCGCGGTGACCAGCCGGATCGGCGTCAGCCAGCGCCGCTCGACGGCGGCTTCGGCGAGCGCCTCGGTGGGGCGGATCCGCGAAGCACGGCGTCCCGCCACGAAGGAGGCGCCCACGACGGCCAGCAGCGACGCGCCCGCGGCGACCACGGCCGGGACCCAGCCCTGCGCGAACCGCAGCACGTCGGGGACGACGTCGTGCTCCACGAGCTGATCGAACAGCCACTGGCCGAGCACCGGGCCGAGCACCACCGCGACGCCGACCGCGAGCAGCCCGACGACCAGCGCCTCGCCGAGCACCATCCGACGCAGCTGGCGCGGGGTCGTGCCGACCGCGCGCAGCAGCGCGAGTTCGCGCTGGCGCTGCTGCGTCGACAGCGTCAGCGTGCCCGCCACGACGAACACCATGACCATCGCCGAGAGCCCGCCGGACACGGCGGCCAGCACGATCAGGTTCTCGCCGCTCTTGCCGGTCTCGGGGAACTCGAAGGCACCGCGGTCGGCACCGGTCGCCACGACACCGGCGTCGCCGACGGCCGCGGTCACGGCGGCGACCTCGCCACCGAAGACGCCGATGGTGTCGAAGCGGCCCGGGTGCCCGGACAACCGTTCCGCGTCCGAAGCCGCGAAGAACACGGCCGCGTCCCGCATGGCCTGCCGCGCCTCGGCGATCCCGGAGATCCGGAACGGGCTGACGCTGCCGTGCGCGGCGATCGGCAGCGTGTCCCCGACGGCGAGCCCGAGCCCGGCGTCGACGACGACCTCGCCCGGCTTCGGGGCGGTGCCCTGCAGCGCGTACGGCGTCAACGCGGCGGAATCCCAGGCGTGGCCCAGCGCGCTCGCGGCCCCGATCTGCGCGGGGAAGCTGACCTCGCCGACCACGTTCGTGACGCCCGGAACCGCGCGCAGGCGCTCAGCGAGTGCCGCGTCCAGCCGGACGCGCTCGGGGAGAGTCGCGTTCTCGAACTTGTGCTTGTCGTCGGGCTCGAGGGTCGCCGGGTCGTCCTCCGGCAGCTTGAGCGTCTGCTGCGCGCCGACCACGATCGGCGCCGCGGCCAGCCGCTGCACCGGCGTCTCGGACCGGATGCCGGTCTCCATCAGGCCACCGCACGCCGAGACGACCAGCGCGCCGAAGAACACGGCGACGAACGTCGCCAGGAAGCCGCCCTTGCGCAGGCGGAGGGTCCGCAGTGCCAGCTTGAACATCAGGCAGCCACCCGGCCCCAGGCCCCGAGGTGGGTCATCCGCTCGGCGACGGCTTCCGCGGTCGGCCGGGCCAGCCGGCCGGCGATCCGGCCGTCGGCCAGGAACACGACCTCGTCGGCGTAGGAGGCGGCGACCGGGTCGTGCGTCACCATGATCACCGTCTGGCCCGACGCCCGGACGGAGTCGCGCAGCAGGCCGAGCACCTCGGCGGCGGTGCGGGTGTCGAGGGCGCCGGTCGGCTCGTCGGCGAACAGCACGGCGGGGTCGGTGACCAGGGCGCGGGCGATCGCGACGCGCTGCTGCTGGCCGCCGGAGAGCTGCCCGGGCAGGTGCTTGCGGCGCCCGTCGAGCCCGACGTGCGCGAGGATCCGCGCCACCAGCCGCTTGTCCGGGCGCTTGCCGGCCAGCTGCAGCGGCAGCACGACGTTCTGCTCGACCGTCAGCGCCGGGAGCAGGTTGAATGCCTGGAAGACGAAGCCGACGCGGTCGCGCCGCAGCTTCGTCAGGTAAGTCTCGTTCTTGCCGTCGAGGTCCTGGCCGTCGAGCACGACCCGGCCGGACGTGGGCCGGTCGAGCCCGGCCGCGCAGTGCAGGAAGGTGCTCTTGCCCGAGCCGGACGGGCCCATCACCGCGGTGAACCCGCCGCGGGGGAAGGAGATCGAGACCCCGTCCAGCGCGACCACACCGCCGTACTCCTTGCGCACGGCCTCGAGCCGAACCGCCTCAGTCGTCATGCTCAAGACGCTAGGGCGGCGCGGCTTCCGGCACATTGAAGAGCACCGCAGTCTTCAGGTGGGGTAAACCCCACCCTCAGGTGCGGCCGCGGCCGCCGCTGATCCGGCGCAGCACCGCACGCGGCAAGAGGCCGCCGATCGCGACGACGACCTTGTACTGCAGGCTCGGCACGGAGATCACCTTGCCGCGCCGCAGGTCCGCCAGGGCTTCGTTGACCACCTGTTCGACACCCAACCAGGCGATTTTCGGACCGGGTTTGCCGATGCCGGCCCGTTCGTGGAACTCGGTCGCCGTGAACCCGGGGCAGAGCGCCATCATCCGGATGCCCTTGGGCAGCGAAGCGGCGATGCCTTCGGTGAACGACGTGACCCAGTTTTTGCTCGCCGTGTATGTCGAACCGCGGCCGCTGAAGAAGCCCGCGACGCTGCTGACCTGGATGATTTCGCCCTGACCGCGTTCGATCATGCCCGGCAGCACGGCCCGGGTGAACCGCAGGACCGCGGTGACGTTGACGTCGAGCTGACGCTGCAGCGCGTCCGGCGGGATCGTCCAGAAGTCGCCGTTCAGCCCGAACCCGGCGTTGTTCACCAAGAGGTCGACCGGACCGGCGGCGAGCCGCTCCTCGACCGCCGTCCGGCCGTCCACTTCGGACAGATCGGCGGGCAGCACCTCGACCGCCACGCCGTGCTTTTCCCGCAGCTCAGCGGCGTAGGCCTCCAGCCGCGCGGCATCGCGGGCGACGAGCACCAGGTCGTACTTCTCGGCGGCGAGCGTGCGCGCGAACTGCGCGCCGATGCCCGCCGTGGCACCGGTGATGAGAGCGGTGGTGGTCATGTGGGTGAACATACCCGCTGGTCACGGGCGGACGTGCGTTCGATTCGGCGGGGAAGTATCGTCCGCCGCATGGGTAAGCACAGCAGGCGCAAAAGCGGCTATCTGCCCAAGGTCGCCGCGGGCGCGGCGCCCGTCGCGCTGCTCTTCGCGGCCCCCGCCGCGGCGCTGGCGAGCCCGGCCGAGCTGACCCTGCCGCTCGACCACCGCGAAGACAGCACGTTCCGCCGCGACGTCTCGACGTCGGGCGAAGACGGCTCGTCGGTGGTCCGCGAGACCGTGGCGGCGACCCGCCACGACTTCCTCGCGAAGGAGGTCGCCGGCGCGGTCGTCACCAACGACCTCACCGAGTCCGCGACGACCAGCCGTGACGAACGGCAGTCGGAGACGTCGGCGGCGGCGCAGGAATCCGAGTCGCTCGCCCGCGCCGGACGGCACACCTTGCGCCTCGGCGGCGTCCGCGCGGCCACCGAAAACACCCAGCGGCTCGGCCAAGGCGCGTCCCGGAACCTGTCGCTGTCCCCGTTCGAAGGTGACGCCGGGCGCCGGATCGGCCTCGGCGAAAGCACGGGCCACGGCGTCTGGCTCGCCGACGGGGTCGACGTGCTGAGCCAGAACGCGGAGCAGCTCGACAGCGGCCTGCACGGCAGCTTCACCGGCGACCTCCAAGGCGCGCTGTCGGCCCGCCGGTCCTCGGGCCAGGTCGTCGACCTCGGCCGGCTCGGCGCGGTCGGCACGACGTCCGAGCAGCACGCGACCGGCCAGATCACCGGCGTCCTGGATGTCGGCCAGACGCACGAAGTGGGCGGTGAGCTGGGCCCGGCCTGGAGCCTGGTGACGACGAGCGAGTCACTGGGGCCGGCCGGACCGGCGGGGTCGATCCGCGGCGACCTGGACGTGGACCACGTGGTCCACGCCGAAGGCGGCACGACGTCGGTGCGCGGCAAGCTCGACCGGTCGGCGTCACTCAGCGCCCTCGACCGGCCGGTGCTCGGCCTCTAGTCCTCGCTCGGCTTGGGCTCGGTGTCCGCAGGCTGCTGGACCGGCGTCCCGGCCGCCGGGGTGCCGGGGGCGGCCGGCGCCGTGGCCTCGGACGGGACCGGGGCGCTCGCCTGGTGGCGGCCCGCGTCGTAGTCCTCGTCGAACGGGTCGACGATGTCCGCGATCTCGCCGAGGTCGCGCAGCAGGCGCTCCAGCCGCGACGGCCCGGCCGTCGGGACCACGCTCGCCAGGACCCACTCGTTCTCCAGCCAGGCCACGCCGACGTCGCCGCCCAGCTGGTCCGCCGCGTCGACCAGCTCCTGGGTGATCACCACGCGGGCGCCGTCCGCGTCGTCCGCGAACGCGTAGCGCGCGCCGATCGGGCCGAGCATCTCGGGCATGTCCGCGCGCTGGAACGGGACGCTGGACAGCCACATCTCGATCGGGATGCGGTGCTTCTTGTTGCAGCGCACCGCGACCACGACCGCGGGGATCTGGCCCTCGGTCTCGATGTCGAAGATGAACACCGGGCGGCGGCCGTCGGAGGTGAAGGTGGAACCCGCGACGACGTTCACCGCCGCGTCCGCGCCGAAGTAGCCGATGGCGCCGCCGGACCACTGCTGCGGCAGGCGCTCGTCCTCCTCGACGAACTGCCAGCCGCGCAACTGTGCCCAGCGCATTCGCTCGCGGTTGCGCGAGCCCTCCTTCGCCCGGTCGGCCGCGAGCAGCCCCAGCCCCGCCACCAGGGCGACGGCCGCGATGACGAACCAGATCCACGCCGGAATACCCACGACGGCCAGGGTATCGCCTGTTACGCCGGAGGGATGATCGCCGGTCCCCGTGTCGCCGGGCCCATTCGGAGCATTTTCCGCGTTCCCGGGTCGACAAATCGCCACGAACCACTGTGGACGGCCCGGCGGAGTGGTCTGCCGCGGCTGGTCGTGAGTGGTAATTCGGGTTAGAACCCGAATTACCACTCACGAGGGGTCAGGCGCGGGTGACGGTCAGCGAGTCGCCGGCCTCCAGCAACGGGCCGTCGACGCGCACGGTGTCGCCGTCCCGGATCTCGCCGGAGAGCAGCTCCTTCGCCAGCTTGTCGCCGATCGCCGACTGGACCAGCCGCCGCAGCGGGCGGGCGCCGTAGATCGGGTCGAAGCCGTTGAGCGCGAGCCACTCGCGGGCGCCGTCGGTGACGTCCAGGTTCAACCGGCGCTGGGCCAGCCGCTTCGCCAGCCGGGCGATCTGGATGTCCACAATGGACGTCAGCTGCTCGGTGCCGAGCGAGTGGAACACGACGATGTCGTCGAGCCGGTTGAGGAACTCCGGCTTGAACTGCCGCTGCACCACCTCGAGCACCGCGTCGCGCCGCTGCCGCTCGTCGAGCGACGGGTCGGCGATGGCCTGCGAGCCGAGGTTCGACGTCAGGATCAGGATGGTGTTGCGGAAGTCCACCGTCCGGCCCTGGCCGTCGGTCAGCCGCCCGTCGTCGAGGACCTGCAGCAGCACGTCGAAGACATCCGGGTGGGCCTTTTCCACCTCGTCGAGCAGCACCACCGAGTACGGACGGCGCCGCACGGCCTCGGTCAGCTGGCCGCCCTGGTCGTAGCCGACGTACCCGGGCGGGGCACCGACCAGGCGCGCCACCGAGTGCTTCTCGGCGTACTCGCTCATGTCGATGCGCTGCATCGCGCGCTCGTCGTCGAACAGGAACTCGGCCAGGGCCTTGGCCAGCTCGGTCTTGCCGACGCCGGTCGGGCCGAGAAACAGGAACGAGCCGGTCGGCCGGTCGGGGTCGGCGACGCCGGCACGGGCGCGGCGCACCGCGTCCGCGACGACCTGCACGGCCTCGGCCTGCCCGATGACGCGCCGGGTCAGTTCCTCCTCCATCCGGAGCAGCTTGCCGGTCTCGCCCTCGAGCAGCCGGCCCGCCGGGATGCCGGTCCACGCGCTGACCACGTCGGCGACGTCGTCCGCGCCGACCTCCTCCTTCAGCATGACGTTCTGCTGGCTGGCCTCGCTCGCCGCGGTGGCCGCTTCGAACTCCTTCTCCAGCGCCGGGATCCGGCCGTAGCGCAGCTCGGCGGCCTTGCCGAGGTCGCCGTCGCGCTCGGCGCGCTCCGACTCGCCGCGCAGCTGCTCGAGCTGCTCCTTGAGCTCGCGGACGCGCTCGATGGAGCCCTTCTCGTTCTGCCAGCGCGCGGTCAGCGCCGTCAGCGTCTCGCGCTTCTCGGCCAGCTCGGCACGCAGGTTGTTGAGCCGCTCCTTCGAAGCGGCGTCGCTCTCCTTGGCGAGCGCCATCTCCTCGATCTCGAGCCGGCGCACGGCCCGCTCGACCTCGTCGATCTCCACCGGCCGCGAGTCGATCTCCATGCGGAGCTTCGACGCGGCCTCGTCGACCAGGTCGATCGCCTTGTCCGGCAGGAACCGGGCGGTGATGTAGCGGTCGGACAGCGTCGCGGCGGCCACCAGCGCGGCGTCCGTGATCCGGACACCGTGGTGCACCTCGTAGCGCTCCTTCAGCCCGCGCAGGATCGCGATGGTGTCCTCCGGCGACGGCTCGCCGACCAGCACCTGCTGGAAGCGCCGCTCCAGGGCGGCGTCCTTCTCGATGTGCTGGCGGTACTCGTCGAGCGTGGTCGCGCCGACCATCCGCAACTCGCCCCGGGCGAGCATAGGCTTGATCATGTTGCCCGCGTCCATCGCGCCGCCCTCGCCGGTCGCGCCCGCGCCGACGATGGTGTGCAGCTCGTCGATGAAAGTGATGACCTCGCCCGCGGAGTCGGTGATCTCCTTGAGCACGGCCTTCAGCCGCTCCTCGAACTCGCCGCGGTACTTCGCGCCGGCCACCATCGACCCGAGGTCGAGGGCGACGACGCGCTTGCCGCGCAGCGACTCCGGCACGTCCCCGGCGACGATGCGCTGGGCCAGCCCCTCGACGATGGCCGTCTTGCCGACGCCCGGCTCGCCGATCAGGACCGGGTTGTTCTTGGTGCGCCGCGACAGCACCTGCACCACGCGGCGGATCTCGGTGTCGCGGCCGATGACCGGGTCGAGCTCGCCGGCGCGGGCGCGCTGGGTGAGGTCGACGCCGTACTTTTCGAGCGCCTTGAACGTGCTCTCCGGGTCCGCGCTGGTGATCCGGGCCGAGCCGCGGACCTTGGCGAACGCCTCCTGCAGCGCGTCCGGCGTCGCCCCGTGGCGCTTGAGCAGGTCGGCGACCTGGCCGCCCTCGGTCGCGAGCCCGACGAGCAGGTGCTCGGTCGAGACGTACTCGTCGCCCAGCTCGGTGGCGAGCTTCTGGGCGCGCGTCAGCGACTTGACGGCGTGGGTGTCGAACTGCGGGCTCGACACGGTGGCGCCGGTCGCGGACGGCAGCGCCGCGATGAGCGGCTCGAGCTCCTTGTGCACCACCTCCGGGTCGGCCCCGACCGCGGTCAGCAGCGGTGCGGTCAGCCCCTCACCCTGCGCCAGCAGGGCGCCCAGCAGATGGGCGGCCGACACGTGCGGGTTGCCGGCCATGGTGGCCGCCTGCGCCGCGGACGAGATCGCCTGCTGGGTCTTCGTGGTCGGGTTGAAAGCGTCCATCCCTCACCTCATGCTCGGTACTGCGAGAAGTCCTGGTGACAGGCCTGACCGTGACCCGTCAGTATCTCTAACGCACGAAAACTTGAGTCTGTTCCGCTCAACTCTGCCCGGGTGCGACCGCGTTCGCCGGCAACCGCGAGCCGAGCGCGCCCAGCCCGGCCACGGCGACGCCGGCGCACGCCCCCACCAGCACCCAGGGTAACCAGTCGGCGACCGAGAACAAGGCCACCACGGCGGGCGCGATCACCTGCGCCACCGTGAACGCGTACTGGTACGCAGCGAGATAACGCCCGCGGGCGACCGGAGGTGCCGCGGCCTCGGCGAGCGCCCCCGATCTCGGCCCGAAGACCAGGTCGCCGGCGGCGAACACCAGCGTCGACACGAGCAGGTACACCACGCGCCAGGCCTCGGGCACGAGCAGCACGCCCAGGCTGACCAGGCACCACGCGGAGAACAGGGCCGAGCCGACGCGCATCGCCGCGATCCGCGTCAGCCGGGCGGTGAGCCGCAGCGCCAGCGTGCCGCCGACGCTGGTCAGCACGGTCAGCAGGGCGAGGATCGCGCCCGGCAGCCAGGCCGGGCCGTGCAGCCGGTCGAGCACGAACACCGGCGTGCCGATCAGGAAGAAGTCCAGCGAGAGCCCGAAGAGCCCGCTGAAGAGGATGAGGGCGAGGTACGGCCGGTCGCGCAGCACGCGGACCGACCGTTCGCGCACCGGCCGGTGCGGGCGCGCGAGGCGGACGAAGAAGACGAGGATCGACGCGGCCACGAAGAACGTCACCACGTCCACGGCGAGCGCGATGCGGTAGCCGTCGTTCCCCAGCCACGTCAGCATCGCCCCCGCCGAGAGGCCGCCCAGGCCGAAGGAGGCGGCCCGCACCATCCCCACTTCGGCGAACGGCCGGTCCTTCGGGCCGTCGCCCGCGACGTCGGCGATGAGCACGAACAGCGAGCTGTAGAAGAGCTGCTGCCCGGCGGAGAGCAGAACGGCCGCGACCACCACCAAGCCCGCGCTGTCGGCGGCCAGGTACGCACCCGTGCCCGCGGCCTGCAGCAGCTGGGCGCCGATCACCACGGCCCGCGGCCCGACGCGGTCGACGAGCCGGCCTGCCATCGGCGGCACGACGAGCCCGCCGACGGCGCCCAGGGTGACGGCGGTGCCGGCCACGGCGAGCGGCATGCCGACCACCTGCGTCACGTAGACCAGCGCCAACGGGAGGAACAGGCCCGAGCCCAGGTTGTCGATCCCCAGCGCGCACAGCAGCGCGACCCGGTCACGCGTCACCCACCGACGGTAACCCTGGGGAATACCGTCAAGTCAGGACCGAACGGACAGTTTCCTCGGGGGCGAAAGACACTTCCGGTGTGCCTCTTCGCCGCGGTATCACTTGTTCGTGTCAGCCAGGCAGGCGTCGCTGCCGAGGGCCCGGCGGAGATCGGTGTTCATCTCCGCCAGCCGCGCGGTGAGGTCGGTGACGCGCTCGTCGTCCCAGCCGCTGAGCGCCTTCTCCATGAAATCGGTGTAGCTGGCGCGCCAGCGGGTGAGCTCGGCCCGGCCCTTCTCGGACACGCTCACCAGGGACGCCCGGCCGTCTTCGGGCGCGGGACGGCGGTCGACCAGCCCGGCCGCGGAGAGCTGGGCGATCTGCCTGCTGACCACCGAGAGGTCGACGAACCGGCGTTTCGCCAGCTCGGACGGCCGCGTCTCGCCGTTCTTCGCCAGGTCGGACAGCAGCATCGCGGCCGCCGGGTGCAGCCCGGGCTCGCTCTGCCAGGTCTGCATGATCCAGGCGTGCTGGAGCTGGGAAGCGGTCTTCAGCTCGCGCATGAGCTCGACCCGGACGTCGTCGTCGGTGTTGCCGAAGCCCGTAGCCACCCCTGACACCTCCATTGGTTGTGCCATACAAGTATATTGCCGGACGCTTGCGGGGAACAACCATCTCTCCGGTGAGGTCCCCCACGCCCGACCGGGCCGAATACACCCGGTCGGAGCAACAATGCGGGCAAAAGGGCGGTCGACGGCTACCCTGCGGACGGGCGCTGCGCGCGGCGCCCTCCAGTGGCGTTGAGTGACGAGGTGGCAGCAGTGGCGAAGGACCCAGGAGGCGGTCCCCGACCCGTGAACAACCTCTCATGACAGCAGATTCCGTCAGCCCGCTTCCCCGGTCTTCGGCCCCGCGTGAAGCCCCCGCGGCCGTGACCGCGATGGTCCGGCTCATCCGGGACAGCTGGGCCAGGTCCGAGCCGTACATCGCGGACATCTCGCAGTTCTTCTACGGGATGCTGTTCACCCTCGCCCCGACCACGCGCGACTTCTTCCCGATCAACATGGAGATCCAGCGCGGCAGGCTGGTGCGCGCGCTGGTGCACATCGTGCAGATGGTCGACCGGCCCGACGACCTCGCGCCGTTCCTGCGCCAGCTGGGCCGCGACCACCGCAAGTTCGGCGTGGTCCCGCGGCACTACGAAGCGGTCGGCACCGCGCTGCTGGCGTCGCTCAAGAACCACCTCGGCCCGGCCTGGACGCCCGAGGTCGAACGGGCGTGGGCCGAGGCGTTCACCATCGCCGCGCGGGCGATGCAGGACGCGGCCGCGGCCGACACGAACCCGCCGTCGTGGTCGGCCACCGTGGTCGAGCACCGGCGGCTGACCTGGGACCTCGCCCTGGTGCGGCTGGTGCCCGACCAGCCCGTGCCCTACCACCCCGGCCAGTACGTGAGCGTCGAAGTGCCGCAGCGGCCACGGCTGTGGCGCTACCTCTCGCCGGCGAACGCGCCGCGCGAGGACGGCGGCATCGAGTTCCACGTCCGCGCGATCGACGGCGGCTGGGTCTCCCGCGCCATCGTCAGCCACACCCAGCCCGGCGACGTCTGGCGGCTCGGCCCGCCGCTGGGCAGGCTGACGGTCGACCGGGAGGCCTCGCGAGCCGTGCTGATGGTCGCCGGCGGCACGGGCATCGCGCCGCTGCGGTCGATCCTCGACCACCTCGCGCTGTGGGGCGAAAACCCGAAGACCCACCTGTTCTACGGCGGCCCGTCCCGCGAGGACCTCTACGACCTCGAAGAACTGCGCGCGCTCGCCGCGACGAACCCCTGGCTGAGCGTCACCCCGGTGGTGGAGCGCGGCGGCGACGTCCCCGGGTTCGAGCAGGGGACGCTGGCCGAAGCCGTCACGCGGTACGGCGCCTGGCCCGGCCACGACATCCTGGTGTCCGGCTCGCCGGCGATGATCCGCGCGACCGTGTCACGCATGCTGGTCGCGGGCAGCGCGCTGGACCAGATCCAGTACGACCCGTTCACGATCGACTAGCCACCGGCGGCGCAGTGGCAATCCGCCGTCCGGTGAATGGATTCGTTACGCTTCGGAAATCGATAACCCGTAACGGATGAATCCGGCGCGGTGATCATTCTCACGCTGCGACAGACGGGGTTGACCGGGCGTACTTGAATTGCTCCGTTCGAGCGGGAAGCCGCGGAATCACGCGCATCTGCACGGGAATTCGCCTACAGTCGGGAACCCTCGGGGGCGGCACCGCCACAGCGACGCCGCATGCACGGCGCGAAAGCCTTGGCACGACTGGAGAATACCGTTCCCGATGAGTGCTGAATCCGTGAAGATCTCCACCATGCCCGAGACAGTTCCTGTTTCGGCCGTGGAAGGTCGAGAGATGGCCCGGTTGATTCGTGAAAGTTTTGCGGAGGTCGAACCGAAAGCAGAGGAACTGGCGCAGTACTTCTACGGTGCGTTGTTCGTGGTCGCCCCCGATTGCCGGGATCTGTTCCCGGTGACCATGACGACGCAGCGGAGCAGGCTGCTGCGCGCGCTGGTGTACGTGGTGCAGATGGTGGACCGGCCCGACGAGCTGGTCACCTTCCTGGGGCAACTGGGCCGCGACCACCGGAAGTTCGCCGTCGTCTCGCGGCACTACGACGCCGTCGGCGTCGCGCTGATCGCCGCGTTGAAACGATTCCTTAAGGAGAAGTGGACCACCGAGGTCGAATCGGCGTGGACCTCGGCCTACGGGCTCATCGCCAAGACGATGCGCGAAGCGGCCCAGGCGGAAACGGGACCGGCGGCGTGGTCGGCGACCGTGCTCGAGCACCGGAAGCTCAGCCGCGACGTCGCACTGGTGAAGGTGCGCACCGAAGGCCTCCTGCCCTACCGCGCCGGCGAGTACGTCAGCGTGGAAGTGCCGCAGCGGCCACGGTTCTGGCGGTACTTCTCGCCGGCGAACGCGCCGCGCGGCGACGGTCAGCTCACCTTCCACGTGCGCGCGGTGCCCGGCGGCTGGGTCAGCGGGAGCATCGTCAACCACACCAAGCCGGGCGACGTGTGGCGCCTCGGGCCGTCGATGGGCGTGCTGAACGTGCGCCCGACGTCCACGAAGCGGCGGCTGCTGATGATCGGCGGCGGCACCGGGATCACGCCGTTGCTGGCGATCCTCGACGACCTTTCGCGCTGGAAGCGGAACCCGCCGGTGCACCTGTTCTTCGGCGGACGGCGACCGGAGGACCTGTACGCGCTGGAGGAGCTGCGCCGGCTGGCCGCGATGTCGAAGTGGCTGACGGTCACCCCGGTCACCGAGGAGGGCGCGCTGGCCGGCGGCGACCGCGGCACGCTCGCCCACGCCGTCACCCAGCGCGGCACGTGGCGGAACCACGAGGTGCTCGTTTCCGGTTCGCCGCCGATGATCCAGGCGACCGTCGCCAAGCTGCTGGCCAGGGGGATCGATCTGGAACGAATATCCTACGACCCGTTCACCATGGACTGAGGTTTGTCCGGAATGCGCTGAGAGACTCTCAGCACCCCGCGCCGCACCGGTGGTTTCTCGCTATCTTCGCCGATATGGAGATGACTATTCCGGTTTCGGACGGCACCATCGGCGGCTACCTGGCGGAGCCCGCCGGCACGGGACCCCACCCCGGTGTGGTGCTCATCCACGACGCGTTCGGGCTGAGCCAGGACACGAAGAACATCACCGACCGCTTCGCCCGCGAGGGCTACCTCGCGCTCAGCCCGGACCTGTATTCGCGCGGGGGAATGCGCCGCTGCGTGCGGCGGGTGTTCTCGGACATGTTCGCCCAACGCGGTCGCAGCTTCGACGACATCGAGGCCGCCCGCACGCTCCTGACGGGCCGGGACGACTGCTCGGGCCGGGTCGGCATCGCCGGGTTCTGCATGGGCGGCGGCTTCGCGCTCGTCGCGGCGTCACGCGGGTTCGAGGCGTCCGCGCCGTACTACGGGCAGCTGCCGAAGAACCTGTCGGTGCTCGACGACGCCTGCCCGATCGTCGCCAGCTTCGGCAAGAAGGACTTCGGGCTGCGCGGCGCCGCGGCGAAGCTCGAGACGGCGCTGACCGAGCGCGGCGTCCCGCACGACGTCAAGGAGTACCCGGACGCCAGCCACGGGTTCGCCAACAAGATCGACACGGCGGCCCCGGTGAACCTGCTGCTCAAGGTCGTCGGCTTCACCTACCACCACGAATCGGCCGAAGACGCGTGGCGCCGGGTGACGTCCTTCTTCGGCGAACACCTGCAGCAGCCGTCCCGACCTTCGCACTGAGCCGAGCGGAGCAGCGAATTCGTCGAACGGCGGTAGTTCGTTGACCGTTGTGCCCGAATCGCCTTATGGTCTAGACCACATCTTCCCCGGATGTGCTCGCTCGTCCTCCCCTGCCGGAACAACGCCGTTCCCCCTCGAGGAGCCGAAATGACCTGGAAAAGAACGCTCTTCGCGGCCGCGGCCGGCGCCCTGCTCGCGCCGGTGCTGGTCGTCGCCCTCCCCGCCACCTCCGCGAGCGCCCACGGTTACGTGTCCGACCCGCCCAGCCGGCAGGCCAACTGCGCGGCCGGGAAGGTCCCCGACTGCGGGCAGATCATCTACGAGCCGCAGAGCGTCGAAGGCCCGAAGGGGCTGCGCAGCTGCAACGCCGGGTTGTCGCAGTTCGCCGAGCTGGCCGACGAGTCGAAGCCGTGGCCGGCCAAGTCGGTGGGCAGCACGGTGACGTTCAACTGGGTGTTCACCGCCCGGCACTCGACGTCGAACTACGAGTACTACGTCGGCGGCACCCGGGTCGCGGTGTTCGACGGCAACAACCAGCAGCCGCCGTCGACGCTGTCGCACACGGTGAACCTGGCCGGCTATTCGGGCCGGATCAAGGTGCTGGCGATCTGGAACATCGCGGACACGGCCAACGCGTTCTACAGCTGCGTCGACCTCCAGGTCGGCGGAGGCGGCACCCCGCCGCCGACGACCACCACGCCGCCCCCGACCACGACGACCCGGCCGCCCACCACCACGACCAAGCCGCCGACGGGTGGCACGTGGGCGGCGGGCACGGCGTACAAGGTGGGCGACGTCGTGACGTACGGCGGCGCGACCTACCGCTGCATCCAGGCGCACACGGCGATCGCGGGCTGGGAGCCGCCGAACACCCCGGCGCTCTGGCAGCGCCAGTGAGAGTGGTCCTGGCCGTCGTCGCGCTGCTCCTGACCGGCTGCGCGACGACGGCCCCTCCGCAGCACAACGCGGCCGACGTGATGTTCCTGCAGATGCTGATTCCCCAGAACCAGCAGGGCATCGAGATCGTCCGGCTGGCTTCGGCCCGCCCGCTGCCGCCCTCGCTGAAGGAGCTGGCGGCGGCGATCGAGGTGACCCAGCAGACCGAGGTCGACGACATGCGACGCTGGCTCCGCGAGTGGGACCAGCCCGAGGCGGTGGCCCCGCAGGCCCACGCCGGCCACGGCGGCCTGAAGACGACGGCACCGGACCTGGTCGGAGCGCTCCGGACGGCGCCGGACAGCGAGTTCACCCGCCGGTTCCTGGACGTCCTGACCGGACAGCAGCAGGGAGCGGTCGAGCTGGCCCGGACGGAGAACGGACCAGGCGGCGGGGTCAACGCCCAGGCCCGCGACCTGGCCCGGCGGGTGATCGAGTCCCGGACGGCGGAGGTCAAGCAGCTGCTGAACGTCAAGACGTGACCCGCGGCGCGCCGGGGAAACCTGTCTGAGCAGGCCCCCGTTTTCCACGCTACCCGCAGGCACCGACAGTTTCTCGTGCCCGCAGGCCCCATGAGGGCCGGTTCTCCACATGCGCGAAGGCCTCCCCGGTCGCCCGGGGAGGCCTTCGTCGCGTTGGTCGTCAGCGGCGCTTGGGCCGCCAGACCACCAGCGCCGTCTGCTGGTTGAGCGGCACCAGGTCCCGGCGGTAGGACGCGTGCGCCGCCGCCGTCGCCTGTTCCGCGGCCACGTACGCCGCGGCCAGTTCTTCGGTCAGCTCGGTGATCCGGGCCCGCAGCGCGTCGACCTGGTTTTCCAGTTCGATGATGCGCTTGATGCCGGCCAGGTTGACGCCGTCTTCCTGCGACAGCCGCTGGACCTCGCGCAGCAGCGCGATGTCCCGCATCGAGTAGCGCCGCCCGCCGCCGGGGGTGCGGCCCGGTGAGACCAGGCCCTGCCGGTCGTACGTGCGCAGCGTCTGCGCGTGCATCCCGGCGAGCTGGGCCGCCACCGAGATGACGAACACCGGGGTCTCCTCGTCGCCTTCCTGGGGAATCCCGCCGAACACCACTCTCACCTACCTTGCAGCAGCTCGGTGATCTCTGGCCGGGGGTCGTGCCCGGCCATCGCCTCGGCGTACGCCTGCAGTGCCTCGCGCGCCTTGTCGTCCAGTTTGGCGGGAATCGCCGCCTGGAGGGTGACGAGCAGGTCACCTTGCGAACCGTCGCGCTTGGCGATGCCCTTGCCGCGCACGCGCAGCACCCGTCCGCTCGCCGTGCCCGGCGACACCTTGAGCGAGACCTTGCCTTCCAGCGTCGGCACCGTGATCGTGGTGCCGAGCGTCAGCTCCGTGAAGTCCACCGGCACGGTGATCGTCAGGTCGAGCCCCTTGCGCCCGAACAGCGCGTGGGGAGCCACGTGCACGCGGACGTAAAGGTCACCCGCCTGCGCCCCGCCCCGGCCCGGCTCACCCTGGCCGGCCAGCCGGATGCGCTGGTCGTCGTCGACGCCCGGCGGGATCCGGACGGTCAGCGTGCGGGTGCGCGTGCTGATGCCTTCGCCGCCGCATTCGGGGCACGGGTCGTCGATGATCGTCCCGCGGCCGCGGCAGTCGCGGCACGGCTCCGAGAACGCGAACGCGCCCTGGCTGCGGCTGACCAGCCCCGAACCGGAACAGGTCGGGCAGGTCCGCGGCGAAGTCCCCGGCCGGGCACCGTTGCCGTTGCAGGTCGCGCAGGTCGCCGGGCTCGACAGCCGCAGCGGCAGGGTCGCGCCCTTGACCGCCTCGGTGAAGTCGATCCGGACGTCCGTCTCGACGTCGGCACCGCGCTGCGGCCGGTTCGCCGTCGCGCCCGCCGACGACCGGCCGCGGCCGAAGATCCCGCCGAGGATGTCGCCGAGGCCGCCGAAGCCGCCCTGCTGACCCGCGCCGGCGCCGGCCTGGCCGAAGATGTCGCCCATGTCGAAACTGCCGCCACCGCCGCCACCGGGGAAGTTGAAGCCACCCCCGCCGCCGAACAGCCGCCGCGCCTCGTCGTACTCCTTGCGCTTGCTCGCGTCGGAGAGCACGCCGTAGGCCTCGGAAACCGCCTTGAACTTCTGCTCCGCCTGCGCGTTGCCGGCGTTCGCGTCCGGGTGGTTCTCCTTGGCCAGCTTCCGGTAGGCCTTCTTGATTTCGTCCGCGGTGGCGTCGGAGGAGACGCCCAGTTCACGGTAGAAGTCCTTACCGATCCATTCCCGTGCGCTCATCGGGCGTCTCCTCCTCCCACTTGGTTTTTCCTCTTACTGCTGCTGCTCATCGGCTCCGCCGTCGAGTGGCGGCTCGCCACCGACGGACGGGGCCGCGCCGGGCTCGTGGTCGGTCACGCCGACCAGCGCCGCCCGCAGTACGCGATCCCCGAAGCGGTACCCGCGGCGCATGACCACGGTGACCGTCGGGCCCGCCACGTCCGGCGAGGTGTTGTGCTGCACGGCCTCGTGCACGCTCGGGTCGAAGGCCTCGCCCTCGGCGCCGAACGACTCGAGGCCCGCGCGCTGCAGGCCGCTGATCAGCTTGTCGCCGACGGCCTTGAACGCGCCGGTGAGGTCGCCGTGCTGCTCGGCCCGCTCGAGGTCGTCGAGCAGCGGCAGCAGGTCGTTGACCACCGTCGCCTTCGCGCCGATCACGACCGCCTCGCGGTCGCGCTCGACCCGCTTGCGGTAGTTGGCGTACTCGGCCTGCAGGCGCTGGAGGTCGGCGGTGCGCTCGGCCAGCTCCTTCTCCACGTCGGAGACGACGGCCACCGACTCGTCCACAATGGACTCACCCAGCGAGGGGCCCGCGTGCTCCACGGGCGCCTCGTCGGGGTCCGGCGCGGCGTGGGCCGGACCGGGCGGGCGGACCTGCCCGGTCTGGGGGTCCACCCGACGCCGGTCCCGCACGACCACCGGCTCCTCGGGGCCTCGGCCCTGGTTCTCGGATTCGTCGTAGCTGTGGGTCACTTCTTCGGGTCCTCTTCGACGATCTCGGCGTCCACCACGTCATCGGCCTTGGCCTGGCCGCCGGCCGCACCGGCGTCCCCGGCCGCACCCGCACCCGCACCGCCGGCGGCACCGGCCGCCGCGTCGGCGTTCGCGTTGGCGTACAGGGCGGAGCCCAGCTCCTGCGAAGCGGCGTTCAGCTTCTCGATCGCCTCGCGGATCTTGGTCGAGTCCGTGCCCTTCAGCGACTCGTTGGCCTCGTCGATCGCGGACTTGACCTTGCCCTTGAGGTCCTCGGGCAGCTTGTCGTCGTTGTCCTTGACGAACTTCTCGGTCTGGTAGACCAGCGTCTCCGCCTGGTTGCGGGTCTCCGCTTCCTCGCGGCGCTTCTTGTCTTCCTCGGCGTGCGCCTCGGCGTCCTTGACCATGCGCTCGATGTCGTCCTTCGGCAGCGCGGAGCCACCGGTGATCGTCATCGACTGTTCCTTGTTCGTGCCCAGGTCCTTCGCGGTCACGTGCACGATGCCGTTGGCGTCGATGTCGAAGGTGACCTCGATCTGCGGCACGCCACGCGGGGCCGGCGGGAGACCGGTCAGCTCGAACATGCCGAGCTTCTTGTTGTGCGCGGCGATCTCGCGCTCACCCTGGAACACCTGGATCTGCACCGACGGCTGGTTGTCGTCCGCGGTGGAGAAGATCTCCGAGCGCTTGGTCGGGATCGTGGTGTTGCGCTCGATGAGCTTGGTGAAGACGCCACCCTTGGTCTCGATGCCGAGCGACAGCGGCGTGACATCCAGCAGCAGGACGTCCTTCACCTCACCCTTGAGGACACCGGCCTGCAGCGCGGCGCCGACGGCGACGACCTCGTCCGGGTTCACGCCCTTGTTCGGCTCACGGCCGCCGGTCAGCTCCTTGACCAGCTCGGCGACGGCCGGCATGCGGGTGGAACCACCGACGAGCACGACGTGGTCGATGTCGCCGACGGAGATGCCCGCGTCCCGGATGACGTTGTTGAACGGCGCCTTGGTGCGGTCGAGCAGGTCCGAGGTGATCTTCTGAAACTCGGCGCGCGAGAGCGTCTCGTCGAGGAACAGCGGGTTCTTGTCCGCGTCCACGGTGATGTACGGCAGGTTGATGCTGGCCGAGTTCGAGCTGGACAGCTCGATCTTCGCCTTCTCCGCCGCCTCGCGGATGCGCTGCAGCGCCATCTTGTCCTTGGTCAGGTCGATGCCGTTGGTGGCCTTGAACTTGTCGACCAGCCACTTGACGATGCGCTCGTCCCAGTCGTCACCACCGAGGTGGTTGTCACCGGAGGTGGCGCGGACCTCGACGACGCCCTCGCCGATCTCCAGCAGCGAGACGTCGAAGGTGCCACCACCGAGGTCGAAGACCAGGATGGTCTGCTCCTTCTCGCCCTTGTCCAAGCCGTACGCCAGCGCGGCGGCGGTCGGCTCGTTGACGATGCGGAGCACGTTCAGGCCGGCGATCTGCCCGGCCTCCTTGGTGGCCTGCCGCTGGGCGTCCTCGAAGTACGCCGGGACGGTGATGACGGCGTCGGTGATCGTCTCGCCCAGGTACGCCTCGGCGTCGCGCTTGAGCTTCATCAGCACACGGGCGCTGATTTCCTGGGAGGTGTAGTTCTTCCCGTCGATCTCGGTCTTCCAGTCGGTACCGATGTGCCGCTTCACGGACCGGATCGTCCGGTCGACGTTCGTGACGGCCTGGTTCTTCGCCGGCTGGCCGGTCAGCACTTCACCGTTCTTGGCGAAGGCGACGATCGAGGGGGTGGTACGGGAGCCTTCCGAGTTGGCGATGACCGTCGGCTCGCCGCCCTCAAGGACGGCGACGACCGAGTTGGTCGTGCCGAGGTCGATGCCGACCGCTCGCGCCATGGTGCTTCCTCCTGTGTACGGCTGCTATGTTCGTGACCTGCAGGTTCGTTCTCGCCTTGAGCGAGGCCCTGGCAAGTTCTATCGGGCCTTCACGAGCCTCGTCAAGCCGGACTTGAGTCGACTGCGCTCAACCTCTGTACCCAGCCTAACGAGGCGATCCGGGTTCTTGTTCCCGACCCCGGTGACCGATTGCGGCCGGATCGGCTGTGACGCCGCTCACCCGGCACAGCGGCTCGCCGGCGATGGCTGCGACCAGGCCCGCAGCCTGCCGCGGACCGGGCGCTACCGGGGACCGGCCGCAGCCTCGGACCTGCCCGCGCACTCCGCCGCGGCCATCCCCGAGCACCTCACCGGCCGACCGCGCCATCGGCCGACCCCGTGGCCCACCGGGCCCTGGCCTGCCCGGGCAGCCCTGCCTCACCCGCTACCTGGCCGCACCCGAGCGCCCCACCAGCCGGCCGCGCCACAGCCGGCCGCGCCACAGCCGGCCGGGCACCGCCGCCGCCCATGAGGCCGCCTCGCGGCCGGCCGACAGCCGCCTGGCCCCTGGCCCCCGGCCCCCGGCCCCCGGCCCGAAGGATGCTCCCGCCTCATCGGCACACCGCCCCGCGACCGGGCGAGACCCCGTTCACCAGGTACTTCACCTCGGCCGCCCGCGCGCAAGCCGAGTTGAACAGCCCCGTGTGGCCGTCGTCCGTCCGGGTCAGCAAGACCGCACCGTCGATGCTCGACGCCAGGCCACGCGCCCAGGCCAGCGGTGTCGCCGGGTCATGGGCGCCGCCCACGACCAGGATCGGCGGGGCGCCGCGGACCGGGTGCGGCTGGGGTGGGTTCTTCGCCGGCACCGGCCAGCCCGTGCACCCGCTGGCGAAGTCCCAGTACTCCGAGTACCGCCAGCTGTGCGGCGCCACCTTGCGGAGCAGGCCGGCCAAATAGCCCAGGTCCGACGGCCCGGTGAACAGCGAAGGGAAGTCGTGGCAGCCGATCCCCCGGTACGCCGCGTAGATCGGCGAAAGGAACTGGTTCCGCTCAGTCAGCCCGCGGGCGTCCGGGAACTCCCCGCCGGCCGCGGCCAGGTCCTTGCCCAGCGCCGGCCAGTCGTCCCGGATGTAGACGTGGCCGTAGACCCCGGCCGACACCTCGTCGGCCGTCGCCGGACGGCCCAGCTCACTCGACCAGATCCCGCCGCGGGCCGCCCGCGCCACGACGTCGTCGTAGAAGCGGAGGACGTCCTGGCCATATAAAGCACAGCCAGCCGCGCCCCGGCACCAGTCCGCGAACCGGACCAGCGCGTCTTCGGTGGCCGCGGCCTCCTCGAGGATCGCCTGGTTCATCGGCCGCGCGTGGTCGATCGCGCCGTCGAGCACCATCGCCCGCACCCGGCCCGGGTGCTTCGACGCGTAGACCGCGCCCAGTTCGGTGCCGTACGACAGCCCCAGCCACGAAATCCGGGGCTCGCCGAGCGCCACCCGGATCGTCTCGATGTCCTCCGCCGCGCTTTGGGTGTCCGCGTGAGCCAGCAGTGGCCCGGTGCGGGCCAGGCAGTCCGCGCCCGCCTTCCGGTTGTGCGCGACCAGCGCCTCGAACCCCGCCCGCGTCGACGGGAACCGGTCCAGCGCCGGGTCGAACAGCGTGGCCGCGTCGCAGGTGATGCGTGGCGTGCTGAACCAGTCGCCGCGCGGGTCGAAGCCCACGACGTCGAAGCGCTGCCGGAGCGAGGCGAGCTCCGGCGACGCCAACCCGCCGAACTGCGCGAAGCCGACGCCGGAGCCGCCCGGCCCGCCCGGGTTCACCAGCAGTGAGCCGATCCTCCGGGCCGGATCGCGGGCGGGCAGCCGCGCCAGCGCCAGCTGCGCCGCCCCCAGCTCCGGCCGCGCCCGGTCGATCGGCACCTCGACCGTCGCGCACTCCGCCGTCGGTTCCTGCTGCGTCGCGCACGGGCGCCACGTCAGCTCCGACGCCGAAGCGGCGGCCGGTACCGCCGCCATGACCACAACCGCCGCGACGACCGCGACGAACCGGCGCACGTCCATGATGTGTTTCCTCCCCCTGCCCGCCGGCCTTCGGCGTGCTTCCTTCCTAACAGCAGCCACCGACAGTTCAGGAGCGGCGGGCGGTCCAGGAGGAGAAGAAGAAATCGGAATTTCCTTGCTGCACAACGACTTCCGCCGGGGTACCGCCCCACGAAGTCACTCGATAGTGGGAATCCACGACGACCGGCACGCCATGCGCCGACGGCGACGACGGCTCGTCCCGTGTGAAGCCCACGACGCCGAACGCCGCGATCGCCCCCAGCAGCGCGGCCACCAGCACGCGCCGTTCGATCCTGCCCATCGGAAATGCCCCCGTAGTAAGGAAGAAGTCAGGCCGCGCGGACCGTGACGCTGCCGCTTTCGGTCGTCAGGTCCAGCACGTGCTGGGCGGCGCCGTCGTTGCGGACGCCGATGTCGCGGTGCCCACTGTCGCTGCCGCCCTCGACGCGGTACGCGCCGCCCGGGACCGTCAGGTCGATGCTGCCGCTGTCGGCGTGCACCTTGACGTCGTTCGCCTGCACCACCGTGAATTCGACGCTGCCGCTGGACGACGTCACGTCGACCGGGCCGTGCACGCCGTCGCCGGTGATGGCGCCGGATTCGCTCCGCAGCTCGACCGAACCGACGTTCCGGAGGTCGGTCGAACCGCTGTCCAGGAACAGTTTCACCGCACCCGGGACGTCCTCGACGCGGGCGTGCCCGGAATCGACGTGAACGTCCACAGTCGACATCCCGGCGACGTCCAGCCCGCCGGAGTCGAGATTCCCGGTGACGGGCACCCCGGCCGGCACGACGACCTCGAAGTCGACCGAGCAGTTCGTGCCGCACGAGCCGAGCACCAGCTGGTCGCCGTCGACGCGGTAGAAGGGCCCGTCCGGCTTGCTGCGCCAGTGGTAGCTGACCTCTTCGCGCACGGTCGTCTGCCCCGAGCCCTTGCGGATCTTCACCGCGCCCGAGTCGGCCTCCAGCTTCACGCTGCGGATGGTCTGCGAAACGGTCCCGGTGTTCGCGAAGTCCGAACCCCAGCCCCAGCCGAGCGCCGTCGCCAGGCCGACGCCGATCAGGACGATGCCTCCCACAGCCAGAAGCGGGCGCGCCATGCTCGTTGGTCCCCTCAGTGTTGTTTCCTCTGCGTGAGAAACGTTATGACGGGGTGAGCGGGCCGTACATGGGGGTAACCCCCCGAAAGACCCTGAGATCCCTCCCTGAGACGCGGGGGTGGTGCTCGGGGCCTAACCTGGCGCAAGTCACCGGTTCCGTGATCAGGAGGATCCATGCCGCAAGCACCCGGCCCGTACGAATCCCTGCCCGACGTGCCGTCCTTCACCCTCCGCAGCGACGACGTGGCCGACGGCGAAACCCTGGCCACGCCCCACCTGTCCGGCATCTTCGGTGCCGGCGGCGAGGACCGTTCGCCGCACCTGGCGTGGGAGGGCTTCCCGGCGGAGACGAAGAGCTTCGCGATCACCTGCTACGACCCGGACGCCCCGACCGGCAGCGGGTTCTGGCACTGGGCGGTGTTCAACGTCCCGGCTTCGGTGACGGAGCTGGCGTCCGGCGCGGGAGACGGCTCCGGGCTGCCGGAAGGCGCGGTGACGTTGAAGGGTGACGGCGGGGTCAAGCAGTTCCTCGGCGCCGCGCCGCCGCCCGGGCACGGCCCGCACCGCTACTACTTCGCCGTGCACGCCCTCGACGTGGACAAGCTGGACGTGCCGGAGGACGCGACGCCGGCGTTCCTCGGCTTCAACCTGTTCGGGCACACGCTGGCCCGCGCGGTGATCACGCCGGTGTACGAGAACAAGGGCTGATTTCCCGGGCAGGCCCGGCGCTGTTGCCGATCGGCAACGGAGCCGGGCCCGTTTTTGTCGGACCCCGATGACACACTGCGCTCATGTCACCACCGATAGCGACACCCCGGTCGAGAGCGCTGGGGTTCGGGCTGCGAAAAGCGCGGAAGGCGCGCGGGTACGGGCTGCGCGAGCTGGCCCGCGCCACCGGCGTGCACGCCGCCGAGCTGTCCAACTGGGAGCTCGGCCTGCGCGTGCCGCGGATCGAAGAGGTCGCGCTCCTGCTCGGGCAGCTGCGGGTGCTCGGCGAGGAGCGCGACAGGCTGTTCGAGCTGGCCCGCACCGCGCGTGAGCCGAACTGGGCCGAGAAGGAGATGCCGGACGCGCCCGCGATCCTCATGTCGCTGGCCGAGTACGAGCGCACCGCGGCCGCGATCTTCAGCTGGCAGCCGATGCTGGTGCACGGCCTGCTGCAGACGCCCGACTACGCCCGCACGATCCTGTCGTACGGCGGTTCTCCCGCACAGCTGGTCGAGCAGCGGCTGCGGGTGCGCATGGTCCGGCAGGCGGCCCTGCGCGAGCACCGCGCGCCGGACTGCTCGTTCCTGCTCGGCGAGGTCGCACTCCGGCAGCGGATCGGCGGCACCGACACCCTCACCGACCAGCTGCGGCACCTCGTCGGTCTCCCCCGGCGACTGGCGGTCCGGGTGGTGCCGTCCGGCGGCGATTTCCATCCCGGCCTCAACGGTTCCTTCGCCGTACTCGAGTACTCCGACCTGCCCGCCATCGTCTTCTTGGACCAGCATCGCGGCAGCGCCTACCTCTACGATGAGGATCAGGTGGCGGACTACAAGTCGGCCGCGAAGACCATGGCATCCCTTGCCTTGGACGTGGACGAATCGCGCGCGTTCATCGAGGGGGTGATCGCCGAACTGGAGGCCTGACGTGACCTGGCGGAAGTCGACCTACAGCGGCCAAGAGGCCGATTGCGTGGAAGTGGCGCTCGCCCAGGTGGTGCGGATCCGCGACACGAAGGACCGCCCGGGCGGAACGCTCGAAATCACCACCCGATCGTGGGACGCCCTGCTCACCGACCTGCGTTAGCGGACGAAGTTGTTCGAGTTGGGCCCTTCGCGCTCGAGGTAGTACCCGCGGGTGTGCTCGGCGAAGCCGAACTGGCGGTACAGCCCGTGTGCGTCGGCGGTGTGGAGCATCCAGCGGAACTGCGCGCCGGGCCCGTTGTCGATCATCTCGCGCACGATCTCCTTGCCGAGACCGCTGCCGCGGGCGGAGTCGATGACGAAGACGTCGGCGAGGTAGGCGGACAGGACGCCGTCGGAGAACGCACGGGCGAACCCGACCATCGAGCCGTCGCGGTAGGCCCCGACCACCCGCCACGAGCCGTCGATCGAGGCTTCGACCTGTTCACGCGTGCGCCAGCGGCCCCAGTAGGCCTCGGTGGAGAGGAACTTCCACACGACGTCGAGGTCCAGCCGCGCGCGGTCGTCGTCGAGTTCGTAGTCGCCAAAGGTGCGCATGATCCGAAACTAAGGCAGCCGTCAACGCGGTTTCAGCAGGTAGTCCACCACCGGCCGCAGCTCCTCGGCCGACGGCGGCTCGTCGTCGATCAGGCCCTGGATCAGCAGCCCGTCGATGCCGGCGAGGAAGACCCGGAACGCCACTTCGTCGTCGTGGCGGACCATCGACGTCAGGACGTCCAGCCAGCGCCGGGCGGCCGGGCGCAGCTCGGGCTTGCGCGCGGCCAGGAGGTACAGCTCGTACTCCGCCATCGTGCGCCCGCGCCGCGGGCCGAGCGCCTCGGCGAGCAGGGCCGCGACTTCCTCGGCACCGCGTGACCCGCGGGACCGCGCCCGGTCGATCATCCAGTAGACCTCGGTCGCCATGTCGCGTGCGCACGAGATGAGCGTCGCGACTAGGAGGTCGTCCAGCGACGAGAAGTGGTAGGTCGTGGACGTCGTCGGCACGCCGGCCTCGGCCGCGACCGTTCGGTGGGTGACGCCCGCGACGCCGTCGCGCTCGATGATCCGCAGCGTGGCCTCGATGAGCTCGGTGCGCCGCTTCTGGCCGCGCGCCTTCCGGCCGTCCACTTGCAGCTTCACCATAGGGTGAAAACTACCTGAACGATCGTCCCGAAACAAAGAGCGACGTACACCACATCGGTGGGACTTAGGGCCACTCAACGGGTTACTCATCAGTAAGGACGGTTAGTCTCCCGGCACCACCACAGTTTTTCCCGGACGAAAGGCACCCGAACGATGGGCGCTCTGCAACTGACGCTCGGCGGCATCGCCGTCGTCCTCGGCGTCGTCGCCTGGGGCATGTTCGCCGCGACGATCGCCCGTTTCGTGCGGGTGATCCGCCTCGGCCAGCCCGACTCGACGCGCAACGGGCCGTTCTGGCCGCGCATGAAGACGCTGATCAAGGAGTTCGCCGCGCACACGCGGATGAACCGCAAGCGCAGCGTCGGCCCGGCCCACTGGCTGGTCATGTGGGGCTTCCTGCTCGGCTCGCTCGCCCTGTTCGAGGCCTACGGCGAGGTCTTCGTGCCGACCTGGGGCTGGCCGATCCTCGACGACTTCCCGCCGTTCCAGCTGCTCATGGAGCTGCTCGGGCTCGGCACGATCGTCGGCATCCTGGTGCTGATGGCGATCCGCCAGCGCAACCACCCGCGCCGCGCCGACCGCCAGAGCCGCTTCCAGGGCTCCAACTTCAAGTGGGCGTACTTCATCGAGGCCGTCGTCCTGATCGAGGGCATCGGCATCATCGGCGTCCGGGCCGCGAAGTCCGCGCTGAACACGCACGAAGGGCCGCTGTGGGCGTCCTTCGTCTCGAACCCCATCGGCCAGCTGCTGCCGGCCAGCCCGAACCTGGTGACGGTCTTCGCGTTCGTCAAGCTGATGAGCGCCACGGTGTGGCTGATCGTCGTCGCGCGTACGATGACCATGGGCATCGCGTGGCACCGCTTCAGCGCCTTCTTCAACATCTACTTCAAGCGCGAGGCCGACGGCGGCGTCGCGCTGGGCGCGCTCAAGCCGATGATGAGCGGCGGCAAGGTCCTCGACCTCGAAGAAGCCGACCCCGACGAGGACACCTTCGGCGTCGGCAAGATCGAAGACTTCAGCTGGAAGGGCTGGCTGGACTTCTCGACGTGCACCGAGTGCGGCCGCTGCCAGGAGCAGTGCCCGGCGTGGAACACGGGCAAGCCGCTGTCGCCGAAGCTGGTCATCACGCAGCTGCGTGACCACGCGTACGCGAAGGCGCCGTACCTGCTGGCCGGCGGCAAGCGCGACATGGCGGGCGACGAAATCGGCCTGAGCGGCGACAACATGTACGCCGGGATCGACGTCCTCGCGATCGCCGAGTCCCAGAAGGCCCTGATCGGGGACGACGGCGGCGTCATCGACCCCGACGTCCTGTGGTCGTGCACCAGCTGCGGCGCCTGCGTCGAGCAGTGCCCGGTCGACATCGAGCACGTCGACCACATCGTCGACATGCGCCGCTACCAGGTGATGATCGAGTCGTCGTTCCCCAGCGAGCTGAACGGCATGTTCAAGAACCTGGAGAACAAGGGCAACCCGTGGGGCCAGAACGCCAAGGACCGGCTGGCCTGGACCGAGGACCTGGACTTCGAGGTCCCGGTGTTCGACGGCGACCTGGGCGACGCCGAGTACCTGTTCTGGGTCGGCTGCGCCGGCGCGTTCGAGGACCGCGCCAAGAAGACGACGCGCGCGGTCGCGGAGCTGCTGCACATGGCGGGCGTCAAGTACACCGTGCTCGGCTCGGAGGAGTCCTGCACCGGTGACCCGGCCCGCCGCGCCGGCAACGAGTTCCTGTTCCAGATGCTGGCCCAGCAGAACGTCGAGGTGCTGAACTCGGTGTTCGAGGGCCGTGAGCGCAAGGCCCGCAAGGTCGTCGTGACCTGCGCACACTGCTTCAACACCCTCGCCAACGAGTACCCGGAGCTGGGCGGCCAGTTCGACGTCGTGCACCACACGCAGCTGCTGAACCGCCTGGTGCGCGAGAAGCAACTGGTGCCGGTGGCGCCGGTCGCCGAGGACGTCACCTACCACGACCCGTGCTACCTCGGCCGCCACAACAAGGTGTACGAGGCGCCGCGCGAGCTGGTCGGCGCGACCGGCGCGCAGCTGCGCGAGATGCCGCGGCACGGCGACAAGTCGATGTGCTGCGGCGCCGGCGGCGCGCGGATGTGGATGGAAGAGAAGATCGGCAAGCGGATCAACATCGAGCGCGTCGACGAGGCGCTCGGCACCGCGCCGTCCAAGATCGCCACCGGCTGCCCGTTCTGCAAGGTGATGCTGAACGACGGCCTCACGGCCCGTCAGGCCGACGGCACGGCGAGCGAGAAGGTCGAGATCGTCGACGTCGCGCAGATGCTGCTCGAGGCGGTCAAGCGGAAGCCGGAACCGAAGCCGATCGCGCTCGGAGCGCCGTCACTCGCGGAGGAGTGACACATTTCCCGAGAACGCACGGCCCCGGTCAGGTCTCCTGACCGGGGCCGTTTTCCGTGATCGAAACTTTCCGGACTTCGTAGCCATTCCACTACCCGTTGTCACAACTTTGTCCTGTCCCGCAAGCCCACTAGCTGGGATTTCGTGACGGTAATCGTTTTCTTGAAAAATGTTCATGATAATCACCGAAATGGCCCATCAGGTTAACCAGAAACGATCTCCTGAACTCTGGACAAGCGGCGTATCCTGGCCTTTCCTCGCCGCCGCCGTTGCCAGCGAGGGCACCTTTGACGATCACAGAAACAGGGGGCGGCACGGATGGCCGAGGACCGGCGGACCACTACGACCGGCCGACACGCACTCCACCCCATCCCGGACGACATCCGGCTCGCCCAGGACTACGTACCGACTCAGCGCACCCTCGTGCGTCCGTACGTCCTCACTCGCGGCCGCACGCAGTCGCGGCGGCACCTCGCGATCGAAGCGATGGTCTCGACGCGGGCCGAGGCGCACTGGGACGGCGCCCGGGTCACCGGCGAGATCCGCTCGGTGCGCTCGCTGTGCCTGCACCCGCGGTCGGTCGCCGAAGTCGCGGCCACGCTGAGCGTGCCGCTCGGCGTCGTGCGGGTGCTGCTGGACGACATGGCCGAACAGGGCCTGGTGACCATCCACGACAGCCGGACCAACGCCGACGGCCGTCCCGCGATGGCGCTCATGGAACGCGTTCTGCACGGCCTGCGCCGCCTCTGAGCACTACGCTCACCAAGGTGAGCGAGGAATCCGGGAACTCCGGTGGCGAAAGCACCCTGACCGTCCTGCTCGCCGGCGGGGTGAACCTGGCGATCGCCATCATGAAGCTGATCGCGGGCATCATCACCGGTTCGGGCGCGATGCTGTCCGAAGCGGCGCACTCGGTGGCCGACACGATCACCGAAGTCCTCCTGCTGACGGCGTTGAAGCGCTCAGAGCGCCCGGCCGACCGCGTGCACCCCTTCGGCTACGGCAAGGAGCGGTACTTCTGGTCGCTGCTCGCGGCCGTCTCGATCTTCGCCTCGGGCGCGATGTTCGCGCTCTACGAGGGCGTTTCGACGCTGTTCGGGCACGGCGAAGCGCAGAGCACGTCGTTGCTCAGCTACATCGTCCTCGCCGTGGCGTTCCTGCTCGAAGGCACGTCGTGGCTGCAAGCGGTGCGCCAGGTCGTCCGGGAGTCCCGGGCGGAGAACCGCTCGCTGTGGACGTACCTGCGGCTCATCGACGACCCGACGCCGAAGACCGTGCTGTTCGAGGACTCGGCCGCGCTGATCGGCCTGCTGCTCGCATTCGGTGGCATCGGGCTGCACCAGCTGACCGGCTCGGAGGTCTGGGACGGCATCGCGTCGATCGCGATCGGCCTGCTGCTCGCCTGCGTCGCCTACCTGCTCGGCCGCACCAACCGCGGGCTGCTGGTCGGGCGCCAGGCCGACCCGACGCTGGTCCGCGGCGTCCGTGACCACCTGACGGCCGCGCCGGAGATCGAGGCCGTCGTCGACCTGCAGACCATGCTGATGGGCACCGACCAGGTGCTGGTCTGCACCCGCGTGGACTTCGACGACTCGCTCGGCGCCGCGGACCTCGAACGCGCGTGCGTCCGGCTCGCGTCGGAGCTGACGGAGGCGTTCCACGACGTCACCGAGGTGTTCATCGAGCCGGTGCCGCGGTCGGATCCGGAGCTGCGGGCGACGGTGCTGGCTCGGTACGGCGACATCGCCGAGCGGTGGAGCAAGCCCTAGTTTCAGTAGCCGAAGTCCTGGACCCAGTACCAGCCGTCGGTGGTGACGCCGACGCCGATCTTCTTGAGCGAGCAGTTCAGGATGTTGGCGCGGTGGCCTTCGGAGTTCATCCAGGAGTCCATGACCTGCGCCGCGGACGTCTGCCCGCGCGCGATGTTCTCCGCACCCGGCTTCGAGTACCCGGCCTGCTTGATGCGCTGGTCGAACGTGGTGCCGTCGGGGCTGGTGTGGGAGAAGAAGTTCTCGTCCGACATCTGGTCGCTGAAGTCCTGCGCGGCCTTGGTGACGTGCGATTCCTCGGCCAGCGGCTCGCAGCCCGCCTTCGCGCGTTCGTCGTTGACCAGGGTGACGACCTGCGCGGCGACGGAAGGCGCGACGCGGGCCGCCGGCTTGGTGCTCGGCGGCGGCGCGGCTTCGGACGTCGACGGCTGCGGCTGCGGCGACGTCTCGGTCGGCGTCGGTTCCGCGCTGGAGGTCGTCGGGGCGGGGGCCGAGGTGGTGGGCGCGGCAGGGTGACCGGGGGTGGTGGTCTGGACCTTGCCGCCGGCGAGGTCGGTTCCGCTGCCGCTGCCGGCGCCGGCTGGCGCGTTCGGCAGGACGAGCGCCGCGGCGCCGAGCTCGGCGGTGTTTCCTTCCGCGGTGGCCATCCAGGTGCCGGCGGCGGCGGAAAAAACGCCGAGCAGCACACTGAGTGACACCATCACCACGTGAGCACGTTCACCAATGGGGGACACGGCGCAGGAACGTATCACGGAACAATTAAGGCGAGAACCCTACGAACGCACTGGTCACATTTACCGTCGGCGACAGGCCGGGATTTCGAGGCAATCGGACTCTTCCTCGTTACTCCGTTCAGCCCATTCGGACGACGAACGTCGCTTCACCGGACGCACTCACCGGACGACGGGTCGGGTCTTGACCGGAGGCGGTTGCTTTGCCCGTGAAGCCAACTTTGCCCGCGGTCGTTGTGCAGGAGTACGAAATTTCGGCGTCCACGGCCAGTTCTCCCGCGGTTCGCGCACACGCCAGGGTGTGGTCGTCGACGACGCTCACGTCGGCGAGCGGGACGTCACCGGTGTTCTTGACCAGGATCGAAAACGTGACGGTGTCGCCTTCCCGGACTTCGTAGGGTGCCGCGTCTTTCATCACGGCGATCTCGGGGTGAACGACGTCGACTTTTGCGTCACCGGTCGATTGCACGGTGCGACCACTCGGGTCAATTCCGGTGATCTCGACACGTTGCCCGAAGTCGTCGTCAGGCGCTTTGCGGGTGCAGGTGTAGGTCATCGCCGTTCCGGCGGCGATGGTGCCGGACTTGTTCGCGCAGGTGGTCTGTTCATCCACGACGGACACTGCGGTCAGCGGGACGTCGCCGGTGTTGCGCGCGGTGACGGTGAAGGTGACTTCGTCGCCTGCGCGGACCATCCGGGGTGTCGCGTCGATCGAGAGCTTCACGGCCGGGTGGATGACGTCGATCTTGTCCGTGTCTTTCGCGGTGACAGGTGGGCCGACCGGGGCATTCGCTGTCGCCTTCGCCGCGCTGTCCGCGTCGTCGGCCGGGGCGGTCGTGGTGCAGTCGAAGTTCTTGTTCGCGCCGGGTTCGAGCGCGTCGAAGGTCTTCGTACAGGGCCCGCTTCGGACGTCGACGGCGGTCAGCGGGACATCGCCGGTGTTGGTGACGGTGAGGGTGGCGGTGACGGGGTCGCCCGGGCGGAAGGGGCCGCCGTGGATGTCCTGGGTGAGCGCGAGGGCGGGGTGCAGCACGGTGTACGCCGCGTCGTCGGTGGCGCTGACCTGGCGTTTCACCGGATCGGTGCCAGTTGCGGTGGCGGAGCTCACGAAACTGTCGGTGCCGGCGTCTACCTTGCAGAAGTGGCGCTGCGTGGCGCCGGGAAGGAGGGTGCCGATGGACTGAGCGCACGCCGGGATCCGACTGTCCACAAGGGACACATCGGTCAGCGGGACATCACCGGTGTTCGCGACGACGAGGGTGAACGTGACGGTATCGCCTTGCCGCACTCGCGCGGGTGCGACGTCCTCGGTGACGGCGATCGCAGGGTGGATGACATCGACGCCGGCCTCGGCAGCGGCAGTCACCGGACGGTTGGTGGCGTCAGTACCGACGACTTTCGCGACGGCGGCGAAGTCGGTCTCACCGGCGGCTTGGGTGCAGCTGTAGGTGAGCTTCGCCTGCGGTTCGAGCCGCCCCAGCGACTTGGTGCAGTCAGGGGCACGCTCATCGGCGACGGCAACGTCCCGGAGCGCGCTGTCACCGGTGTTGGTGACGGTGATGGTCGAGGTCACGGTGTCGCCGACGCGCACGACGGCGGGATCGACGGCCCGGGCAACCGCAACGGCGGGGTGGATGACATCGACGGCGGCACTGCCGGCCGCGGCGACATCCGCGCCGACGGGCGGGGTGGCGGCGATCCGGACGGTGCGGGTGACGTCGTCGGCCGGCGCGGTGGTGGTGCAGGCGAAGTCGCGGGTGGCGCCGGGCTCGAGGATGCCCTCGATGGCCTGGGTGCAGCCGGTGGCTGGCACTTGGGCGGCAGGCGCTTGGGCGGCGTAGGTAGTGGCCCGCGCGCCGGCGGCCGGCTGGGTGGCGGGGTGCTCGCCGAGCGCTCTCGTGCCCGCGGCCTGCCCGCCGAGGCCTGACTCGCCGGTAGCTCGCGCGTCGGCGACCTGCGAGCCAGTGGCTCGGCCGTCCGCGGCCTGCCCGCCGATCGCTCGGCCGTCCCTCGCCTGCGCGTCGGTGACTCGGAGGCCCGTCAGCGGCACGTCGCCGGTGTTGCGGACCGTGATCCGGAACGGCACCTTGTCGCCCTCGCGGAACGGGCCGCCCGTCACCTCGGCCGTGATCGCCACGGCCGGGTGCTGGACCGCGAACGCCCCCTCGGCGGCGGCCGTCACCGGGCGGGTGGTCGGGTCCGTGCCCGTCAGCGTCGGCTTGTTCGCGAAGCCCGTCGCGCCCGCGACCGTCGTGCACGTGTACTCCTGCTGCGCTCGCGGTTGGAGCGTGCCGAGCTGCTTGGCACATGCCGGGACCTGGGCATCCGCGACCGCGACCTCCGTCAGCGGCACGTCGCCCGTGTTGGCCGCGGTGATCGTCCACGTCACCGTGTCGCCTTCGCGGACCTGGGCCGGTGTCGCGCGCACGGCCAGCTTGGCGGCCGGGTGGATCACGTCCACCGCTGCGTCGTCGGTGACCTTCACCGCGCGGCCGAGCTGGTCCTTGCCCGTGGCCGTGGCCTTCGTGGCGAGGTCGTCCGGCGGGGCGGGGGCGGTGCACGTGTAGGTGACCTTCCCGCCCGGTGCCAGTGCGCCGATCGCCTTGGCGCACGCCGGGACGTCGTCGGCCACCGTCACCTCGGTCAGCGGGGTGTCGCCGGCGTTGGCGACCGTCGTCGTGAACGTGATCGGGTCGCCGGCGCGGGCGATGGCCGGTGTGGCGTCCTTCGTGAGCGTCAGGGCCGGGGTGATCACCGTGACCGTGGCCGAGGCGGTGGCCGTCACGGGCTGGCCGGCCAGGTCGGCTGCGGTCGCCGTCACCTGGGACGTCGTGGTCCGGGAGGGGTTCGCCGTGCACGTGTACGTCTGGGTCGCGCCCGCGGCCAGGCCGGCGAACGTGCGCGCGCACTCCGTCGTCGTGTCGTCGGTGAGCTTCACCGGTGCCAGCGGGCTGTCGCCGGTGTTGCGGACCGCGACCGTCCAGGTGACGGCGTCCCCGGCGTGGATCACCGGCGGGTCCGCCGACTTGGTGACCTCGAGCGCGGGCGCGATCGTCGGCGCGGGTGCGTCGGCGGTCGCCGTGACCTGCTTGCCGAGCTCGTCGGTGCCCACCGCGCTCGCCGTGTTGACGCCGTCGGCGATCGGTGCCTTCGCGGTGCACGTCGTCGTGCGGCTTTCGCCCGGTGCGAGCGCTCCGGTGAGCGCGCACGAAGGCGTCTTCGGGTCGGTGACCTGGAGGCCGGACAGCCCCGTGTCGCCGGTGTTCGTGACCTTGATCGTGAAGGTCGCGACCTCGCCGGCGCGATACGCGGGCCGGTCGGCCGTCTTCGTCATGCCCAGCGCGGGGTGCAGGACGTCGACCGGGGCGCTCGCGACGCCGTCGAGTGCGTCGCCGAGCGCGCTCGTGCCGGTCACCTTCGCGGTGTTGGTGAAGTCGTCGGGCGGCGCGGTCGCGGTGCACGTGTAGCTGACCGTCTGCCGCGGGGCGAGCGTGCCGAGCGGTTTGGCGCACGCCGGCGCGGCCGGGTCGGCGACCTCGACGCCGGACGCCGGGGCGTCGCCCGGGTTGGTCACGGCGACGGTGAACGTCACCGGCTCACCGGCGTGCGCCTTCGGCCGGGGCGCACGCACGGCGATCTGGAGTTCGGGCACCGGCACCGAAAACGCCAGGTTCTGCGCCAGGATGGCGTCGCCGCTGGTCACGAAGCCAAGCTTGGTGCTCGTCGCGCCCGCGGGAACGCTGTCGACGTTGAACGCCTTGGCGTCGACGCTGAAGTTGTTCTTCGAGCCCGGCGCCGCGGCGTTGTCCGCGTTGGCGATGAAGAAGTTCGACGTGCCGCCGGTCGACGGCTCGGCGGCCGGGGTGCCGTCGACCAGGAACTGGTCGCCGGAGGCACCCCAGTCGCCGTCGTACGCGGTGACGCCGATGTGTGCGTCGGCCGCCGCGGCGCGGAAGCCGGTGATCGTCACTTCGGCAGCCGGGGCGTCGGCGGTCTGGCGGACGTGACCGTCGTAGACGACCACCTTGCGCTTGTTCGGCGCGTAGTCCGCGTTGCGCTCCGGGTAGGCGTAGACGAGCGCGATCGACCAGCCACCCACGCAGTCGAAACCCTTGGGTGCCCAGACGTTCCCGGCCGTGACGTCGAAGACCGGAGGCACCTTCGCGAAGAGGCCGGTCACGTCGGCGTGCGCCGAGTAGTGGTCACCGTCTTCGGCGTAGCCCGAGGGCGCGATGTCCACGGGTTCCGCGCTGCCGACTGAAAGCCGGATGTTCTGCTTCGCGGGTATCCCGGGCGGTGCGACAGCCGACGGACCGCAGGCTGTGCTGCCGGCCCAGTTCAGCCGGGCGAAGACGACGTGCGCTCCCGGCGGGACGCCCACCGACGCGCTCGCCGAGTCGAACGTCGCCGGGTCGGCGTCGACGTCGGCCCACTGCATGAAGAAATCGTCGTTGGCCAGGGTGTCCTTGCGGTCGGCGGTGTTCGCGCACGCCGCCGGGGTGGCGACCGTCCCGGCGGTCGGCGCGCCGTCGGCCGCGACCGGGCAGCGCAGGACGCCGTTGCCCGCGTAGACGAAGTCGCCGTAGATCACGGCGTCGTAGCCGACCGCGAACGGCGGGGCGGCGGCCGCGCCCGCCGCCGGGACGAAGGCCGAGACCAGGAAGACCAGTGCCAGCACGAGAATCGGGCGAAGCGGTCTTTCGGGCAACGGCACTCCTCGCCACCTCCGGGGCCGAGACGACCTTGGGAGCGTGGCACGAGACCCGGTTTCCCGCCTTCAAACTCACTCGTTCGTGGACTCCGTCAGCTTCGCCGTCGACTCGTGGGTGAGGGCGGTGGCGGCCTGGACGAACCCGATGATCGTCCGGAGCTCGTCGTCGGTGTAGCGGTCGCAGAGCTCGTGCATGCCCTTGACCAGGTGGTCCCACAGGTGCACGGCGCCCGCGATGGACTGCAGGTCCAACGCGATGAGGATCTTGCGCCGGTCCTCCGGGTGCGGCTCGCGGTTGACGATGCTCTTGCGCTCCAGCCGGTCGATCATCGCCGTCACCGAAGCGGGCGCGAGCCCCGACAGGCGCGCGAGGTCCTTGGGCGTCTGCGGCCCGAAGCGCGCGAGGTAGTCCAGGACCTTGCTCTCCACCGCCGACAGCCCCCGGGTCTCGGAGATCGCGGTGTGGAACATGACCGTCTCCGTCGACAGCTCCCGCGACCTGAGCAGGACTTCTTCGACGAGTTCCGTTCGCTCGCTTGACACGGCGACCAGCCTAGCCCAGTCTTTAGTTCGACAGAACGAATTACTTTCTAAGACATTCGAGGGGACGAACGATATGACACGGGCACTGATCATCGGGGGCGGCGTCGCGGGCACGATCACGGCCATCGCGCTGCACGAAGCCGGGCACGAGCCAGTGGTCTTCGAGGCTTACGACCGGGATTCGGAGGGTGTCGGCGCCTTCCTCACGCTGGCCGTCAACGGCCTGGACGCCCTGCTGCCGCTGGGCCTGAAGGACGTCGTGCGCAGCGTCGGCTTCGACTCGCCGCGGATGTCCATCAGCCTCGGCAACGGCACCCGGCTGGCCGAATTCCCCTTGGGCGGCGCCCTCGCGGACGGCACGGTGAGCCAGACCGTCCTGCGCTCCGACCTCTACGTCGCGTTGCGCGACGAGGCCGTGCGGCGCGGCATCCGCGTCGAGTACGGCAAGCGGCTGACCGGCGCGAGCCAGACGAACACGCACGTCAGCGCGGAGTTCGCGGACGGTTCCCACGCGGAAGGCGACCTCCTGATCGGCGCCGACGGCCTCCGCTCCCGGGTCCGCACGATCATCGACCCGGACGCGCCGTCACCGCGGTACGTCCGGCTGCTGAACACCGGCGGGTTCGCCGAGGGACTGGACCTGCCCGACGAGCCGGGCGTGCTGAACATGGTGTTCGGCAGGCGGGTGTTCTTCTGCCACGTCGTCAGCCCGGACGGCCGCGTCTGGTGGTTCGCGAACCCGGCCCGCAAGATCGAGCCGTCCGAGGCCGAGCTGAGGACGCTCACCGGGGAGAACTTCCGGAAGGAACTGCTGGACCTGGTGGCCCGCGACCGGACGCCGGCGACCGAGATCATCCGCGCGACCCGGAAGATCTACCCGGCCTGGCCGACGTACGACTTCCCGACGGTCCCGGTCTGGCACCGCGGCCGCATGGTGATCATCGGTGACGCGGCCCACGCGACGTCACCGGCGGCGGGCCAGGGTGCTTCGATGGCCATCGAAGACGCCGTCACGCTGGGCAAATGCCTCCGCGACGTGCCGGACATCGAGCGGGCGCTGGCCGCCTACGAGGGCCTGCGCCGCGAGCGCGTCGAGGCGGTGGTCGCGGCCGGCAAGCGCAACGGCGACGACAAGGTGATCGGCCCGGTCGGGCGCGTGGTCCGCGACTTCTTCATCAAGCGGGCGTTCTCGAAGCCGTTCGACGAAGACCCGAACGGCTTCATGTGGAACCACCACATCGACTGGGATGAAAAGGTCGCTGCTTAGCGCCAGGTGTCGACGCGGTGGAAGTTCTTGTACGCCCGGCTCGGGGTCGGGCCGCGCTGCCCCTGGTAGCGGGACCCGGCTTCGCTGGAGCCGTACGGGTGCTCGGCCGAGCTGGAGAGCCGGAAGATGCACAGCTGGCCGATCTTCATGCCCGGCCAGAGCGTGATCGGCAGGTTGGCGACGTTCGACAGTTCCAGGGTGATGTGCCCGGAGAAGCCGGGGTCGATGAACCCGGCGGTCGAGTGCGTGAGCAGCCCGAGGCGGCCGAGCGAGGACTTGCCCTCGAGGCGGCCGGCCAGGTCGTCGGCCAGGGTGACGAGCTCGAACGTCGAGCCGAGCACGAACTCGCCGGGGTGCAGCACGAAGGGCTCGTCGCCCTCCTTCTCGACCAGCGAGGTCAGCTCGTCCTGCTGCAGCTGCGGGTCGATGTGGGTGTACTTGCTGTTGTCGAAGACGCGGAAGAACCGGTCGAGCCGGACGTCGATGCTGGACGGCTGGACCATGCCGGCATCGAAGGGGTCGATGCCGAGCCGGCCGGCGTCGAGCTCTTTGCGGAGGTCACGGTCACTGAGCAGCACGGCCCGAAGCCTATCCGGTGGGCTCAGGCGGCCCGCATGTGCTGCGCGTACGTGGTGTCGGGCGCGAAGATCTTCTCGAGCCGCTTGACGTACCCGCGGCGCCCGGCCCGGCCGATCCGTTCCTGCAGCGCGGTGGCCCCGGGGATGAACCGCCGCACCGTCTCGGCGGCGAAGTTCACCCCGGCGACGGCGACGATCGCGGCCTGCGCGACGGGGTCGTTCGGCAGGCCGAGGAAGTCGGCGTTGGCCTTCCCGAGCACCAGCCGACTGATCGACGAGTGCACCGCGACCGAGACGTGCGAGAGCACCTTCCCGACGGCCCCGCGCCCTTCGCCGACGGCGGCGTTGGCCTCGATCAGCGCCTTGGCGAGCCGCTTCGAGTCGTCGTCCGGGACGAACTCGGTGGCGGCGAGCAGCCAGAGAAGCCGCCAGGCGTCCTCTTCGGAGGTGGGCAGCAGCTCGTCGTCGACGCCCATGAGCCAGCCGATGTAGCGCCAGAGGTGCAGGATGTCACCGCGTTCGCGGGCGGAGTAGCGCAGGCCGAGCAGCTGCGTGCCGAAGACGTAGACGAGCGAGAACAGCAGCAGGGTCCCGGCGGTCTGCACCTGGTTGACGGGCCGATCCCAGGCGGCGTAGTCCCAGTCGTCCCGCCGGTTCATGGCGGCGCGCACGTGGGCGTGCACGAGCCGGATCCGCAGCGCGGCGGCGTACCCCTTCCCACCGTGCTTGAGAGCACCGGGCGTGGTGACATCGATCCACCAGGCGGCGGTCTCGACGAGCCGCCGCGTGGCCTTGTATTCGATCTCCCCGGTCCCGACCAGCGATTTCGTGGCACGCGAGGCGAGGTAGCCGCCCATCAGCGACATGTCCCCGAGCGGGAAGAGCCCCAGCAGCCCGGCCCGGGTGATGGCTTTCGCGCCCCGCTCGAGCCGCTCGTCATCGACCCAGTAGGGCTTGGCGTCGACCTGGTCGAAGAAGTCCTTGAGCGGCCCGGTCGCCTGGACCCGGTCCCGCAGCGCCGCTTCGAAGAGGGCGCGCCCCTGCCCTTTGGGCTGCTGCACCATCCACGCGACGACGTCGTCGGCGAGTTTGTCCTGCACCTGGGCGAACTCCCGCAGCCGGGCGACCTGCCGCTCGTCACCCCGGATGTCGCCGTCGATGAACAACCGCTGGGCCAGCCGGAACCCGCCTTGCCGGAACAGCTCGGGCTCGTCCATGACAGCCACCTCCAGAGTCGACAACAAGTGTTGTCACATGAAGGGCACGAGTCAAGGAGGAGGGCGCTGGACAAGGGGATCACGGTGCCGTGTATGCTGGCGACGCACTGCGGATGTAGTTCAATGGTAGAACATCAGCTTCCCAAGCTGAATACGCGGGTTCGATTCCCGTCATCCGCTCCAAGCGAAAGGCCCCGGGCGCAAAAGCCCGGGGCCTTTCGCTTTCACTGTCAGGACCAGAAATTGTCGTCGGCGGCTTCGTCGCTCGAAACGTCCGTCAGTTCCGCGGCCTTGCCGTCGCGCATACGGAAGACCAGGGCGTGGCGGGTGTCCAGTTGTTTTCCGTTGCGGGTGCCGGTGGAGCGGTAGACGGTGACGACTTCCTCGTCGTTCGCGTAGACCTCCTCCAGCTCGACCTTCAGCGTTCCGCCGCTGCGCTCGGCCAGCTGCCCGTACATGGCGAGAATCGCGTCGCGGCCTTTGTGGTCGCCGGAGAACACGTTGTGGCCCGGCATGTGCTGCACGGCGTCCGGGGCGAGGAGTTCCGACAGCGTGGCGATGTCGCCCGCGGAAAATGCCTCGTAGCCCCGGCGGATGAGAGTGGCGTTCTGGTGTTCGGCCATGGGTGGCCTCCTCGGATAGGGCGTCCGTCCATCGAACGCGTCCGTCCGGAGCACGGTCAAGGCCTCGATTTTCACCGTCTGGTAAGGAAAACACCGACAGCTACCGCTGCCCCAACCGGCGTCGCAAGTGTGCCGCGTGCGCGGTGGGCAAGCCGGTTGCCTCTGCCCGCTCCAACGCGTCGAAGGCCGACGGGGAACCCAAGCGGTGCAACAACTCCGCCCGCGACGCGTGCCACCACGGATAGTCGTCCAGGCCTGGCAACGCGTCCACCAGTGCCAATGCCGACGCGGGCCCATCCCGTTCCGCCACCGCGGCCGCGCGGTTCAGCCGGACCACCGGGGTGTCCTGCACCGACAACAACACGTCGTACCAGGAAATCACCGCGTCCCAGTTCGTCTCCGCGTACGACGGCGCCAAGTCGTGACACGCCGCTATCGCCGCCTGGACCACGTACGCGTTCGGGGTCGACGGTGTCCGGCGCAGACCGCGGCCCACCAGCTCGACGCCTTCCTTGATCAGCTCCGCGTCCCACAGCGCACGGTCCTGCACGGAAAGCAACACCGGCACGCCGGAAGAGAACCGCGCGGCACGTCGGGCGTCCTGCAGCAACACCAGGGCCAGCAGCCCCAGCGCCGTCGGCTCGTCCGGCATCAGCGAAACCAGCAAGCGGGCCAGGCGGACGGCCTCGGCGATCAACGAGACGCGCCCGGTGTAGCCCTCGTTGAAGATCAAGTACACCGTCGACGCCACGCCGGCCAAGCGGGACGGCAGCTCCTCCGCCGAAGGGACCCGGTACGGGATACGAGCGGTCGCGATCTTCTGCTTCGCACGCGTCAGCCGCTTGGCCATCGTCGCTTCGGGTACCAGCAGGCCGCGGGCGACCTCCGCGGTCGACAAACCGCCCAATGTCCGAAGCGCCAAAGCCACCTGGGCGTCCAGGGACAGCGCCGGGTGGCAACACGTGAAGACCAGCCGCAGCAGGTCGTCGCGGACCGCCACCGGGTCCGGGCACGGGTCGACGGCGGGCATCGCAACGGCCTCCTTCCCGAGCCGCTTCGCCTCGCGGCGGACCACGTCCACCGCGCGGTGGCGGGCCGCGACCAGCAGCCAGCCGCGGGGGTTGGCGGGGACGCCGTCGCGCGGCCACGTCTCCAGCGCGCGCACGACGGCGTCTTGGACCGCGTCTTCGGCCAGGTCGACGCTGCCGGTGACGCGGACCAGCGTGGCCAGAACCCGGGTCCCCTCGTCCCGGACCAGCCGCGCGACCGCGTCCCCGGCGCCGGTCACTTGCCGAAGTCGACGACCGGCCGGACCTCGATCGCGCCGTCCCAGGCGCCCGGGATGCGCGCCGCGACCTTGACCGCTTCGTCGAGGTCGGCGCATTCGAGCAGGTAGAAGCCGGTGAGGGCTTCCTTCGTCTCCGCGTACGGGCCGTCGCTGGTGACGATGTCGCCGCCCTTGCCGCCGGTGACGCGGACCGTCGTCGCGGTCGCCGTCGGGTACAGCGCCGCGCCGCCGCGGATCACCGCGGCCGCCCCCGCGCCGAACTCGTCGTAGTCCTTCATCATGTCCGTGGCTTCGGGCGTGGTCGGGTCGATGTCCGTGGCGTAGATGATCGCGGCGTACTGGGGCATGTCGTGCTCCTCGCAGGTCCTGACCGGCGCCGATCGCCGGCTTTCACTGTAAGGACGAACGGCGCGGACGTCCCGGGGACAACCGCGCCGGAAAAGTTTCAACCCTCGACGAGTTCCCAGTCGCTGTCCGGCGTCGCGCGGTCGTACACCTGGCCCGGCGCGGCCTTCAGCACCGTGCGCACGTCCGGGTACAGGTTCGCCACGTGCTCCAGCTCAAGGCCCTCGACCTCGAAGTCCTCCGCCTCGGGGACCTCGAAGCCGACGAACAGCCAGGTGCCGTCCTGCTCGCGGACGACCTGGCGGACCGCGCGCACGGGCTGCTGCGGGCCGGTCGGGATCTCGGTGAGACCGCTGCTGATCTGGGCTTCGTCGTCCGGCGAGCCTTCGAACTCCCAGGCCGCGCGGCGCTGGGCGAGCAGCCGGACGTCCTCGTCCTCGTCGTCGGAACCGGTCACCGACGAGAGCAGCCAGGTGCGCCGCTCCGGGTCCCAGTCGGCGGCCATCCCGGTCGGCAGGCCGGCCAGCGCGCCGAGCTGCGGCAGCAGTTCGACGGCTTCGCGCAGCGACATCTTGCCGAAGCTCTCGCGGTTGACCAGCACGTCGTCGGACAGCTCGGTGCCGTCGCTGATGAACCAGTCGTCCTCGTCGTCCAGCACGACGAACCCCAGCGCGTCGGGGTCGTTCACCAGGGCCAGCGCGATGATGACCGGCCCTTCCGGGTCCTGGCGCAGCGGCCATTCGGTCGACATGCGTGACATCCCACCATCGGGCGACCTCGGGCCGCGAGCCGGGGTCACCCGAAAAATCGCGCGCCTGCCGCCGCGCGATGCGACACCATGACGTCATGATCGACGGAGACCTGGTCCGGCTGCGCGCGCTCGAACCGGAGGACGCGGACAAGATCTACGACTGGGTGCACGACCCCGAGGTCGGCCGGTGGATGACCAACGACTACCCGCGATCGCGCGCGCAGATCCGCAAACGCTGCGAAGAGCGCCCCGTCAACAAGTACGAGCTGGTCCTGCTCGGCATCGAAACGAAGGCCGACGGCAGGTTGATCGGGATCGTCGACCTGCGCGACGCCGTTCCCGAAATCGGCAACGCCGAGCTGGACATCTACATCGGTGACGCCGAGTACCGCAACGGCGGCGGCTACGGCACCGACGCCGTCCGCGTGATGTGCCGCTACGGCTTCGACTTCATGCGGCTGCACATGATCACGCTCTGGGTGGTCGCGGAGAACGAACGCGCCCGGCACGTCTACCGGAAGGTCGGCTTCTCCGAAGACGGCCGGCACCGCGAGGCGTTCGTCGGCGAGGGCGGCCGCCGTCACGACATGATCCTGATGAGCCTGCTCAAGGGCGAACTCAAGTGAGCAGCCGGCGAGGCGCCTTCAGCCGCCACGCCTCTTCGAGCAGCTCACGCAGCTGATCGACGTCCACGCGCTCCAGGTCCACGATGATCGAGCCGTGGCCGTCGTAGTGCGGGGTCGTGAAGAAGGCCGCGTCGCCGGAATCCAGCAACGCGGCCTTCTCGTCGAGCCCGCACATCACGACCAGGCCGCCCTCGGCCTCGGTGCGCAGCCGCGCGAAACCCTTGCCCGCCACCTTCAGCGCGGGCGTGCGGTACCACGTCGACGCCTCGACCTCGGGCAGTTCCGAGGCCAGGCGTACGACGTCTTCCCAGGTCGTCATGGGTCCATTGTCGACCCGGTGGCTTGGAGAAACCGGACCTACGGCAGGCGGGTGATCCGGTCCGCCGCGGGCGGGGCCAGGTTCGGGTGGGCGCCCAGGTAGGCGATCAGGGCGTCGAGGTCCACCGGGCCACCCGACAGGTTGGTGCCCTTGGTGAACTCGGTGAAGCCGTCCCCGCCGGCGGCGAGGAAGTTGTTCACCGACACGCGGTACGACGCCGCCGGGTCGACCGGCGTGCCGTTCACCGTGATGCCCGATACGCGCGAGCCGATCGGCGCGCCCGCCGAGTACGAGTAGTGCAGCGAGCTCGAGATCTGCAGGATCTTGGTGCCGGTCGCGGTCCACTGCTGTTCCAGCACGTTCTTCAGGTTCGCGCCGGTCAGCGTGATCGTCTGCATGATGTTCGAGAACGGCTGGACGGTGAACGCCTCGCCGTAGGTCACCACGCCGTCGCCCTCGCCGTTCGCGGACGACTTGTACGTCAGGTCCGCGCGGATGCCACCCGGGTTGGTGATCGCGACGACCGCGTTGTTCGACTGCGTGCCCGCCAGCTGCGCGTCGGCGATGACGTCGCCGAGCGGCGACTCACCGGCCGCGTTGCCCGCCGCCGGCAGGTCGGCGGTGATGGTGCCGACCTGCTTGTTCGCGATCGGCGCCGACTTGGTCTTCGCCTCGGCGACCAGCGCGGCCACGGCCGGGTCCGGGGTGACCGTGCGGGTGACGATCTCGTTGAACGCCTTGGTCTGCGAACGGACGACGTCGCGGGTCTTGCGGCTGATCTTCAGGTCCACCACCGACAGCAGGCGCCCGAACGACGAGCCCTGGATGACCGGCCGCGGCTGGCCGGCCGGGTCGTTGATCACGCAGTTGTACTGCTGGTGGCTGTGCCCGGTGAAGAACGCGTCGACCTTCGGCGTCACGGCGGCCGCGATCGCGGCGGCCGGGCCGGGCCGCAGCTTGCAGTCGTTCGGGCCCTCGACCTCGGTGCCGTCACCCTGGTGCATCAGCACGACCTGGGCCTTGACGCCGAAGAAGTCGAGCAGGTTCGCGGTGCGGTTGATCGCCTCGACCTCGTCGCCGAACTTCAGGCCCTTGATGGCCTCCGGCGTGACGACGGACGGCAGGTCCTTCAGCGTGGCGCCGATGACGCCGATCGGCACGCCGCCTTCGAACTTCACGGTGAACGGCAACAACGCGGGCAGGCCGTTGGTGAAGTACACATTGGACCCGAGGAACGGGAACTTCGCCCCGCCGAAGGTGCTCTGGAACTGGCAGCCGTCCGTCGGGTGGCAGCCGCCGAACTGCATGCGCTGCAGCTCCTTGTAGCCCTCGTCGAACTCGTGGTTGCCGACGACGGACGCGCTGACGCCGAGCGAGTTCAGGAAGTCGATGGTCGGCTCGTCGTGGAACAGCGCCGAGGTCAGCGGCGACGCGCCGATGTTGTCCCCGGCGGACACGACGAACGAGTTGGCCACCTGCGCGCGCAGCTGCTTCACGTGCGTGGCCAGGTAAGCGGCCCCGCCGGCGTCCACAGTGGTCCCGTCCGACTGGATGACGCGCCCGCTGGAACCGGACGGCGGCTCCAGGTTGCCGTGCAGGTCGTTGAACCCGATGATCCGGACGTCGGTGGTGGGATCCGGGCGCTGGCCCGCGGACGCGGGAGTGGTGGTCACCGCCGTCGTCGCCAGCGCGGCCGCGGCGAACACCGCGAGCCGGGTGGAAAGCCTCATGAGTGTTCTTCCTCCGATTCGCGCCCAAGGTCCCCGAACGGGCGCACGGCGGAGGATTCTGCCTCGCGAAGCAGTCATCTACCAGGGTCAAAAGACGGACGTAAAGCGAATGTCACCTAACGGCTTCCCTCGAGCAGCACGCGCGCGACGAGCTCCGGGTCGTCGTTCATCGGCACGTGCCCACACCCCGGCAGCAGCCGGAACACCCCGTGCGGCGCGACTTTCCGCAGGTCGGCGACGCGCGGCCGAGCCAGGATCCGGTCGTGCTCGGCCCAGGCGACGGTCACCGGCACATCGGTGACCGGCCCGGTGAAGCGGAAGTCACCGCGGGACTGCGCCGCGGTCGGCTCGAAGCCCGGCGCGGTGGCGAGCGCGTGGGCGTCCTCGACGACGGCCTCGGGCGTCTGCCGCTCGGGCCGTCCGACGATCATCCCGGTCAGGGCCCGTCGCCCGGACGCGGTGGCGGCGATGCGGCGCACGACGTGCGGCGGCGTGCGCTGGGCGAGGGCGCGGTGGGCCTTGAGCGCGGCGATCGCGTAGAGCTTCTGGCGCCGGGTCCACAGCCCGGCCGGCGACAACGCCGTGACGCTGCGGACCAGCCCGGCCTGCCCGAGGGCCAGCGACAGCAGGCCGCCGAGCGAGTTGCCGGCGACGTGCGGCCGGTCGAGGCCGAGGTCGGTGAAGAGGTCCTTGAACATCACCAGCGCGGGCTCGATGCCGTACCCGCCGGCCGGCTCGGGCGACTCACCGAAGCCGGGCAGGTCCACGGCGATGACGTCGCGATGCGGGGTGAGCAGCGGGAACACCGGCGCCCACGCCTGGCGGCGGTGGCCGATGCCGTGGATCAGCACCAGCGGCTCGCCGCGGCCCGCGCGGTCGTAGACAACGTCGTCCATGACCTGAGCGTAAGACGGCGGTAGCGGAAAGGCTACAACCAGCGGTAACAGTTACTCTGCGTCCGGTCGGGTCCGGGTCCCGCTGTCGGCCGAGCGCTGGACGGCGTCGAGCACCCGGTGCACCCGGAGGGCGTGCGCGAAGTCCGGCAGATCGCCCTTGAGGTGCCGGGCGTACGCGTGCGCCACGTTGTACGACGGCTCGGCGCTGCGGCCGGCCAGCTGCGGCAGTTCGTAGCGCGCGGGCACGGTCAGCTTCTCCAGCGTGCCGGTCCGGCTGCCGCGCAGCGTGAGCTTCGCGATCCAGAACAGCGGGTCCGCCGCCTCGACGACCAGCGTGCCCTCGGTGCCGTTGATCTCCCAGTGGAAGTTCGTGGCCGGCGACGTCCCGCCACGCAGGTGCACCGACGCGACGGCGCCGCCGGTCAGCACGCCGGTGACGGCGATCTGGTCCGGCGCGGTCATCTCGACGGACTCGCCGGTGACCTCGTCGCGCACCCGCGGCCGGACCGTCGCCATCGTCGCCGAGAGCTCGGCGAAGCCGCCGACGACCATGGCGAGGGTGTCGACGGTGTGTGCGAACGGGATGGTCAGCATGGTCGCCCCGCCCGCGGGGTGCAGCTGGTAGTCACGGCCGGCCCGCACGCTCGGGCCCCAATTCGCGCCGGAAGCGATGAGTGATGTCGAAAGCACGCGGCCGACGTAGCCGTCCTTGATGAGGTCGCGCAGGTAGCGCAACGCCGGCGCCGAGCGCCCCTGCAGGCCGACCGCGGTCGTCTTGTCCCGCGCGGCCGCGGCCAGTGCCTCGGTTTCGGCCAGGCTGACGCCCAGCGGCCACTCGCTCAGCACCTGCTTGCCCGCGGCCAGCGCCGGCTCGATGAGCGCGCGGTGCTGCGGCACCTTCACGGCGACCACGACGAGGTCGACCTCCGGGTGCCGGGCGAGCTCGCCGGCGTCGCCGAAGGTGAGCGGCACGCCGTACTTCTCCCCGGCCACCCGTGCCGTCTCGGCACTGCTCCCGGCGAGCGCGCGGAGTTCGTAGCCGTCCACCGCGGCCAGCGCGGGCACGTGCGCGGTGGCGGCCCAGCCGCCGTTCGCGCTGAGCCCGACGATGCCGACCCGGACCGGTGCCATGAGCGTTCCTTTCGTTGCCTGCACAGTTGCCTGCAAAACACTGCGACGTGCCGAGCGTCGTGCGCATTCCCGTATCGGCGCAAGGCGCATCCGGTTACGACGGCATGACCTCGATCACCCACGGCCCGCCGATCGGCCGCGCGCCGGTCGGCCGAGTGGCCGATGAAGGCGGGCTCTTCGACCGAAGCGGCACCGGGGTCAAGATCCATAACGTCGTCGGCATGACGAACGCACAGCTCACCGCCCTGCAGTACGGCTTCATCGCCTTCCTCGCGCTGTGGGCCGTGGCGCTGGTGCCGCAGCTGATCACCCAGCTCGCCCGGTACGGCGGCCTGCGGCTGCGCGGCCTCGCGACGACGGCGGCGGTGCTGCTCTACGGCTGCATGACGCTGGCGGTCGTCTTCCTGCCGCTGCCGGGCCCCAGCACCCGCCGGCTCGCTCAGACGGTGCAGTTGCACCCGTTCCAGTGGATCGCCGACATCCACACGGAGCTGCTCAAGCACGGCGGCCCCTGGTTCACGACGCAGACGTTCCAGCAGGCGTGCCTGAACGTGCTGCTGTTCGTGCCGCTCGGGGTGTTCGCGCGGATCCTGTGGCGCCGCGGCCTGACGGGCACCGCGCTGATCGGCTTCACGGCGTCACTGTTCATCGAATTCGCGCAGCTCACGGCGAACTTCGGCACGGCACCGCACGTCTACCGGATCTTCGACGTCGACGACCTCATGAACAACACGGCCGGGGCGATCGTCGGCTGGGTGTTCGGGGCGCTGCTGCTCACGCTCCGGCGTTCAACGGTCGACGTGCAGCCGGCCCGGCGCGAGCGGGTCCACCTCGCCCAGACGCGCTAGCCGGGCTTTCCTCTGCAGCGCGGCCCGCTTGGCGGCCCGCCGGTCTTCCAGGACGACGACGAGCGCGGCAACGGCCAGGACCAGCGCGACCAGCCCGAGGACGATCGGAAGCTGCACGAAATCCTCCTCGGTACGGCGCTGTGCGGGAGATCACACAGGTTACGCAGGTCAGTACCGAATTGGCTACCCCACGCGACGAGCCCGGGCGGCGAACCAGGCCCGGTCAGCGGAAACCCAGCCGTCGAAAGTGAGATCGGCCGAGGTCAGCAGGTCGTCGAGCGCCGTCGCGAGCGTGCCCGAAACTGGAGGGGTGACCCGACCCACGAAGGACCAGCTGGCCGCGGCGCACAACGCCACCATCCCCGACGTCATCGCCCCTGACCTCGACGTCCTCTTCTGCGGCATCAACCCCGGCCTCTACTCCGGCGCCCTCGGCCGGCACTTCGCCCGGCCCGGCAACCGCTTCTGGCCCGCCCTCCACAACGGCGGCTTCACCCCGCGCCTCTATTCGCCCAGCGAGCAGGACAAGCTGCTCGACCTCAAGCTCGGCATCACGAACGTCGTCGCCCGGACCACGGCCCGCGCCGACGAACTCACCGGCGACGAACTCCGCGAAGGCGGGAAGGTCCTCACCTCGAAGGTGCTCGAGTACCGGCCGCGGTGGCTGGCCGTCGTCGGGATCACCGCCTACCGGACCGCCTTCGGCTTCCCGAAGGCGCGCGTCGGCCCGCAGGACCACCGGATCGGTGACACCCACGTGTGGGTGCTGCCGAACCCGAGCGGGCTCAACGCGCACTGGACCCCGGCCGGGCTGGCGGCCGAGTTCGCTCTCCTCCGGGCCGCATCGAAAGACTGTCGAAATCGTTGAAACCGCTGCGGGCCACCCTCAGTAGCGCCGACTGCCCCATCAGGTCCTTTCCCGCCCGGCCGAGCCAGCTCTCCAAGATCGACTTCTACGGAAAGTTTGCTGTGACCGGCGGATTGGGCCATGAGGGGGATTTGGCGTCATGAGCTGCGCAATCGCGACTCGTACCAAGCAGGAGGAGTCACTTCCGACCGGTCCAAGCAGGGAGACCGGGCGGCGCCGGAGACGTCCGGCGCTCCGGGAGCGGCAGCGCAGAGACGGAGGCCCGCGATGCACGGCATCGAGCCCACCCGCAGGCCCGTGGGGCCCGCCGGACCCGGGGGGCGCAGTCTCGGCGTGGCGGTCGTCGATCCCGTGCCGATCTTCCGCGACGGCCTCGCCGCGCTCGTGCACCGCAGCCAGGGCCTGCACTGGGCCGGGCAGGCCGCCAGCCACCACGCCGCCCTGCAGCTGTGCGAGCAGGTCAAGCCGGACGTCGTCGTCCTCGACTCCGCCCTCGACCCGAACTGCCACCTGACCAAACTGCTCAACTCCGGCGACCCGGCGCTGATCCTGGTCACCCTGATCCGTGACACGAATCGCACGCAGCAGTACCTCGCGGCCGCGATCGCCGCCGGCGCGCACGCGATCGTGCCGCGGTCGATCGATTCACGACGGCTCGCCGAAGCGATCCGGCGGGCACACAGCGAACGCCGTTACATCGACCCGGCGCTGGCCGCCCTGACCGCCCGGCCGAAGCGCGCGACCACCCCGAAGGGCGACCTCGCCCACGACAACCCGTCGGCGCCGCGCGGCGCGATGCCGCTGTCCAGGCGCGAATACCAGGTGCTCCAGCTGGTCGCCGAAGGGCTCGAGAATTCGGCGATCGCGAAGCTGCTGTTCCTGTCGGTCGAAACCGTCCGGACCCACGTGAAGAGCATCCTGCGCAAGCTGTCCGCCCGGGACCGCACACACGCGGTGACGATCGCCTTCCGCAGCGGGATCCTGATCGCCCGGCCGGAAGACGGGTACCTCCCGGTGACGGCGGACACAACGGCGATCCCGGGCCATCGCTGACGTCTCTTCCCCAGGCCGAGGGCAACATTCGGGTGGATTTCCAATACCCGGAAGTGCGGATCTGCTTGCCCTGGTTACCCGCAGGTAATATCCTGAAGTTACCGGCGAGTAAGGCGAACATGTGCCCGGCCGGGGAGCCGAACACATTGGAGTGACGACATGGGCCACTACAAGAGCAACGTCCGAGACCTGGAGTTCAACCTCTTCGAGGTACTCGGCGTGCAGGAGCGCCTCGGCAAGGGTGTGCTCGCCGAATCCGACGAAGAGACCGCCCGCGGTGTGCTCGCCGAACTGAACAAGCTCGCCACCGGCCCGCTCGCCGAGTCCTTCGCCGACGCCGACCGCAACCCGCCCGTGTACGACCCGAAGACCTTCAGCGTCAAGATCCCCGAGTCCTTCAAGAAGAGCTACCAGCAGCTCATCGAGGGCGAGTGGTGGCGCCTCGGCCTGACCAACGACCTCGGCGGCTTCGGCCTGCCCCCCACGGTGCAGTGGGCCGCGTCCGAGCTGATCCTCGGCGCCAACGCCCCGCTGTTCATGTACATGGCGGGCCCGAACTTCGCGATGATCGTCGACAAGAACGGCACCGAAGAGCAGAAGCACTGGGCCCAGATCATGATCGACCGGGCCTGGGGCGCCACGATGGTGCTGACCGAGCCGGACGCCGGCTCCGACGTCGGCGCGGGCCGCACCAAGGCCACCAAGCAGGAGGACGGCTCCTGGCACATCGACGGGGTGAAGCGGTTCATCACCTCGGGTGAGCACGACCTGAGCGAAAACATCATGCACCTGGTGCTCGCCCGCCCCGAGGGCCCCGGCATCGAGACCAAGCCGGGCACCAAGGGCCTGTCGCTGTTCCTCGTGCCGAAGTTCCACTTCGACACCAAGACCGGTGAGCTGGGCGAGCGCAACGGCGCCTTCGTCACCGGCGTCGAGCACAAGATGGGTATCAAGGCCTCGACGACGTGCGAGCTGACCTTCGGCCAGCACGGCACCCCGGCCAAGGGCTGGCTGCTCGGCGAGGTGCACGACGGCATCGCGCAGATGTTCCAGGTCATCGAGTACGCCCGCATGATGGTCGGCACGAAGGCCATCGCGACGCTGTCGACGGGTTACCTCAACGCGCTCGAGTACGCCAAGGAGCGCGTCCAGGGCGCCGACCTGCCGAACATGCTGAACAAGACCGCGCCGCGCGTCACCATCACGCACCACCCGGACGTCCGCCGCTCGCTGATGCTCCAGAAGGCGTACGCCGAAGGCCTCCGCGCGGTGTACCTCTACACGGCGTCGTTCCAGGACCAGCTGTGGACCGGCGAGGGCGACCAGAAGCTCGCGCACGGCGTCAACGACCTGCTGCTGCCGATCGTCAAGGGCGTCGGCTCCGAGCGCGCCACCGAGCAGCTCGTGCAGTCGCTGCAGACGCTGGGCGGCTCCGGCTTCCTGCAGGACTACCCGATCGAGCAGTACATCCGCGACGCCAAGATCGACTCGCTGTACGAGGGCACCACGGCCATCCAGTCGCTGGACTTCTTCTTCCGGAAGATCGTCCGCGACAAGGGCCAGTCGCTCGCCTACGTCGCCGGCGAGATCACCAAGTTCATCGAGTCGGAGGCGGGCAACGGCCGGCTCAAGAACGAGCGCGCGCTGCTCAAGCAGGCCCTCGAGGACACCCAGGGCATGCTCGGCTCGCTGATCGGCTACCTGACGGCGTCGCAGGAGGACCCGCAGAGCATCAACAAGGTCGGCCAGCACACGGTCCGCCTGCTGATGTCGGTCGGCGACCTGCTCATCGGCTGGCAGCTGCTCAAGCACGCCGAGGTCGCCATCGGCCGGCTCGACGCGGGCGCGTCCGCCAAGGACGTCCCGTTCTACGAGGGCAAGATCGCCGTGGCCTCGTTCTTCGCGAAGCAGGTGCTGCCGGAGCTGACCGCCCGCCGCGCCATCGTGGAGGCCGCCGACAACGCGCTCATGGAGGTCGACGAAGCCGCGTTCTGATCAACGCGTTCCGCCGAAGGGCCCCTTTCCGGACCGGGAAGGGGCCCTTCCGCGTTTCGGCGCCCAAAAGCGGGGGAATTCCGTCTGCGAGAGTTCGCGGGACCGAGTGGCCGGCTCCGCGATCACCGAGAGGAGAAAGTGATGACTGTCGCCGGCATCATCAGCGCCATCATCGTCGGGCTGATCATCGGCGTTCTGGGCCGGCTGGTCGCTCCCGGCAAGCAGAGCATCCCGATCTGGCTGACCATCGTGATCGGTATCATCGCCGCCTTCATCGGCACGGCCATCGCGCGCGGTCTCGGCTACGCCGACACGAACGGCATCGACTGGCTGGAGATCCTCACCCAGGTCGTGCTGGCCGCGATCGGTGTCAGCATCGCCGCCGGCGCCTACGGCCGCCGTGGGGTAACCAGGTAACGCTTTCGGATCTTGCCGCCCGGCCGGTCCACCTTCGGGTGAACCGGCCGGGCTTTTCCGCGGCTACCTCCTGGCCGACGCGCGGGCGAGCGCGACGGCGAACGCGACGCCGACCAGCAGCAGGGCCGCGGCCCAGGTCATCGTGGCCGTGATGGCGTGTGCGGACGAGTCGGCGGCGAGCGTCAGGAAGAGGCTCCCGAAGGTCGCCACGCCGACGACCTGGCCGAGCTGCAACGTCGTCGTCAGGAGGCCGCTGGCGTCCGCCGCGCGCTCGAGCGGGACGTGCGTGAGAGCGTGCGCCATCAGGGACCCGAACGCCAGGCCCATGGAGAGGCCGAACAGCAGGAGCGCGGCGAAGAACAGCGCGCCGCCCTTGCCGCCGTCCTTCAGGCTCAGCCCCAGCAACGCGTACGCGATCGCGGACCCCGCGTAGCCGCACGGCGTCAGTGCCGCGTGGACGCGCTGGGGCAGTCTGTGCCAGAAGAACCCGCAGACGCCGAAGACCACGCCGCCGGGCGCCATGGTGAGCCCGGCGGCCAGCGCCGTCTCGCCGAGGCCCGCCTGCAGGTGCAGGGCCACGCAGAACAGGAAACCGCCGTAGGACGCCACGCCGGTGGCCAGCGCGGCCAGTCCCGGTGCGACCCCGCGGATCTTCAGGACGCCGAGGTTCACCAGCGGGTCGCGGACCCGGTGTTCCACGACCACGAACAGCACCGCCAGCAGCACGCCCGCCGCGAGCGAGCCGAACGTCCACACCGGCCAGCCGGTTTCGTGCCCCAGGACGAGCGGCAGGACGACGAGCACCACCGCGGGCACGGCGATCGTGAGACCGGCGAGGTCGAGCCGGCGGCCCGCTTTCACCGCCCCGCCGGGCACCAGCTTGACGGCGAGCGCGGCCACGAGCACCCCGATCGGCACGTTCACCAGGAAGATCGGCCGCCAGCCCGCGCCGAAGAGGTCCGCGCCGACGAGCACCCCACCGAGCACCTGGCCGGCCACGAACGCGACGGAGATGACGGCGGTGTACGCGCTGAGTGCCTTGGCCCGCGCGGGGCCGCTGAACTGCGCCTGGATGACGCTGATGACCTGCGGCATCATCAGCGCGGCGCCGGCGCCCTGTGCGATCCGCGCGACGATCAGCGTGGTCGGGTCCGGCGCGAATCCGCACAGCAGCGAGCAGACGGTGAAGGCGGCGACGCCGGTGACGAACAGCCGTCGCCGTCCGAACAGTTCGCCGAGCCTTGCGCCGGTGATCAGGAGCATCGCGTAGCCCACGGTGTAGCCGGAAACGACGAGCTGCAGCGCGGCGCCGGAGGCGTGCAGGTCGGTGCGGATGTCGGTCATGGCGACGTTCACGACGGTGACGTCGAGCAGCGCCATGAACTGGCCGAGCAGCAGGACGGCCAGCATGAACCACGGCCGCCTGTCCGGCCGCGCAGCCCGGTCCGGGGTGGCCTGGGCTTCGGTGGTCAGAGTCATGGCTCCGACCTTGGGGTTCTTGGCTTCTGCGCGGAGAGAGCCTGTGGATGCTGGTACTGGCAGCACCTGGCTCGCCGAAAATTGTCGTACCTCTCGGGCACCATGTTCCGCATGACGTCGACGCAGGTCCACACCAGCCGCCGGGAGGAACTCGGCCAGTTCCTCAAGGCGTGCCGCGCGCGGATCGGCCCGGAGGAGGTCGGGCTGCCGCCCGGCGTCCGCCGTCGCACGAGCGGGTTGCGGCGCGAGGAGGTCGCGCTGCTCGCCGGCGTCGGCGTCACCTGGTACACGTGGCTGGAGCAGGGGCGGCCGATCAACGCGAGCGCGCAGGTGCTCGACGCGGTCGCGCGCACGCTGCGGATGGACCACCCCGAGCGCGAGCACCTGTACCGGCTGGCGGAGCTGACCCCGTCGCGGCTGCCGTCGTCGGTCGAGGTGGTGCCGGACGCGGTGCGCGAGGTGTTGCGCGCGCTCGATCCGCTGCCCGCCACGGTGATCAACGGCCGGTTCGACATCCTCGAGTCGAACGCGGCGCAGGAGGAGCTGTTCTGGGAGTGGCACAGCCTGCCGTGCCTGCACAAGAACCTGCTGTGGTGCTGCGTGACCGAGCCGAACGCGCGGCGGATGCTGTTGAACTACGACGAGGAGGTCCCGCACATGGTCGCGCGGATGCGCGCCGAATACGGCAGGCACGTCGGTGACCCGTTGTGGGAGGAGGACATCCGGCGGCTGGCCGCGCTGAGTCCCGAGTTCGCCGCGTTGTGGGCGCGGCACGAGGTGGCGGAACCGCGGCCGCGGTTGCGGGAGTTCCAGCACCCGCGGGCGGGCCGGATGCACCTGCGGCTGACCGAGCTGGCGGTCTCGGAGGCGCCGGGCCTGCGGATCCAGGTGTCCACTCCGGACGACGCGTCGACCTGGGCGTTGCTGCCCCTGACCCGCTTGGCGGGGTCATGACGTCACTGGATCTGAGCGATCAGGGGCTGACGTCGGTGCCCTCGGTGCCGTCCGGCGTCACGCACCTCGACCTGTACAAGAACTCGATCTCGGAGGTGCCCGGATCGCTGTGGTCGCTGACCGGGCTGCGCGTGCTGAACCTGGCGGTGAACCGGATTTCTTCGCTGCCGCCGGGTATTTCGGCGCTGACGTCGTTGCACACGCTCGACCTGGCGCACAACCGGTTCGAGTCGTTGCCCGGCGAGCTGGGTGAGCTGGCCGGGCTCACCGAGTACCTGTACGTCAGCGACAACCGGCTGACGAAGTTCCCGGATGCGTGGTGCCGCTTGGGGAGGCTGCGGTACCTGGGGTGCACGGACAACCGGCTCACTTCGTTGCCGTCGGACCTCTCGGGATTCGCTGCGCTGCGCGAACTCCGGCTGTACCGCAACGAGCTGGCGGAGCTGCCCGAGTCGATCGGCGCGCTGGGGGCGTTGCGGGAGCTGCACTTGCGGGGCAACCGGTTGACGTCGCTGCCGTCGTCGATCGGCTTGCTGAGCGAGCTGCGTCAGCTGGACCTGCGAGAGAACGCGTTGACGACATTGCCGGCGTCGCTCGCCGGTCTGTCCAAACTGGACAAGCTGGATCTGCGGTGGAACAAGCAGCTGCGGGAGCCGGCGTGGCTGCGCGACTTCGAGGAGGCCGGTTGCATGGTCCTTCGCTGACAACTCAACAGAGAACGGTCGGACGCGGACCGTAGGTCGCCGTGTGCGATGTCCGCCGGAGCTCGGTGCCGCTCGCGAGGTCGTAGAGCACGCGCGTGTCGGTGACGCTGAAGCCGGACGTGCCGATCGACGGCCGGCACTCGGCCGCCCCACCGGAGCCGAACTGGATGGGCGGCGGGTCGCCGGGGAGCTGCACGCCGGTCTGGCCCTCGACGCGGAAGTGCCGGGTGCCCCAGATCCGGACGGTCACCGAGTCGCCGGAGACGCTGGCCTGGATGGCGATGCCGGTCGCGGCGTCGTTGGTCAGCTTGAGCTCGACCGGGCTGCCGTCGGCGTTGACGGCCTTGGCGTCGCGGCCGACGGGGTAGCGGTCGAGGTAGTGGTCGTGCTCCAGGTGGCCGGCGTCGGCCAGGCCGGCGAGGTAACCGGCGTTGTACAAAGTGGACGCCAGCTGGGAGACGCCGCCGCCGACCACTTGCGGGCCGGTGCCGTCCTCGTCGACCGGGGCCGGCACGTAGCCGGCGTCCGCGGTGCGCGGACCGGAGCGGCCGCCGAGGCTGAACGTCTCGCCGGGCTTGACGATCGTGCCGGACACGCGGGCGGCGAGCGTCCGGTTGTTCGTCGCGGCCGGGCCGGTCAGGCCGGCGGTGGTGAACTCGCCGATGACCTCCTTGATGCCGAGCGCGCTGGCGGCTTCGGTGGTCACGCTGGGTGCCGACGCGCGGTAGACGACGGGGAGGTCCCGCCCGTCGGTCTTCTTCAGCACGTCGATCAGGGGGAGGAAGGTCTTCTCCCAGTCCACCTTGCGGGCTTCTTCGGAGGGCTCGACGCTCGGCTGGTCGCCGGTGAAGACGATCTGCGCGTCCTTGCCGTCGGTCTCGGTGCTCGTGAGCTGGTCCTTGAGGGCGGCCTGCAGCTTGCCCTGGTCGATGCGGACCTCGAGGGCCCCGCCTTCGACCGCGGCGAACTGGAACGAAGCCGCGATGGTGGCGGGCTTCAGCGGAACGTCCTTGCCTTCGCCGTGCACGACGACGGGCTTCGCGACGGCGGGCACGACGATCTGCCGGCAGGCTGCCTGCACCCCGGCCGCGGTCGCCCGCACGGGCGTGATCGCCATGGCCAGCTTCACCCCGCCGGGGTCGAGCCAGTGGTCGGTGACGACGTGCACGGCGCCGGCGAGGTCGGTCAGCTGCTGGCCCTGACGCGGCAGGATCGGGAAGGCGGAGACACCGCCGTCGCTGCCGTCTATCGGGGTGAACCCGACCGAGCCTTCGGTGGCGGGGTGGTTCAGCTTGCCCTCGGCCAGCTCGCGCACGGCGTCGGCGATCCGGTTCTGGTCGGTGCGTGTGGCGACCCCGACCTCGCGGCTGCTGAAGAAGGACATGATCCGCGTGATCGGGCTGAGTGGCTGGTGCCCGGCGAGCCCGAGGGTGTTCGGCCAGTCGAGCCCGAGCCCGGACTGCGAGGGCACGAGCTCGGCCTGCACGTCCCCACCGTGGACGACGACGGGCCGGATCAGCCGCGGCTCGAGCTCTTTCCGCAGCTTGGCTTCGGCCTCGGCGTGGCTGAGCCCGCCGACGTCGATCCCGGCGACGGTCACCCCGCGCGGCACGTCGCCGATGCTGACGGCGAGATCGATGCCGTAGAGGATGACGAAGAGCCCGAGCGCCAGCCCGACGGTCATCATGGCCCGGGCAAGGCCGGTACGCAGCTTCCGCGCAGGCGTCTCCGGCGCCGGGGGAGGCGCGGGATTCTCGAGAAGCTCGCCGAGCAGATCATCGGAGAACAGATCGGTGGCGGCGGCAGTGTCGGAGACGGGAGCAGCGACAACCGGCGGCCACGCGGGCCCGACTTCGGTGACGGCCTCACCACCCGCCCCGGCCAAGGCCGGCACTTCGGCAGCAACGGCCGGCACGCTCGCTGCCTCGGCGGGCACCTCGGCAGCCGGCGCAGGCAGTTCAGCAGCCTCCGGCGCAACCTCAGCGGCCGACGCAGGCGGTTCAGGCGTCTCCGGCGCAGGCTCGGCGGGCAGCGCGGGATCCCCGGCCACAGCCGCAGCCTCCGGCGCAGGCGTGGCCCCAGCCGCGGGCTTCTCCAGGCCCTCCCCCTCGGCCGCAGGCTCCGGATCGGCGGCCGCGGTGGTCGGCTCGGGCGTCCCCTCTTGGGCGAGTTCGCGTGCTTTCGCGCCCTCGCGTCCCTCTTCGTCTGCCACGCGCCTGCCTTTCGCGGGACCCGACCTACAGGTAGAGCCCCGTCCCGTGCTCGGTGAGCTCGGTCGCCACCGCGTGGATGTCGCGTTCGCGCATCACCAGGTGCCCCTCGCCCTGGATCTCGACCTCGAGCTGGTCCTCCGGGTTGAAGAGCACGCGGTCGCCGGTCTTGACGTTCCGCACACTGTTGCCCACGCCCAGTACATCACCCCACGCCAGGCGGCGCGCGACCTGCGCCGTTGCGGGGATCACGATGCCGCCGCTGCTGCGGCGCTCCCCTTCTTCCGGCGACAGCCGCACGAGTACCCGGTCGTGCAGCATTTGGATTTCGAGTTTCGGCCCGTCAGACACGGCCTGCATGTTACCCGCCGGTCGTGGGTTCCCCGGCCATGACCAGGCTCAATTCGCCGGCCCCGCCGTCCTCGATGCGGACCGGGACGCCCCAGTCCTGCCGGGTGATCCGGCACGCCGGGTGTTCACCTCCGTCGTCGCAGCTCGCGGCCTGCGCGACGACCTGCAGCACGCCCTCGCCCGAGGCCAGGCGGATCTTGCGGCTCAAATCCGTGCCGGTCCCGCCGCCGTCTGCCAGCAGCGAAGGCGGCGAAGCGCTGATCTCGAGCCGCGTCGACGGGCCGAAGCGGTCGTCCAGCTTTTCGCCGGGCGGTGCCGTGAACACCACCGAAAAGTCGATCTCGCCGGGCGCGAGCACCGTCGGCGGGCGGCGCACCGCGTGCGCGTCGCCGGTGACGAGTGTCGGCTCGGCTGCCGGAAGCTGGGCGAGCCGGTTGCCCGCGGACTCGACGACCAGCAGCTCGCCGTCGTGCAGCAGCAGGCCCTGCGGTTCGGCGAGCCCGGTCGCGATCGTGGTCACCTCGCGGGTGAAGACGTCGAAGCGGCGGACAGCGCCGTTGTACGTGTCGGCGATCGCGATCTTGTCGCCGGGCAGCACGGCCAGGCCCAGCGGGTGCTGGAGCAGCGCCTTGTCGGCCGGGCCGTCGGTGTGGCCGAAGGAGAACAGGTCGACGCCGATCGCGGTCTGCACGGTGAACGATTCGCCGTCGGGCTCGATCCAGCGCAGCGCCGACGTCTCCGCGTCGACGAGCCACAGCTTGTCGCCGTCCACGGCCAAGCCGGACGTCTGCGCGAAGAACGCTTCGCTGACGTCGCCGTCGCGAAGGCCCTCGACAGTGGTCCCGGCGAAGCGGCGAATCATGCCGCCGACCGGGTCGAACACGCTCAGCGTGTGGTTGCCCGCCATCGCGACGACGACCCCGCCGGCCGGGCCCCACCAGGCGACGTCCCACGGGCTCGTGAGGTCGACCTCGGCGGCCTTGCCCGAGTCGGGCCCGCTGCGCCACTGGGCGCCGGTGCCGGCGACCGTCGTCACTTCGCCGGTGATCAGGTCGAGGCCGCGCAGCCGGTGCCCGGCCGTGTCGGCGACGACGGCGTGGTAACCGGCGCGCTCGGCGATGTCGTACGGCAGCAGCGCAATACCCGACGGCTCGGTGAAGGTCGCGATGTCGAACGGACCGTCCTGGCCCCCGCGGGCCCCGCTGCCGAAGCGGCGGATCACGGTCTCGCCGTCCGAAGCGAACTCAACGATCGCGTGGTGCCCGGTGTCTGCGACCAGGACGCGCCCCTCGGCGGTGGCGACGGCCTTGCTCGGGAACCGCAGCTCGCCGGACTGCTCCTCGACCGGCACGTACGGGCTGCCGCCGCGCCGAAGCGTCCCCTTCGCTTCGTGCTTCGTCACGAGGTCCGCGATGACGCGGCGAAGCGCTTCTTCGTGCCCTTCGCCCGCGGCGACGTGCACGACGTACCCCTCGGGGTCGACGACGACCAGCGTCGGCCACGCGCGGACCGCGTACTGCGACCACAGCTCCATCTTGGGGTCGTTGACCACCGGGTGGTGCACCTCGTAGCGGCGGACCGCGGCTTCGATCGAGGCGCGCTCGCCCTCGTGCAGGAACTTCGGCGAATGGACGCCGATGGTGACCAGCACGTCCGCGAACTCGGCCTCCAGCGGCCGCAGCTCGTCGAGCACGTGGAGGCAGTTGATGCAGCCACTGGTCCAGAAGTCCAGCAGCACGACGCGGCCGCGCAGCTCGGCCAGGGTGAGCGGGCGGCCGCCGGTGTTCAGCCAGACGTCGCCGCGCAGCTCGGGGGCGCGCACGCGGCTCTGCGGTCGTGGAGAAGTCACGGCATGAGTGAACTACACGCGCTCACGCTCTGTTCCGCGGTCCGCCCCGATGAGAGAACAAACTCACCCGGACGTGGGTCTCCAGGTCGGCGCGAAAAAGGACGCGCGGGCGGGTGAGCCGCCGCTTAGGCTTCGGGCCATGACACCCGTCCAGCCGGCCGGCGCCCTCACCCCGGAGGAGGCGCGGCACCTGCAGGAGAACCTCCGGGAACCCGTGCGTCCCGGGCTGAGCGAAACCGAGCTCGACGACGTCGAGCGCCGGTTCGGTTTCCGCTTCGCCGCGGACCACCGGACGTTCCTGTCCGCGGGCGTCCCGATCGGCGACCGCTGGCCGGATTGGCGCTGCGGCAACGCGGAGCAGCTGCGCAAACGTTTGGCATGGCCGGTCGACGGCGTGCTGTACGACGTCGAGCACAACGGCTTCTGGCTGCCGGACTGGGGCACGCGCCCGGTCGGCCCGGAGGACGCGGTCCGCGAAGCCCGGCGCCGCCTGGCCGACGTGCCGCAGCTGGTGCCGGTGTGCGGGCACCGGTACCTGCCCGGCATGCCGGGCGCGGTGGGTTACCCAGTGCTGTCGGTGTACCAGACGGACATCATCGTCTACGGCTCCGACCTGCGGGATTACCTGCACCGCGAGTTCGCGACGGGCGGAATCAGCACGGCCCCACCGGACGGCCCCCGGTACATACCGTTCTGGTCCCGCTTCATCGACTAGCTTCGGCGGCCCACTTCAGCCGGGCCAGGGTGGCGGCGATGTTGGCGGTGTTCGCCTGAGCCCGGTCCCAGACCCCGGTAACGGTCGACGTCGGCACCCTGAACCAGGCCGGCCGCCGTTCCCACATGCTCTCGACGACGACACAGCCATCCCCGACCGGCTCGAAGTCGTACTGCCAGCGCGCAACGGGCAGCCGGGCAACCGAGGTGACCTCGAAGCCGAACCGCCGCCCGGGCTCGGCATCGGTGATGGTGGAGAGGGTGCTCCACCGCCGCCGGCCGCGCTGGTTGCGCCCGCGGAACTTCGCACCGACGACGGGCCCGTCAGCGCCCCCGACCCACCGGTGCCCGGCGTACTCCTCGGCGAGACTTGCCAGCTGCCCGGGATCGCTGACCAGGGCGTACACAGTTTCGGGAGCGGCCACGATCTCGATCCGGCCGATGGCGTTCGGGGCGTTCAAACGTACCTCCACACTGAGGGGACATACCGAGGGTATGTCAGCGACCAGCGTTTAGGGAACCGCCTGTGGAGGCCGGAAGGGTGATGTGGACAGCCGGAGCCGGAAACGCTGTTACGGCCAGGCTTGTCGGCCTGCGGCGATAGACTGGACCTGGGGACGCCCCCGGAGAGGGCGGTTTCTAGCGGTCGTTGCAACACCGCTGCTGGTGGGTGGTGCCGAGCAACTGTGTCATGCGTTCGGCTGGGGTGTCCCAGTCGAGGGTCATCCGGGGCCGGTCGTTGAGTTCGACCGCGACGGTGTCGAGGTGTTCAGCGGTGTGGGCCGAGAGGTCGGTGCCTTTGGGGAAGTACTGGCGCAGCAGCCCGTTGGTGTTTTCGTTGGTGCCGCGTTGCCAGGGGGCGTGCGGGTCGCAGAAGTAGACCGGCATGTCCGTGGCCGCGGTGACCTGGCCGTGCAGGTGCATCTCACTGCCCTGATCCCAGGTCAGCGACCGCCGCAGCTGCTCGGGCAGTGTCTGGATCTTGGTGATGAGGGCGTCCCGGACCAGGCTCGGGGTGTAGCCC